>NZ_WIBD01000029.1:0-94219 GCF_009495975.1 Pseudomonas sp. SZ57 | reverse complement strand
GATCAATCCGGATCCGGCGGGGATGTGGATGGGTTGAATCTGTACGGGTACGTAAAAAACAGTCCAATCACCTATTACGACAGGTTGGGATATATGGGGAAGCACGCGCTTGAGTCTCAGACATCATCCGCTCGTCGAAAACCGATAACCTCAAATAGCTATGCGCTTGAAAATCAAGATGCGAGACCTGGTGTTTTGTGGGGCGATCAAGAGCAATTCCTAGGACCTGTGTACACAATACCAGACAGATATCTTGTTTCCGGATTGGAAGAAAGATTGGCCGCAGTTGATAAACGTTCCGGCGAGGCGACCGCTATCGTAGCGACGATGTTTGACCATAACAGCAGCTTCGCATACGACCCCTACACCATAGAATCAAAGCATCTTCAAAAAGAGGACGACTTCCTCAACGACTACGCGCCCAACGAATGGACCTTTCGTTCAAATTACAAAAGAAGCGGAAGCAATGACTATCATGCCAATGACGTAGTCCGATACCAGTATAAAACCATTGCCCAAAAAACAAATACCCATGGTGTTTTACCTTCGGTTATAAAAAATAGCTTCGTCGTGAATAATGAGACGTTGACGAAAACTTCGACAATAGAAAACAAAACTCCGGAAATGCTACAGACTTTTCTTCAGGAAACGCCCAACGGCAAGCGAACTCAACGAGTACTTGACGACTTTGGCATGGAGGCTTTATGGGTTGATCGGCAGGGGGACTCAGAATTCCCCTTCGCTGACTTTATTGTTGCTGTACGCCCTAAACAGCAATCATATAGCCAGACTGGCTTTTACTAGGGAAACGATGGGGAAGACTTCCAAATTTGGTAGAACGTCTGATCTCAATCGCCGAGACGCCTGATGAAGCAGATGACCTTCACCGAAGCCGAATACGCTGCCTGGAAAGTTTCTCCAGGTCAGTATCAGGTTGGTAAAAGGACGTTTAGACATGAACGAAGCTACGCATGCCCACACACCAACGCTGGCAGTGACAGACCCACGATCGCTCACCGTGCGTAGCATCGCCTTACTACGTCAGGACTCAAACCAAGCCGCCGATAAGCGCGTGACGCATCAGACATACGATGTGGCGGGACGTATCATCGCTCAGCGAGACCCACGCCTGAGCAGCGATGCGTTGCCCACTATCAGCACACTGCATTCGCTTTCCGGCCTTCCTTTGCTGACCAACAGCGTCGATGCTGGCTGGCGGGTTGTCTTGGCGGGCGAAGCGGGTCAAAGACTGGCGAGCTGGGACGGCCGTGGCAGTAAGCGAAATATTGAGTACGACGTTAGGTTGCGTCCCTTGGCCATCATTGAACAAGGTCGGGTCGTTGAGCGCTTTAGTTATGGCGACAGGGACGTAACGATCGGGCATAACCAATGCAATCAACTCGTCCGACATGACGATACAGCGGGCACACGCTTTTTCCCGGACTACGCATTGCAGGGGGCGTTGCTGACCGAGGCGCGGCAATTCCTTTTGTCGCTCGACGTGCCGGACTGGCCGGTCGCCGAAGCCGAGCGCGATGCCTTGCTTGAGCCGGCTCCGTTGCAAAGTCGGTGGAGATTCAATGCACTGGGCGAAGTCCGCGAGCAAGCCGATGCCATGGGTAACCGGCAGGTGTTCAGCCGGACCATTGCCGGGCAATCGAAGACACTGGGCCTTATGCAAGCAGGCATTTCACAGCCGCAGGCATTGCTTGTCGATACCCGTTACAACGCATTCAATCAAGTCGAACAAGAAACAGCGGGCAACGGCGTAGTCAGCCTTTACGCCTATGATCAGCAGGACGGCAGGCTGACCGGGCTGAGCGCGATCTCTGCTGACGGCACGCTGCTGCAGAAACTCAATTACAGCTATGACCCGGTGGGCAATATCCTGCTCGTCAACGATACGTCTCAACCCGACCGGTATTGCGACAACCAGCTTATAGAACCCATCAGCCATTACCGTTACGACACGCTGTATCAACTGATCGAAGCCAGCGGCC
The DNA here is from genome assembly GCF_009495975.1 of Pseudomonas sp. SZ57. Lineage (NCBI taxonomy): Bacteria > Pseudomonadati > Pseudomonadota > Gammaproteobacteria > Pseudomonadales > Pseudomonadaceae > Pseudomonas > Pseudomonas sp. SZ57. The sequence continues at coordinate 92,219 of NZ_WIBD01000029.1, read as the reverse complement.
GGGAGGTCAGAAACGGTGCCAGCCATGGTCCGGCGCTGCCCGGTCTGCAACCTCTGCCGACGCTCGATCCTTGCCAGGTCAGCAACTACACACAGAATTACAGCTACGACGCAGCGGGCAATCTGCTGCAAATGCGCCACGAAGGCGCACACAACTTCACCCGCAACATGCACGTTGCCCCGGACAGCAATCGCAGCCTGCCCGACGATGACGGCAATGTGGATTTCGCCACGAGTTTTGATGCCAACGGCAATCTGCTGCAACTGGTTCGCGGGCAGGTTATGGGTTGGGATGCGCGTAATCAGTTGCAGCACATTACCACTGTGCAACGTGAAGACGGGTCGAACGATGACGAACGCTATGTCTATGACGGCCAGGGTCAACGTTGTCGCAAGATCAGCACCGCGCAGGCATCAGGTCGCACACTGACCAATGAAGTTCGCTACCTGCCGGGACTGGAAGTTCGGACCACGGCCGATGGAGAAACTCTTCACGTCGTTACGGCTCAGGCGGGTCGCAACAGCGTGCGGGTGTTGCACTGGGAAGCCGGAAAGCCAGGCGCTATTGCGAACGATCAGGTGCGTTACAGCCTGGGTGATCATCTGGGCTCAAGCACGCTGGAGCTTGATCAACAAGGCGGTTTGATCAGCCAGGAAAGTTATTATCCGTTCGGCGGTACGGCCTGGTGGGCGGCGCGCAGTGCGGTGGAAGCGAAGTACAAAACAGTTCGGTACTCGGGCAAGGAGCACGATGCCAGCGGGCTTTATTATTACGGGTACAGGTATTACGCGCCATGGCTGCAGCGGTGGATCAATCCGGATCCGGCGGGGGATGTGGATGGACTCAACCCTTTTACGTTCGTGAGAAATAACCCTCTGTCAAAAAATGACCATTCAGGGCTCGTGTCTTACAACGTAACCGGACTGGAAGAACGCCTTGAGCAGGCGAGAAAAAAGTCGTCCGACCACTACCGATTTATTGAAAGCAACCTACGTCACAAGATGGGAATACCTGGATTTGGAGACTACTCCATAGGTTCCAGACAAGCGCGACCGGGCTCAAAAGCCAGTGAGTTTGTGAATACCTACACGCCCGACGAATGGACCTTTCACATGAATTACAACCGTTCAGACGGCCAGCGCGTGTACTACGCCAATGAGGTTGCCGTTACGCAGTACACGAAGGTTGCCGAGCAACACGGGTTTTTCGGCCAACTTCCAAGCCGGATAATCAGGGAAAATATTTCGAACGAGGAAACACTCCGGACATTGAGTCGCCATGACAGCGCCGCGCCAGACTTCAAGGAGGTTTTTTTCTCGGAAACGCTTAACGGCAAAACCACTAAACGAATCCTGGAAGATTTTGGATTAGCAGCCATACGAGTGGACAAAGTTTTCAAAGGCAATCAACTGGACATTCATATTCACGTTGAACCCGAAAAGACGTCTGCAATGCAGTCAAACGAGCATGAGCCAGTTGCGAGTCAAGGCGCACCGCCCCCCTTGCCCACCTCAAAGCCACCCGTTTTGAGTCAAGGATTGCAGCACACCTTCGCTGATACCGAAGATACGCCACCGCCTCTGCCATTGACTGCACCTCCACAACGGCTTCGCAAAAGCAGCGCGTCGAGTTTTGCCATGTTCCGTAGCGCTCAGTTACGCTGATCCAGCAAGTTCACCACCAGCCGGTCGATCCAGCCCCACAAGCGCTGCTTGACCCGTCGCCACAGCGGTCTGGCCTTCCAGTCTGCCAGCGTGGTTTCGGCGCTCAGGGCGAAGTCTTTTTCGAAGCTGGCGACCACGTCGCGGGTCAACCCGGGGTCGAGGGCTTCGAGGTTGGCTTCCAGGTTGAAGCGCAGGTTCCAGTGATCGAAGTTGCAAGAGCCGAGACTCACCCAGTCGTCGATCAGGACCATTTTCAGGTGCAGAAAGCAGGGCTGGTATTCGAACACCTTGACCCCGGCGCGTAACAGGCGCGGGTAGTAGCGTTGACCGGCATAGCGTACGGACGGGTGATCGGTGCGCGGTCCGGTCAGCAGCAAACGCACATCAACGCCACGCGCCGCAGCCCTGCGCAAAGAGCGGCGAACTTTCCAGGTGGGCAGAAAGTAAGGGGTCGCCAGCCAGATCCGCTTTTGCCCGGTGTTCAGCGCACGCACCAGCGATTGCAGAATATCGCGGTGCTGGCGGGAATCGGCATATGCCACGCGGCCCAGCCCCTCGCCGGTTGTCGGGGCCTTGGGCAGGTGATCAAGGCCGAAGTTTTCTTTCGGACGCCAGGCGAAACGCCGGGCGTTGGCGTGGAACTGCCGGTTGAACAGCGCCTGCCAGTCAATCACCAGCGGCCCGGTGATTTCGACCATCACTTCGTGCCACTGGCTGGCGTCCTTGTCCGGCTCCCAGAACTCGTCGGTCACACCGGTGCCGCCCACCACGGCCAAGGCCTTATCCACCACCAGCAGTTTGCGATGGTCGCGGTAGAAGTTACGCACGCCCCGCCGCCAGTGGATCGGATTGTAGAAACGCAGAATCACACCGGCATCGGTCAGTTGCTTGCGCAGGCCGGCGTCGAAGGCTTTTGAACCGAAGTCATCGAACAGGCAGCGTACGATCACCCCACGCCTGCCCGCCTCGACCAGCGCGCGCACGATGGCGTCAGCGCAAGCCCCGGCTTCGACGAGGTACAACTCCAGATCGACCTGCTGCTCGGCGCGATCAATGGCTGCGATCATGCGCGGGAAGAACGCAGGACCGTCGATCAGCAATTGAAAGCGGTTGTTTTCACGCCACGGAAAAATCGCACCGTTCATATCAGCGCGCCGTGAAGATCAGGACAGCCCCTACCGGAACCGAGAGGCTCACCGCCGACAATCCTGCGGCATTGCGCAAGGCCTTGAAGTCCGGGGCCATATCGAAATCCTGGGCATGGATCACCAGCGGCTCGAGCGTCACGACCTGAAAGCGCCGCTCGTCGAGACGCGTCGCCAGCAGCTCGGCGTTATAGCTGTGGGTCTTGCCGCGCAGGCTGACGGTCAGCGGTAAACGCAGTTCCAGTTGCGCGCCGGGCGCGAGGTCGTTGATCGGGCGCATGTCGAGCTGCGCATTGATCTGAGCAGTCGGAAACTTGCGCACCTGAAACACCTGCTCTCGAAGGCGCTCGTCGCGCAGCGGAATGCCGGTGCTGACTGAATCGGTTTCAACCTCCACCTCAGCCAGCCCCTTGGCGTCGACTTTGCCGTGCAGCACGAGAAAGCGATGCACTTCGGCAATATCGGCATTTTTGGTCGAGGTGAACGAGAGTCGCGACGACTCGTTATCCAGATACCAGTTCGCATGGGCAGGTAACGCCACTGCGGCCAGCAGGACCAGCAGCAGGCGATTCATAGTGAGCATGCAGACTCCAAACGTACAATTGAGGGCCACCTTATCCGCCTGTCTGACCGCTGGCAAACGCCTGCGTTCGGCGGCCCCCCATCAAGCCCTCACGGCAGCAGGCGACAGCCCTGTCGCTCATCCTGCCACGACGCGCTGCTGGTGCGTCCAAGGCCGCTGGCAATGACCCGTTTCTGACTGCTGTCGTCGACCAGGGTGCTGGGCAGATACTGCTTGATGTAGCCCTGGCAATACGCTTCGGAATTGTTCATGACGTACCTGCACGAGCAGTATTCCTTGGCGGTGTAGGCACTGATGATGGTCGGAAATGCCTGCAGGTTCACACGGTACTGCCAGGCGAGTACGGCAAGTGCGGCAACGATCAGCAACAGCAGGCTGCTGAAGAGACGGCGCAGGATGAACATTCGACGCGTGCTCATTGACCGCCCTCCTTGCCAAACGCGGCCTGTACGCGCTTGAGCATTTCATTGTGGTTGTAGGTACTGTCGCGGTCATCGGCATAGCGCACGATCACCAGCTTCTGATCGGGAATCACATACAGCGCCTGCCCCCAATGCCCCAGTGCCGCGAAGGTGTCAGGGGGCGCATCTGGCCACGGTCCTTTGCCGCCATCGGCAGCACGGTTGAGCCACCATTGGCCTCCGGGCACTTCAACGCTGGCATCCACGCCTGCACCGGCAAACGGCGTCAGCGCGAAGTCCATCCACGCCTTGTTGAGCAACTGCCGATCCTGCCATTGCCCGCCGCGCTGCATCAGCAGGCCGATGCGGGCCAGATCGCGGGCGGTCATGTAGGCATAGGAAGAGCCTACAAATGTACCCGCGCCATCGGTTTCCCAGACCGCACTGCGGATGCCGAGCGGGTCGAACAGCGCGGTCCATGGATAATCTGGATAAGCCTCATCGCCGACCATCTTTTTCAAGGCCGCCGCCAGGGCGGTGCTGTCGCCACTGGAATAAAGGTAAGTCTTGCCGGGGGGTTGGGCAGCGCGGTGATCGGCGGTGAAGCGCGCCATGTCGTCACGCCCACGGGTGTAGAGCATGGCGACCACCGAGGAGTTGAGCGGAGCGTATTCGTAGTCCTCCTGCCAATCCAGACCCGACGCCCAGTGCATCAGGTCTTTGATGGCGATCTCGGGGTGCGCCTTGAACGGCGTGTAGAACTTCGCCACCGGATCATTCAGTTGAAAGCGTCCTTCTGCAAACGCCACCCCCAGCACTGTCGCCATGATGCTTTTGCTGATCGACCAGGTCAGGTGCGGCGTTTGCGCGGTGGTTACGCCGCCGTAGCGCTCGTACACAACTTCGCCATCACGAATGACCAGCAGCGCATCGGTGCGAATGCCCTTGCGCGCGGCGTCGTCACGAGGCGGGAAGGCGTAAGCCTCAAGCTCTTCGATGGCCGCCGATCGCGGCACAGACTGAGAAGGCCATTGCTCTGCCGGCCATGTTTGAGCAACGACGCCCTGGGCACTGAAGCCCAGGATTAGAACCAGACACAGACGGACAAATCTACGCGGCATGACAGGGCCTCTACAGAATAGTCCGCATACCGTATCAGCGTTTCATGACAGTCAGCCATTACCTCGGGAGCAGACGCAGAGCGTCACGAACTGCATTCCCACGCGGAGCATGGGAACGATAGTGATCCTGCGTACGCCGCTCGTTCCTCACGCTACGTGGACTGCCCTCAAGACCTGACACAGGGGAAATGGCCACAGCATCCCCCGTCACACAACCATCACCAAAGCTTCACAGGCATGACACGGCATCTCCCTAGCCTGCAAGTACGGCAAAGCGCCTGGACAAATCAGTCACCAGCCCTTTCTGCATCTGCAAGGCTGGCTCATGGAGATTCGTATGACCCAGATCGCCCGCATTCGTGACAACACTTCTGAACGTCGTCTTCAGGCCGAGCGCCTGATTGGAGCGCGCGCCTTGCAGGAAGCACAGGCGTTGCGTTTCAGTGTGTTCAGCGAAGAGTTCAACGCCCGTCTCAACGGCGCTGAACAAGGCCTGGACATCGACGATTACGATGTTCACTGCTCGCACATCGGGGTACGCGACCTGAACACCGGGCGTCTGGTTGCCACGACCCGGCTGCTCGACCATCAGGCCGCCAACACGCTGGGGCGCTTCTACAGCGAAGAAGAGTTCAGCCTGCACGGGCTGGTCAATCTGCAAGGGCCGATCCTCGAACTGGGCCGCACCTGCGTCGACCCGGCCTATCGCAACGGCGGCACCATTGCGGTGTTGTGGAGCGAACTGGCCGAGGTGCTCAACGAAGGCGGCTACAGCTACCTGATGGGCTGCGCGAGCATCCCGATGCAGGACGGCGGTATTCAGGCCCATGCGATCATGCAACGCCTGCGCGAACGCTACCTGTGCAACGAGCACCTGCGCGCCGAGCCGAAGAATCCGCTGCCGACCCTCGACATCCCGAGCAATGTGATCTGCGAGATGCCACCGCTGCTCAAGGCCTACATGCGTCTGGGAGCCAAGATCTGTGGCGAGCCGTGCTGGGACGAAGACTTTCAGGTGGCCGACGTGTTCATCCTGCTCAAGCGCGATGACCTGTGCCCGCGCTATGCCCGCCACTTCAAGGCGGCCGTGTGATGAGCCGGTTGCGCGGCTATGCCCGCGTAGTCCGGGTGCTACTGGTCGTAGCGCTCGGATTGACGATTGCCAGCGCGTTCGCGGTCCTGGAACGCACCAGAATCGGAGGTTCGATGGAGCGCAGGCAGCGCTGGAGCCGCTGGTTCATGGCACGCCTGACCAACGCCCTGCCGTTTCGCGTCACCGTGACAGGTCAACTGCCAACCCAGCCCATGCTGTGGGTCAGCAACCATGTGTCATGGACCGACATCGCCCTGCTCGGCATGCTCGCGCCGCTGTCGTTTCTGTCGAAAGCCGAAGTGCGGACCTGGCCGGTAGCGGGCTGGCTGGCGCTGAAGGCCGGTACGCTGTTCATTCGTCGCGGATCGGGCGACAGCCGTCTGATCCAGAAGCAGATGTGCAACCACCTGCAACAAGGCAACGCACTGCTGATCTTCCCCGAAGGCACCACCACGGACGGCAAGAGCCTGCGCACCTTTCACGGTCGTCTGCTGTCCAGCGCTATTGACGCTGGCGTGCCGATTCAGCCGGTGGCCATTGGTTACTCGCGTGACGGCAAACCGGACCCGATAGCCCCGTTCATTGGCGACGATGACTTGCTGTCGCATTTGCGCCGACTGTTCGCCAACGAGCAGAGCGACGTGCATATTCACCTGCTGACGCCAATCCCGACCGCTGACCAGGAACGCGCCGCACTGGCCTTCAAGGCCCAGCAGGCCGTTCAGGTGGCGTTGTTTGGCGAGCCGCCGGTTCAGCCGAGCGAAGTGGTTTCGCGTCCGGCCCGAGCGGCCTGAACGAAATCCTCGAGCAGCGGATAGAACTCGGCGAAATCCGCACTCAAGGGCTGGTACAGCGCCTGCAGTTCCTGCATGCCGCCGGCCAGCCCTTCGGGTTTTGACAAGCGTCGGGATATGCCGCTCAACACCTGCTCCAGCACCTCGAAATCCCGATACGACCCCAGCCAGTCCTGCGCCGCCATGCGCGGTGCGATCAGCGCCAGCCGCTCGGGCAATTGCGGCTCGGCAGCCAGCGTGCCATAGACTTTGCGTGTGAATGCGTCCAACGGCAGGTCGGCATAACGATGCCAGTCGCGCGCCAGGCAATGATCGAAAAAGACATCGAGCATGATGCCCGCATAGCGCCGTCGCTGGAGCGGAAAGCGGGCGATGGAAGCCTTGATCAGCGGATGACTGTCAGTGAAGGCGTCGATGCTGCGGTGCAGACGAATCGCCGCCTCCAGTTCCGCAGGAAAACGTCCCGGCAACGGACCTTTGACGAAATCGCCATACAGGCTGCCAAGCAATTGAGCGGGCCGGTGCCCGCCAAGATGAAGATGTGCCAAGTAGTTCATGGCTGCAAGCCTAGGCCGCTTTCGGGCCCGCTGTCCATATATCGTTATAACCCGATATAGCGATTTGGCTGATCCTAAGCACATAATCATATTTGTATATCGCGAAATACAGATATAAGGTTCGCTCTATCGCGATATAACGCTACACCGCCTGTGAGAACGACATGCCTATCGACCTCGACGACATAATAAAAGCCCTGGCCCACCCGGTCCGCCGAGAAATCCTGACCTGGCTGAAGAACCCCCGCGCAAGCTTTCCCGCCCAGGAATACTCGATCGAACACGGCGTTTGCGCCGGACAGATCGATCAGCGTGCGGGATTGTCACAATCCACTGTCTCGGCCCATCTGGCGACCTTGCAACGCGCTGGTCTGATCAGCAGCAAGAAGGTCGGCCAATGGCATTTCTTCAGACGCAACGAAGAAGTCATACAGGCATTCGTTCAGGCGCTGGTTGAAGAACTGAACAACCCGACCTGATTTCCAACGTTTACCAGGAGCTGCCCCGTGCCTCTTTCGCTACTCATTCTGGCCCTGAGCGCCTTCGCCATCGGCACCACCGAATTCGTCATCATGGGCCTGCTGCCCGATGTCGCGGCCGACCTCGGCGTATCGATCCCCGGCGCAGGCTGGCTGGTGACCGGCTATGCGCTGGGTGTCGCCGTCGGTGCGCCGTTCATGGCCATGGCCACGGCAAAACTGCCGCGCAAGGCGGCGCTGGTCACGCTGATGGGGATTTTCATCATCGGCAACCTGCTCTGTGCGCTGGCCAGTGACTACAACGTCCTGATGTTCGCCCGCGTGGTGACTGCACTGTGTCACGGTGCGTTCTTCGGCATCGGTTCGGTGGTTGCCGCAGGTCTGGTGCCCGCCAACCGTCGTGCCTCGGCGGTGGCCTTGATGTTCACCGGCCTGACCCTGGCCAACGTACTGGGCGTGCCGCTGGGTACTGCGCTGGGTCAATACGCAGGCTGGCGCTCGACGTTCTGGGCCGTCACGGTCATCGGCGTGATTGCGCTGATCGGCCTGATCCGCTTCCTGCCGACCAACCGCAATGAAGAAAAGCTCGACATGCGCGCTGAACTGGGCGCCCTGCGAGGGGCCGGCATCTGGCTGTCGCTGACCATGACTGCGCTGTTCTCGGCGTCCATGTTCACCCTGTTCACTTACATTGCTCCGCTGCTCGGCGAAGTCACCGGTGTATCGCCCAACGGCGTGACCTGGACCCTGCTGCTGATCGGCCTGGGCCTGACCGCCGGCAACGTGATCGGCGGCAAGATGGCCGACCGCCGCCTGTCGTCCACGCTAATTGGCGTATTCGTCTCGATGGCGGTGATCTCCACCGTGCTCAGCTGGACCAGCACCGCGCTGATCCCGGCTGAAATCACCCTGTTCCTCTGGGCAGTCGCGGCCTTCGCTGCCGTCCCGGCCCTGCAGATCAACGTGGTGACGTTCGGCAAAGCCGCACCGAACCTGGTTTCAACCCTGAATATCGGCGCCTTCAACGTCGGCAACGCGCTGGGCGCCTGGGTCGGTGGCAGCGTCATCGCCCACGGTCTGGGGCTGACCAGCGTACCGCTGGCCGCCGCCATCCTGGCCGTGCTGGCGCTGCTGATTACCCTGATTACCTTTCGTCAGACCGGCAACCCCGACCTGGCCCCTGCTACGCATTGATCAATTACGAGGATTAGACACATGACGACTATCTTTGACCCGATCACCCTGGGCGATCTGCAACTGCCCAACCGCATCATCATGGCTCCACTGACGCGCTGCCGTGCCGATGAAGGCCGTGTACCGAACGCGATGATGGCCGAGTATTACGTGCAGCGCGCCTCGGCCGGCCTGATCCTGACCGAAGCCACCTCTGTCTCGCCTATGGGCGTGGGCTACCCCGACACCCCGGGCATCTGGTCCAACGACCAGGTACGTGGCTGGAGCAACATCACCAAGGCCGTGCACAACGCCGGTGGTCGTATCGCCCTGCAGTTGTGGCACGTGGGCCGTATTTCCCACCCGTCATACCTGAACGGCGAAACCCCGGTCGCGCCGAGTGCCATCGCGGCCGAAGGCCATGTCAGCCTGATGCGCCCGATCACCCCATTGCCAACCCCGCGCGCGCTGGAACTGGCGGAAATCGGTGACATCGTCGAGGCCTATCGCGTCGGTGCGGAAAACGCCAAGGCTGCGGGCTTCGACGGCGTGGAAGTGCATGGCGCCAACGGTTATCTGCTTGAGCAGTTCCTGCTGACCGGCAGCAACCAGCGCACCGACGAGTACGGCGGTTCGGTGGAAAATCGTGCGCGTCTGCTGCTGGAAGTGACCGACGCAGTCATCGATGTCTGGGGCGCTGGCCGTGTAGGCGTTCACCTCTCGCCTCGTTTCGACATGCACGACATGAGCGATGCAAACCGTGCTGAAACCTTCAGCTACGTGGCCAAAGAGCTCGGCAAGCGCGGTATCGCCTTCATCTGTGCCCGTGAGCATGATGCTGAAGACAGCCTCGGCCCACAGTTGAAGAAGGATTTCGGCGGCGTCTATATCGCCAATGAAAAATTCACCAAGGACACGGCCAACGCCTGGCTGGCAGAAGGCAAGGCAGACGCCATTGCCTTTGGCGTGCCGTACATCGCCAACCCGGACCTGCCTGAGCGTCTGGCCAGCGATGCGCCCCTGAATGAAGCCCATCCGGAGACGTTCTACGCCAAAGGACCAGTCGGCTATATCGACTACCCACGGATGTAACCAGACGCTGCAACAGCAAAAACCCTGACGCGCGAGCATCAGGGTTTTTTATTGCCTACAGCCATCAGCACTCCAGCATTGGCACTACGGCTTGGCGTCAGCCGCGGCCGTCCCCAGCAAGTTGCCTTGGGCGTCGGTGATACTGCCATCCGGATGCTTCCAGCGTCCGTCCGGGTAGTTGATCGAGCCATCCGCCAAAACCCAGGTTCCGTCCTTGTGCTGCACATCGCCATTTGCGTTCTCTACCGAACCATCGGCATGCACCGTCGTGCCGTCGGCATGCTGCACGGCCCCGCTTGGATGGGTAAGGGTCTGACCATCCGCAGACTGAACTTTGCCGTCCGGATAGGTGATCGTGCCGTTGGGATTTACCATGTGGTGGAACGCCGGGATCAGTTGCAGCACGCCCGTTACGGTATTGACGGTCGTCAGCACCTTTTCCAGACGCGAAGGTGGCGCAGGGGTCGCGGGAACCGTTTGCGGCGCCAGCGGAACGCTGGCAGGCCGGACGATCGGTTTGTCAGGCGGCGATACCTTTGCAACAGGCGGCCTGACAGGCGCTCCCCCTCCTGTCACTTTCCCGCCAGCCTGCCCAACCTTGACCGGTGGCCTGATAGGCGCGCCACTATTTGCCCCGGACCCGCCGGTTTGCCCAACCTTGACCGGTGGCCTGGTAGGCGCGCCACTATTTGCCCCGGACCCGCCAGCCTGCCCGACCTTGGCCGGTGGCCCACCGGCCTGCCCAACCTTCACAGGTGGCGCCTTCCTTACCGGTGGACCGTCCGGGCTCGCTGCCCTCTTCGGACGCGCGAACCCATAGTCTCCAGCGGGCGCTTGCGTTTCAGAGAGTTCTTCCACATCCGGTTCTGCTCGTTCGACAGAGGCATCCATTGGCTGGCGATCTTCACCAGCGACGCGGGCTTTTTCTTCAGGCGTATCAGCGTTCATACCATTGATTCCATTCATTATTGAAGCTCCATTTATTTAACAGCAACGCAACTTTAAGCCGCCCCTCACTTGGCAAGCACATATTTATTTGTGGGGTGCAAAAAAGACCGGAGCATTTGCCTGCCGCCATGGATAGCGGCAGGCAGACTCGGGGGTCAACGACGAGCGTTGAGCTGTTGCGACAGGTTCTGGATCTGGCTGGTCAGGGTATTGATGTTACGAGTCACCTGAGCACGAAACGCATCGAACTCGGCCGTATTGGCTTGCGCTGCAGGAGCCGGGCGGTTTTCCTGTTCGCTTTTCAGCACCATCAGGTCCTGTTCCAGGCGTTCGACAGCGGCAGACGGGTTGCCCTGCTTTTTCAACGTGGCGACATCGGCTGCCACGCTTTTGATCTGTGCATCCAGCTTGCCCTGATCCGCCTGAGCGGTCTTCAGGTCAGGCAACGCCGCCTTGAGCGTGGTCAGTTCAGCGACGACGCTTTTGAGCTGCTCCTGCAACTGCGCGTTTTCACTCTGCTGCTGGGCGGTTTGCGCGGCCATCTGCTCCAGACGCTTGTCGAGACTGCCCTGCTGGCCTTCGACCCCTTCGCGCTGCTTGTCCTGATCTTCCAGTTGCGCTTCGAGCAACTTGATACGCTGCTTGAGCGCCTCGCCATCACTGGAAAGCGCTTCGGTCGCGACCACCTTGCCGGAAATATCCTGCAAGCGCCCCGCCGCTTCTTCGCTGATGCGCGCGAAGCTTTCCTGAGTCGCCACCAACTGCTGTTCCATCAGGGAAACCTGCTGAAAGCTCCACCAGCCCAGACCGCAGAAGGCGATGAACAACGCACCGACCAACGCCCACAAAGGCCCGGTGCTCGGCGCCTTGACCTTGACTACAGGCGTGGTGCGCGAATAGACGGTGGTTCGCTCGCGTGCGCCATTGCTCGGCGCGAAGTCGTCGTCATCGTCCTTGGCGCTCAGGCTGGGAACGTCATCGACGTCGTCGTAGGGATCGTTGCGCATGAATAACCCTTCAGGAAGCTGTTAAATCAAAGTTCGTAGATCAAAGTTGAGCAGTATAACAACAGCGCAGAATCAATCTCACTGTGCTACTGCCGCATTCAGATCGCGTGCTGTGCCTGCCACCAGCCACAGAATTCATCCAGCGCCGCCCACAGGCTGACCTGGGGCTGATAATCCAGATAATGCCTGGCGCGGCTGATATCAAGCGTAAAATCCGTGTTCATGACCTGCATGCCCACTCTCGACAGGGTAGGTTCAGGTCTGCCCGGCCACAGCATACAGGCAGCCTCATTGATCGCCGCGGCGCTGTAGGCCAGCCCGTACGAACGATAACGGGTGGCCTGCGGCAAGTGCATCTGGCGCATCACGTAATTGATCGCGTCCCACAGCGGGACCGGCGTGCCATTGCTGATGTTGTAGGCCTTGCCCAGTGCCGAACCCGTTGCCAGCAAACTGCTCAGCAAGGCTTCGTTGAGGTTCTGCATGCTGGTGAAATCCACCACATTCAAGCCATTGCCGACGATCGACAGGCGCCTCTTGCGCTGCATGTGCAGCAAACGCGGGAAAATGCTGTTATCGCCCGCACCGGTGACAAAGCGTGGCCGCAGGGCAATGACTTCCAGCCCGAACTCTTCGGCACCGAAGACCTTTTGCTCGGCCAGGTATTTGGTGGCCGCGTAGTGATTGTGAAAGCGCTTGGGCACCTGCTCTTCCTTGATGCCACGGTGCGAGCGGCCATCAAAGTAGATCGACGGCGAGGAAAGGTGAACCAGCCTTCGCACCCTTTGTTTCAGGCAGCCCTCGACGATGTTTTCCGTGAGCTGCACGTTGCCCTGCATGAAATCCTGGCGACGTCCCCACGTACCGACCGAGCCCGCGCAATGCACGACCGCTTCCACGTCATCGCACAGTGCGCGCACCAGATAAGGATCGGCGAGGTCGCCCTGGATAAACTCGGCACCGCGCCTGACCAAGTGCTCGACACCTTCGGCACGACGGCCATTGATCCGCACGCTCATGCCCTGCTCAAGGGCAAAACGCGCAAAGCGTCCGCCAATGAAGCCGCTCGCGCCGGTGACCAGAATCTTCATTTACCGCTCCATTAACGCGTCTGCAGGAAAGGAAAACCCTGCCTGCATGGATTACACATGATCCTGTTGACGATCAGTCTTCGCTCAGCGGCACCAGCCAGTGAGCCGAATGTTGCGCAAGATGTTCGGTGAGGCGCGTCAGAAGCTGCCCACCATTGCGCCAATGATGCCAGTAGAGCGGCACATCGATGCAACGGTCCGGCAGCAATTCGAGCAGCGTGCCGTTGCGCAACTGGTCGCGCACCTGCAACTCGGGCGCCAGCCCCCAGCCCATCCCCGCCTCGATCATACGGATGAAACCTTCGGAAGAAGGACACAAATGATGCTCGAAGCCGTCCTGAACACCCAACAGAGCCAGATAACGATGCTGCAGAAGATCGTCCGGCCCGTATACCAGTGCCGCTGCTCTGGCGAGCGTTTCCGGGCTGACGCCGTCCGGAAAATGGCGGGCGATGAACGCCGGACTGGCCAGCGCCCGGTAGCGCATCGCCCCCAGCAACTGGCTGCGGGCCCCGGCCACCGGACGCTCGCTGCCACACAGGCAGGCCGCTACCTCACCGGCGCGCATGCGCTTGAGGCCTACGTCCTGATCTTCGACAACCAGATCCAGCAGCAAACGGTGTTGCGTACAAAACGCGCCAATGGCCGGCGCCCACCAGGTTGCCAGACTGTCGGCATTCAGGGCGATGCGCAAACGCTCGGGCATGCCCTCCTCGTCCAGTGCAGGCACCTGGCTTTGCAGGTCGCGCTCCAGCAAACGAACCTGCTGCACGTGATTGAGCAGGCGCCGGCCGATGTCGGTCGGGCTCGGCGGCGTGGCGCGGACCAGCACCGGCAGGCCAATGCGTGCCTCCAGCAATTTGATGCGTTGCGAGACCGCTGACTGAGAAAGCCCCAGCACCTGAGCAGCGCGCTCGAACCCGGCTTGCTCGATCACCGCCGCCAGCGCTGACAGCAGTTTATAGTCGAACATCAGTTTTCCTAATGGGCGATGAAGATTATTGGTTTTCCTTATATCCCCCGAGCCCTAAGAATGGCTACCTGAATCTGCTCAATGGAACATCCTTATGTGGCAAAGCTACCTCAACGGGCTGCTGATCGCGGCAGGCCTGATCATGGCTATCGGAACTCAAAATGCTTTTGTGCTGGCTCAGGGCCTGCGTCGTGAACATCACGTGGCCGTGGCGATGCTGTGCATTGTCTGCGACGCCCTGCTGGTAGCGGCAGGTGTGTTCGGTCTGGCCAATGTGCTGGCGCAGAATCCGACCCTGCTGGCGGTGGCGCGCTGGGGCGGCGTGATATTCCTGAGCTGGTACGGCCTGCAGGCACTGCGCCGCGCCTGCTCGCGGCAAAGCCTGGAGCACAGCGCAGCGGTTGGCAGAAAATCGCTGCGCACCGTGTTGCTCAGCGCATTGGCGGTCACCTTGCTGAACCCGCATGTCTATCTGGACACCGTGTTGCTGATTGGCTCGCTGGGCGCACAACAAGGCGTACCTGGCGCGTATGTCGCCGGCGCAGCCAGCGCTTCGCTGCTGTGGTTCTCGAGCCTGGCCCTGGGCGCGGCATGGCTGGCTCCCTGGCTGGCGCGCCCTGCCACCTGGCGCATGCTGGACCTGATGATCGCGGTGATGATGTTCAGCGTGGCCTTCCAGTTGATCCGCTCAGCCTGACGGATTCATGACCGCAGAGTCAAACCCGTGGGAACCTCTATCCCACACAGTTGTTGCGTGGTTAAGGCGCAGACCCGGTGCTATGATCCGGGGTCTGCGCCGCAAAAGAGTAAAACTCCCGGTGCATGCTGTATCTGGCCGCCCGTGATCGGCCGTGCGACTACCGCAATTGACCTGAAAGGAGATAAACCATGGCTTTTGAATTGCCGCCACTGCCCTACGCCAAAGACGCTCTGGTGCCGCACATTTCTGCGGAGACTCTGGAATATCACCACGACAAGCATCACAACACCTACGTCGTGAACCTGAACAACCTGGTGCCTGGCACCGAGTTCGAAGGCAAGACCCTGGAAGAGATCATCAAGACCTCCTCGGGCGGTATCTTCAACAACGCCGCTCAGGTCTGGAACCACACGTTCTACTGGAACTGCCTGGCCCCTAACGCTGGCGGCGAGCCTACCGGCGCTCTGGCCGAAGCCATCAACAAGGCATTCGGTTCCTTCGACAAGTTCAAGGAAGAGTTCAGCAAGACGTCCATCGGCACTTTCGGCTCCGGCTGGGGCTGGCTGGTGAAGAAGGCTGACGGCTCCCTGGCACTGGCCAGCACCATCGGTGCCGGCAACCCGCTGACCAGCGGCGACACCCCGCTGCTGACCTGCGATGTGTGGGAACACGCCTACTACATCGACTACCGCAATCTGCGTCCGAAGTACGTAGAGGCGTTCTGGAACCTGGTGAACTGGGACTTCGTGGCCAAGCAATTCGCAGCCTGAGTCCAGCGTCATCGAAAAAACCCGGCCTCGCGTCGGGTTTTTTATGTTCCCCGGCCTGTAAAGGTTGCTCACCAGACGCTTGTTTCACAGACGGCGTAGAACACCAGCCTGCCCGTCAGGCGAATCGCAAATCTTTTTTCGCCTGCCGCTCGTACTTTGTGTATTGTCAGAAAACGCTATCTGACTCGTAATACAACTTAATTCTCTATGACGTAATTCTTTACAGTGTTCTGCTCTAGGCTCTGTACGAAAAGTCGGCGAGCGAAGGTCAGGCGAGGCAAAAACAGGCGAGGAAGCGGAGTCTACGTGTTGTAAATGAGCATTCCGAGCCTGTTTTTAACGAAGCATCACCGAGCGCAGCCACTTTTCGTACAGAGCCTAATTACCTACCTGGCCACCCGACACATGAGGTGGCTTTGGCCAGCAGGTGCAAGGAACGCGAAGATCAGCCAGACGCAACGGTTGTGACAAGGTCACGGCGTGCGGGCCTGGTTTTTCGAGGGTCATGAGGCGATATGCCCTCCGACACGAACTAAGGAACGGCCATTGAAGCTGGAACTCAAGAACAGCCTGTCGGTAAAGTTGCTGCGCGTTGTGCTGCTTTCGGCGCTTCTGGTAGGCGTCCTGCTCAGCTGTGCGCAAATCGTCTTCGACGCCTACAAGACACGTCAGACCGTGGCGAACGATGCCGAGCGAATTCTCGGCATGTTTCGCGATCCTTCGACGCAGGCCGTCTACAGCCTGGACCGCGAGATGGGCATGCAGGTCATCGAAGGCCTGTTCCAGGATGACTCGGTACGCATGGCGTCCATAGGGCACCCCAACGAAAGCCTGCTCGCCGAGAAAAACCGGCCGCTGAAAACCTCCTCTACCCGGTGGCTGACAGACCTAATCCTCGGTCAGGAGCGCAGCTTCACCACTCAACTGGTAGGCCGCAGCCCTTACAGCGAGTATTACGGCGACCTGCGCATCACGCTGGACACCGCCAATTACGGCGAAAGCTTTCTGGTCAATGCCGGAATCATCTTCATCGCGGGCGTGCTGCGTGCGCTGGCAATGGGGCTGGTGCTGTATCTGGTCTATCACTGGCTGCTGACCAAGCCGCTGTCGAAGATCATCGAGCACCTGATCGCGATCAACCCCGACCGCCCCAGCGAACACCAATTGCCGCTGCTCAAAGGCCACGAGAAAAACGAACTGGGGATCTGGGTCAACACCGCCAACCAGTTGCTCGCATCCATCGAGCGCCACACTTACCTGCGCCATGAGGCCGAGAACAATCTGCAGCGCATGGCGCAGTACGATTTCCTCACCGGCCTGCCCAATCGACTGCAGTTGCAGACACGGCTGGACAGGATTCTGGAAGACGCGGGACGCCAGCAACACAGAGTGGCGGTTCTTTGCGTGGGACTGGATGACTTCAAGGGCATCAACGAACAGTTCAGCTACCAGTCCGGCGACCAATTGCTGCTCGCACTCGCGGATCGTCTGCGCGCGCACAGCGTAAGGCTCGGCGCACTGGCACGCCTGGGCGGCGACCAGTTCGCGCTGGTCCAGTCCAACATCGAGCAGCCCTACGAGGCGGCTGAACTGGCGCAAAATATTCTGGATGAGCTGGAAGCGCCGTTCATCGTCGGCGATCAGCAGATTCGACTGCGGGCAACCATCGGCATCACGCTGTTTCCCGAAGACGGCGACAGCACCGAGAAACTGCTGCAAAAAGCCGAACAGACCATGACACTGGCCAAAGCCCGCTCGCGTAACCGGTATCAGTTCTACATCGCCAGCGTGGACAGCGAAATGCGCCGCCGCCGCGAACTCGAAAAAGACCTGCGCGAAGCCCTGCCACGCAATCAGTTGTACCTGGTCTATCAACCGCAGATCAGCTATCGCGATCACCGTATCGTCGGTGTGGAAGCGCTGATCCGCTGGCAGCATCCGGAGCATGGCCTGGTGCCGCCGGACGTATTCATACCGTTGGCCGAGCAGAACGGTAGCATCATCGCCATCGGGGAATGGGTGCTGGATCAGGCCTGCCGCCAACTGCGCGAATGGCTCGATCAGGGCTTCACGGATTTGCGCATGGCAGTCAACCTGTCGACCGTGCAGCTGCATCACGCCGAACTGCCGCGCGTGGTCAACAACCTGCTGCAGATCTATCGCTTGCCACCGCGCAGCCTGGAACTGGAAGTGACCGAAACCGGGCTGATGGAAGATATCAACACTGCCGCCCAGCACTTGCTGAGCTTGCGACGTTCCGGCGCCTTGATTGCCATCGATGACTTCGGCACCGGCTATTCATCGCTGAGCTACCTGAAAAGCCTGCCGCTGGACAAGATCAAGATTGACCGCAGCTTCGTGCAGGACCTGATCGATGACGACGATGACGCCACCATCGTGCGAGCCATTATTCAGTTGGGCAAAAGCCTGGGCATGCAAGTCATTGCCGAAGGCGTGGAGACCGTCGAGCAGGAGGCCTATGTAGTGACCGAGGGCTGCCACGAAGGCCAGGGCTATCTGTACAGCAAGCCGCTGCCGGGTCGGGAGTTGCTGGCTTACCTCAAGCAGTCGCGTCAGGACCACACCGCCAGCCTGTGAACCGGTTTGCACGCGCCCGGCCATTCAAGCCATCTTGAAACCGACTGTTACAACCTGCCGAATGCCTGAACACGCCCACACAGGCGTTTTGCCTTTACATCGAATGCAAATCTTTCGCATTATGTCGCAGATTTTATGGGCGCCCGCCCGCCATCACCTTTATCGACGCAGGATTCAGTCATGATTCGTATGCCTCTGGCAACCGCTAGTCTGTTGGCCATCGCTATCTCTCTCGCCGGTTGTGGCGAAGGCAAGGACAAGGCTGCCGCCCCGGCACCCGCGCCAGCCGCTGCTCCGGCGACGCCGGCTGTGACGCCGGCGGCCCCTGCTCCGGCAGCCGCTGCCCAGACTGACGACGCGGCGGCCAAGGCTGTGGTCGCGAACTACACCAACATGGTGTCCGCCGTGTTCGACGATGCCGAGGCCGGCGCGAAAAAACTCAGCACTGCCGTCGACGCATTTCTGGCCAAACCCAATGATGAAACCCTGAAAGCCGCCCGTGAGGCGTGGATCGCTGCGCGTGTGCCTTACATGCAGAGCGAAGTCTTCCGTTTCGGCAACACCATCATCGACGACTGGGAAGGACAGGTTAACGCCTGGCCCCTGGACGAAGGCCTGATCGACTATGTGGCCAAGGATTATCAGCACGCGCTGGGCAACCCGGGCGCCACTGCCAATATCATCGCCAACACCGAAATTCAGGTCGGCGAAGACAAGGTCGACGTGAAGGAAATCACCTCCGAAAAACTCGCCAGCCTGAACGAGCTGGGCGGTTCCGAGGCCAACGTCGCCACCGGCTACCACGCCATCGAATTTCTGCTCTGGGGCCAGGACCTGAACGGTACCGGCCCTGGCGCCGGCGCACGTCCGGCCAGCGATTACCTGCAAGGGGCTGGCGCAACCGGCGGCCACAACGACCGTCGCCGCGCCTACCTCAAGGCCGTCACCGACCTGCTGGTCAGCGACCTTGAAGAAATGTCCGGTAACTGGAAAGCCGGCGTGCCCGACAACTACCGCGCCACGCTGGAAGCCGAATCCGGCGAAAGCGGTCTGCGCAAAATGCTCTTCGGCATGGGCAGCCTGTCGCTGGGTGAACTGGCGGGCGAGCGCATGAAAGTCGCACTGGAAGCCAACTCCAGCGAAGACGAACACGACTGCTTCAGCGACAACACGCACAACTCGCACTTCTACAACGGCAAGGGCATTCGCAACGTTTACCTGGGCGAGTACACCCGTACTGACGGCACCAAGGTCAGCGGGCCGAGCCTTTCGTCTCTGGTCGCCAAGGCAGACCCGGCCACCGACGCCACCTTGCGCGCCGACCTGGACGACACTCAGGCCAAATTGCAGGTCATCGTCGATCATGCGAACAAGGGCGAGCATTTCGACCAGTTGATCGCTGCCGGCAACACGGCTGGCAATCAGGTGGTGCGTGACGCCATCGCCGCGCTGGTCAAACAGACAGGCGCTATCGAGCAGGCGGCTGGCAAGCTGGGCATCACCGACCTGAACCCGGACAACGCCGATCACGAGTTCTGATCAACCGCGTTTGTTGCAGTAACGATCAATGCCGGTCAGTTCGCTGACCGGCATTTTTTGTGTCTGATTGACAGGCATCGTTTGCAACTGCCGTGCGCGTTGACCTGCGACATGGGGGGACTCCCAGGCATCAGTACAACGTATCGGCAATACGCCCCGGCAGCGCCTTGTCATAGGCTTCGCCGTCGATCTGCTCCGCCGAAACCGCTTTGAGGATCTGCCCGGCAGTGGGTAGCGCACTGCGTTCGATGTGCTTCGCCGGGTCCCACAAACCGGACCTGATGGTCGCCCTGCTGCACTGGAAATACACGCTGGTCACTGAAATACGCAGGACAGACCTGGGCAATTGGCCCTTCACTGCGAAACGCGACAGCAACTCGGGCTCAACCGATATCTGTGCGGTTCCGTTGACGCGCAGGGTTTCACCCACGCCGGGTATGAGGAACAGCAGCGCGACGCGCGGATCGTTGACGATGTTGCGCAGCGTATCGATGCGGTTGTTGCCGCGTCGGTCCGGCAGGTAAAGCGTCTTGCTGTCCTCGATATGCACCAGGCCCGCCTGATCTCCACGTGGAGAAGCATCAAGCCCGTCAGGGCCGGCAGAGGCAAGCACGGCGAACGGTGCCTGCTCGATGAAAGGTCGGTAGACCTCGTGAATGTGGTCAACTTCCTTGAGGAGCGAAGGAGGTGCGATCGGACCATAGATCGCTTCCAGTGCCTGGATGGTGGTCACGAACGCGCTGTTGTCCGGGTTATTCATTGGATAATCTCTGCTGGCCGTTGGTGTATGAATGCTGCCAGCGTCATGTGACTGATCGTGTGAAGCAGCCTGCGCAGCATAGGCAAAAACATCAGGACCCGACCAGCCTCAAAGATTCGTAACATCACATTGCATGAGACGTCGCAAACGATAATCCCTCTTATTCAAACCGCACGAGGCTGATAAGCTTGCACGCCCCGATTTTTCGCCCCGTTGCAGGATGTTTATGAGTACGCGGCTCCGTCTATCACTTGCCTTGCTCACGACCCTGGTCCTGAGCGCATGCGATGACGCCCCGCGTTTCACGCATGCCGAGCCGGGAGAAGCCTTGTCCGGTGGCAGTGCCACCGTCAGGAAGAGCGACCAGAACGCTTTCTCCATGCCCTCGGCCAATCTGGCCCCCGTGCGGCGGCTGGATTTCAGCGTCGGCAACAGCTTCTTCCGCAGCCCGTGGGTGATTGCGCCGTCGACTACCACCGCTCGCGATGGGCTGGGGCCGTTGTTCAACACCAATGCCTGCCAGAACTGCCACATCAAGGACGGTCGCGGTCACCCGCCAGAAGCTGGCGACAGCAATGCCGTGTCCATGCTGGTCAGGCTGTCGATTCCCGATGACCCGGCCTATGCCGATCTCATAAAGCGCAACGGCGTGCTGCCCGAGCCGGTTTACGGCGGGCAATTGCAGGACATGTCGAACCCCGGCGTAGCGCCCGAGGGCAAGGTGCGGGTCGAGTACGATGCGCTGACGGTCGAGTTTCGCGATGGCACGTCAGTCGAGCTACGCCAGCCGACCCTCAGGATCACCCAGTTGGGCTATGGCCCCATGCACCCCGATACTCACATCTCGGCACGCGTAGCCCCGCCAATGATCGGCCTGGGCTTGCTCGAGGCCATTGCCGATGATGCCATCCTTGCCAATGCCGACCCTGATGACAAGAACGCCGATGGCATTTCGGGACGTCCCAACTGGGTCTGGGACGACGCTCGGCAAAAAGTGGTGATGGGCAGGTTTGGCTGGAAAGCCGGCCAGCCGAACCTCAACCAGCAGAACGTGCACGCTTTTTCCGGCGACATGGGGCTGACCACCAGCCTGCGCCCTTTCGATGATTGCACACCGGCCCAGACCGATTGCCTGGCTGCGCCCAATGGCAATGGCCCGGAGGGCGAACCGGAAGTCAGCGACAACATCCTGCGCCTGGTGGAGTTCTACACCCGCAACCTGGGTGTGCCGGCGCGCCGTAAGGTCGACGACCCGCAGGTGCTGGCAGGCAAGAACCTGTTTTTCCAGGCGGGCTGCCAGCAATGCCACACCCCCTCTTTCAAAACCCGTAGCGACGCCGCCGAACCCGAGCTGGCCAATCAGGAGATTCGCCCGTACAGCGACTTGCTGCTGCACGACATGGGCGAAGGGCTGGCCGATAACCGCACCGAGTTCCAGGCCACCGGTAGTGAGTGGCGCACCCCGCCCTTGTGGGGGCTTGGCCTGACCGGCACGGTAAGCGGACACACCCAACTGTTGCACGACGGTCGCGCGCGTAATGTGCTTGAGGCGATACTGTGGCACGGCGGCGAAGCCCAGGCGGCGCAGCGTCAGGTTCTGGCTTTTGACGCACAGCAACGTGAAGCGCTGCTGGCCTTCCTGAATTCGTTATGATTGCGCCCTTTGCAGAATCTTCCTGTTCTAACATCTTCCTTTCAGAAATAAGGAGCCGGACATGTTCCGACCCAAGTTGTTGCTGACCAGCCTTGCGGCACTTGCCTTGGGTGCCTGCTCGCCATCCGACCCTCAGGCGGTAACGTCCGCAGCGATTGCCAAACAGGTCATCCTGCCGACCTACAGCCGTTGGGTGGAGGCTGATCGTCAGTTGGCAGCCAGCGCATTGGCGTTCTGCCAGGGCAAGACTGATCTGGCCACAGCCCGCGCCGACTTTTTGAAAGCACAGAAGACCTGGGCCGAGTTGCAACCGCTGTTGATCGGCCCTCTGGCCGAAGGCAATCGCGCCTGGCAAATACAGTTCTGGCCAGACAAGAAGAATCTGGTGGGCCGTCAGGTCGAGCAACTGGTGACTGCACAGCCACAGATCACCGCTCAGGAACTGTCCAAGGCCAGTGTCGTGGTGCAGGGCTTGTCCGCCTACGAATACATCCTCTTCGACGCTGACATCGACATGGCCAATGCCGAGCAAAAAACGCGCTATTGCCCGCTGCTGATGGCCATCGGTGAACGCCAGAAGCTGCTTGCCGAAGAAATCCTCAACAGCTGGAATAGCACCGACGGCATGCTCGCGCAACTGAGCAAGTTCCCCAATCAGCGCTACGCCGACTCCCACGAAGCGATTGCCGAACTGCTGCGCGTTCAGGTCACCGCCCTCGACAGCCTGAAGAAAAAGCTCGGCACGCCATTGGGTCGTCAGAGCAAGGGGCAGCCGCAGCCGTTCCAGGCAGATGCCTGGCGCAGCAAGTCGTCGCTCAGCAGCCTGGAAGCCAGCCTGATCAGCGCCGAGACGGTGTGGACCGGTGTCGACAACAAGGGCTTGCGCAGCCTGCTGCCCGCCGAGCAGAAACCGCTGGCCGACAAAATCGATGCCGCCTACGCTAACAGCCGCAAATTGCTGTCGGAACTCAAGCCGCCGCTGGCCGACCTGCTGGCCACCGATGCAGGCCGCCAGCAACTCAATGCGTTTTACGACAGCCTGAATGCCGTGCATCGTCTGCACGAGGGCGAGCTGGCCAAGGCCCTCGGCATTCAATTGGGTTTCAATGCCAACGACGGCGATTGATCAAGAGGTAGATGTGATGTTGCGACGTCAGGCCATGGCGCTCGGCAGTCTTCTGCGCAGCGCCTGCACGCTGGGTGGCTGGACCCTGTTCAAGCAAAAGAACACACGCCCCTTGTTGCTTTCAGCTCGCGACGATGGCGACGGCAAGCACTATGCGGTGGGTTTCAAGCTCGACGGAACGCAGGTATTCGCGACCCGGGTGGGCCAGCGCTGCCACGACATCATCAATCATCCCGACCTGCCACTCGCGGTGTTCATCGCCCGTCGCCCAGGTACTGAAAGCTACCTGATCGACCTGCGCGATGGCCGCTTGCTGCAAACCATCGTGTCGCAGCCCGACCGCCACTTCTACGGCCATGCCGTGATTCATCGCGACGGCGAATGGCTGTATGCGACGGAAAACGACACCCGTGATCCAGGCCGCGGTTTATTGGGCGTCTACCGCTTCGTCGACGAGCGACTGGTGCACTCGGCCGAGATCCCCACGCATGGCATCGGCCCGCATCAGGTCTCCTGGATGCCGGACGGTGAAACGCTGGTGGTCGCCAATGGTGGCATTCGCACCGAAGCGGAAAGCCGGGTAGAGATGAACCTCGATGCCATGCAACCCAGCCTGGTCATCATGCAGCGTGACGGTACCTTGCTCAGCAAGGAAGCGCTTTCCCAGCAGATGAACAGCGTGCGCCATATGGGCATTGCCAGCGATGGCACCATCGTCGCGGGTCAACAGTTCATGGGCGATAGCCACGAGTTGGCCGAGCTGCTGGCCATCAAGCGTCCAGGCCAGCCATTCCAGGCGTTTCCGGTGGCAGAAGAGCAATTGCGCGCGATGGCCCACTACACCGCCAGCGTCGCAGTGCACAGTGACCTGCGACTGGTGGCCCTGACGGCACCCCGCGGCAACCGCTTCTTTATCTGGGATCTGGACAGTGGCGCATTGAAACTGGATGCGCCGTTGCCGGACTGTGCGGGAGTCGGCGCTGTAGCCGACGGCTTTGTCGTGACCTCAGGCCAGGGACGCTGCCGCTTCTATGACTGTCGCAAGCCGCAGCTGCTGGCCCAACCGCTGGACCTGCCAGCCGGGTTGTGGGACAACCATCTTCATCTGGCTCAGGTGAGTTAGGTAAGGGAGCCCAGGGCTTCAGTTTTTGATCCCGGTACCCTGCGCCAGGCTGTACATGAACAGCAACAGGTCGTGATCCGGCTGTACGTTCACCAGATTCTTCGCCACGCGTGGCAGTGGGCAGTAGCCCTCGCCATGCTGCGTGATGAGGATGCGGGTAGACGGTTGTTCAAGCGCCGCCACGGCGACGGTGGCAACTGCCAGTGCACCGAAGATAAACAAACCTCTTGCCATTTCTAGCTTCATGACTCTAAACCTTTGATAGAGCTGCCAAACGCTGCATGATAAAAGTAGATCAACTTCTGCCAGTCTGCAGCGCTGAATGACGAATGGCGTCGTAGCTGTTTCATATCGTGCTGGGCTGCGCCTTGAGCGGTAAGGCGACGACGGCCCTTTTCGAGATCGAGCAAGGCGACCTCGACGTTGGCGTCCGCCCCTTCCCCCGTCACCCGCACGAAAATGTGCTTGATGTACAGACAGCTGTGCTGCCAGCGGCCCAAGTGCATGCGGGCCAGAGTGGCTGCCACTTCCTTGAGCACACGCTCATAGAACAGCTCGCCATGGCGCTCGCGCCCTCCGGCAGCCTGCCACTTTTCAATTTCCTCGAAGCCTTCCAGCGCTACGGTGACCAGCAATGCCCGCCAGGCATTGTCCTCGCCCCGCTCGGCACCGCAAAACACCACTTCAGGGACGACGACGCCAAGTTTGCGAAGACCTTCAAGCGCCTCGCGCTCGCGCAGTACGGTGGGCCGGCCCAGCGGGTGCAGCAGGCTGCGGTAGATGTGACCTGTCTGACGTTTGGCATAGAGGGTCTGCCCGTTGTCCATGATCAACCGCTGCACACCACTCTCTCCGCCGCGACGCACATTGGGTTCTTCAACCCATTCGCCACGCTGGCTCCAGAACTGATCGAACTCGTTCTGGATCGGGTTCACAACTGGTTCTTTCACGGACTGCAAACCCATCTTTTTACCTTTTACGTAGGACATAGACTCGCCACATGGCGTACATGGGCAGGAAATCCATTCGGTTCTGAATGCGAAATCCTGCCTGCTCAAATTCGGTTTCTGCAGTAACAACAGGTAACACAAAACGATTCTGGTAACTTTCCCGCCCGGTTTTTTGCTGGCGTTTGTTCTCGAGGCGCGCACGCTTCCATGCCTTGAAATTGCCATCAACCCAGAGGGAGACGATCACGCTGTCACGGGTTACGCGTTGAAACTCGCGCAATAGAGCCATCCGGTCGCTGGACTGACCGACGTGGTGCAACAAGCGCATGCAGAAGATGCTGTCTACTGCGTTATCAGGCAGGTCGATGGCAAAGGCAGATGTCTGCAAAGGTTGTACCCTTTTTACAACGTCTGCCGGCTGCGAGGCACAGGCGGTACTGAGCATGTCTGCGGAGTTATCGGCACCGATGATCGAGCGGTTCGGCTTCTCGGCCAATAACGGCCAGAAGCGTCCAGCACCACAAGGCAGGTCCAGCACCAGGCCCGGGTCCCCGGCCATGTGCAGCGCCTTTCTCGCCAGCTGTTCATCGCGATGATGCGACAGCTTGCGCCAGATACCGTCCTGATGCTTTTCGAGGTACTGGCGGGCGTGTGTCTTGTCGTACTTTCGGGAAAACTCGAGTTCGATGCGTTCGCTCATGAGAGCAGCTCCTGATGTTGATGGGGGCCAAACTAAAGGCACCGCCGTCACCGTCAGGTCATCTGAATGTGAAAAAAATGTTACGTTTTCACATCAGGTGTTTCGAGATTTTACAGAGAGTTAGAGGCCGTGTGTGGCCAATCGACGAAGTGCAGTCAATTGGCCGCTACACAATAAGGCCGGTCTACTCGAGAGAAAGGTCAGGGTTTGATCACGTTGAGCGTCACCTTGAATCGGCAACCATGGGGCTCCATAGGGGTGAGATCGACGCTCCATCCCTGATTGGTACAAATGCGCTGCACCAGTGACAGGCCAAGGCCCAGCCCCTCTCCGCGCTGCTCATTGCCACGTACGAAAGGCTCGAACATCGCCTCGCGTTTCTCCTCGGGAATGCCCACGCCGCTGTCCTCCACGGTGAAGCTTTCTGCGTGCAGGGTCAGCGCAATGAATCCGTGATCGGTGTAATGCAGCGCGTTACGCAGCAAGTTGCCCATCACGGCATGCAGGAAGGTTGCGTTGTAACGAATATCGGACAGCTGGTCATCGCCAGGTGGCGTGTAGGTCAACTGCAGCCCCTTGCTCTCTATCGGGTCACGCCACTGGGAGATCAATTGTTCGGCCACCCCGACCAGCGTGGCCTTGGGCGTCATGGCCGGGTCTTCGCGCTGGGTGCGAGCGAGCATCAGGAAGGTTTGCACCAGATCGCGCATTTCTTCGCAGGCACGGCCGATACGCTCGACCTGACGACGGCCGCGCAAATCGAGCGCAGGGTTTTCCAGCAGTAGCTCACAAGAGCTGGCCAGCACCATCAACGGCGTACGCAGTTCATGGCTTACGTCGCTGGTGAACATGCGCTCACGAATCAACGCCTGCCGCAAGCGACCCAATGTTGCGTCGAAGGCCACCGCCAACTCGCCGACTTCGTCAGCGGCATAGTCGGGCGCCAGAGGCGGTGCCAGTCCAAGCAGCTGGTCACGGTGGCGAACCTGCCGGGCCAGACGTACTACAGGCGCCATGACCCGGCGCGCCAGCACCCAACCGAGAAACACCGCCAGCGCCAGGGCCAGAACGAAACCGACCAGCACGACGGCGAACAGCACCCGCTCACGCTCTTCAAAATCGCTCTGATCCTGCAACAGGGCGTAATGCCGGCCGTCCACCACCTCGATCATGGCGTGGTATGACAACGGCCCACGGAACACCTCATGGAAGCCTGGCTCTAGGTGACGAATATCCTTGGGCAGGTCGAAGTCGCCCGGACCGTTGGTGAAATAGAACAACTGGTCGGGCTTGGGCCGGTGACTCCAGTCGCTGACACTGTCCATCAGCATCAGACGGTTGAGGTCACCCCCGAGGCCGGCGGAAATCAGCTTTTCTTCGACCAGGTGGACGGTGGAGATGATTCCGATGGCGAACGACCCGGCGACCAGTGCACTCATCAATGCGAAAGCAATGATGATCCGTTGCGCAAGACTCTGTTTAAACTCCATCCCGGCCCTCGGCCAAGCGATAGCCCACGCCATGCACGGTCTGCAACAGCGGTTTGCCAAACGGTTTGTCGATCACCTGACGCAACTGGTGCACATGGCTGCGCAGGCTGTCGCTGTCCGGGCAATCGTCGCCCCACAGCGCTTCTTCGAGAATCTCGCGGCGCAGTACGTGCGGGCTCTTCTGCATCAGCACGGCGAGCAGCTTGAGCCCGACCGGGTTGAGCTTGAGCATGCGCCCCTCACGCGTGACCTCGAGGGTGTCGAGGTCATAGACCAGATCGGCCACCTGCAAGGTACGCCGCCCGCCGCCTTGAGCACGACGCAATACTGCTTCGATCCGCGCGGCCAGCTCAGACAGGGCAAACGGCTTGAGCAGGTAGTCGTCAGCACCGGAGCGGAAACCCTGCAGTCGGTCGTCCAGTTGGTCGCGGGCGGTGAGCATGATGACCGGCGTGTCGCGCCGGGCATCTTCGCGCAGGCGCTTGCACAGGGTGTAGCCGTCGATACCGGGCAGCATGATGTCGAGAACGATCAGGTCGTAGTGCTCGGTGGCTGCCAGATGCAGTCCTGAGAGGCCATCCTGGGCGCAATCGACGGTATAGCCTTTCATGCCCAGGTAATCGGCCATGTTCGCCAGGATGTCGCGGTTGTCTTCAACCAGAAGAATTCGCATAAAACACTCTCATATGCAGTTTGGGCTGGCGCAGCTTAAGGCGAAGTGGGCGTGAGGGCCAGCGCCGAAATGGCATGACGTTTTTTTCACCTATGATTCATAAGGCTC
Source organism: Pseudomonas sp. SZ57 (assembly GCF_009495975.1). Lineage (NCBI taxonomy): Bacteria > Pseudomonadati > Pseudomonadota > Gammaproteobacteria > Pseudomonadales > Pseudomonadaceae > Pseudomonas > Pseudomonas sp. SZ57. Next base: position 63,907 of record NZ_WIBD01000029.1, on the reverse strand, counting down.
ATGACACACTTTGAGACGAACCGTCGCACACAATAATCGCGGCATACCCTTCAAAGATCTGGATTCGATATGTCGAAAACCGTCGCCCCACCCTATTCCCGCTCTATCAACCCGTGGATTTACCTGGGTATTCCTGTCACCGTGGCACTGATCCTCATGCTGCTTGAACTGACTTCCCTGGACATGGACATCGCCAAGCTGGCCTTCGATCCGGTCAGCGGACAGTTCATCGGCAGGCACAGTTATTTTCTCGAAGACGTTCTCCACGACCGCGCCAAACAACTGGTCATGGTGTTCGGCGCGGTGGCGATGATCGGCTTTGCGGCGTCCTTCAAAGTACAGCGCCTGATCCCGTGGCGCAGGGAGTTGGGTTGCCTGGTGCTGTCCATGGCGCTTTCAACCGCCTTCGTTACCCCGGTGAAAGTGGTGACGTCAGTGCAGTGCCCCTGGAGCCTGAAAGAATTCGGTGGTCAGGAAACCTACAGCGAACTGTTGAGCCCACGCCCTGCGACCGATAAACCGGGACGCTGCTGGCCGGGCGGTCATGCGGCGACCGGCTTTACCCTGTTCGCGCTGTTCTTCGCTTTTCGCGACCGTCGTCCACGGATGGCGAAAATGGGCCTGGCTCTGGCGTTCGGCCTTGGAACGGTGTTCTCTGTCGGGCGGATGCTGCAAGGTGCGCACTTCTTTTCCCATAACATCTGGACTGCAGTGTTCTGCTGGCTGATCTGTCTGGGGGTTTATTACTTCGTGCTTTACCGCCCCGAACCCAAGGGTCTCGAGAACAGCAAGGTACAACCGACGCATTGATTGATCCGGCACACAAAGACCATAAAAAAACCCCGCACAAGGCGGGGTTCTTTATGGGTGTAACGCTGGGGGTAAAGCTGGCTTACATCATGCCGCCCATACCACCCATGCCGCCCATGTCCGGCATGCCGCCGCCTGCTGGCTTGTCGTCAGGCACGTCAGCGATCATCGCTTCGGTGGTGATCATCAAGCTGGCGATGGAGGACGCCGCCTGCAGAGCAGAGCGAGTCACTTTGGCCGGGTCAAGGATACCCATTTCGATCATGTCGCCGTATTCGCCGGAAGCAGCGTTGTAACCGTAGTTACCCGAACCCTGCTTGACCTTGTCGACAACAACGCTTGGCTCGTCACCGGAGTTGGCAACGATCTGGCGCAGAGGCGCTTCGACTGCACGACGCAGCAGAGCGATACCGACGTCCTGATCAGCGTTGTCGCCTTTCAGACCTTCGATAGCCTGCAGGGAGCGAACCAGTGCCACGCCACCGCCAGGTACCACGCCTTCTTCAACGGCTGCGCGGGTTGCGTGCAGGGCGTCTTCAACGCGGGCTTTCTTCTCTTTCATCTCGACTTCAGAACCGGCACCGACCTTGATCACTGCAACGCCGCCAGACAGCTTGGCCAGACGCTCTTGCAGTTTTTCCTTGTCGTAGTCCGAGCTGGTGTCGCCGATTTGCTGACGGATCTGGGAGATACGCGAGTCGATATCGGTTTTCACGCCAGCACCATCGATGATGGTGGTGTTTTCTTTGTTCAGGATGACGCGCTTGGCATTACCCAGGTGTTCCAGAGTAGTGGTTTCCAGGCTCAGGCCGATCTCTTCGGAGATAACGGTACCGCCAGTCAGAACAGCGATGTCCTGCAGCATGGCCTTGCGACGATCGCCGAAACCTGGAGCCTTGACGGCTGCAACTTTCACGATACCGCGCATGTTGTTGACTACCAGAGTCGCCAGCGCTTCGCCTTCAACGTCTTCGGCAACGATCAGCAGAGGACGGCCAGCCTTGGCGACTGCTTCCAGAACCGGCAGCATTTCGCGAATGTTGGAGATCTTCTTGTCGACCAGCAACAGCAGCGGGCTGTCCAGCTCGGCAACCATGGTGTCCGGCTTGTTGATGAAGTACGGGGACAGGTAACCACGGTCAAACTGCATGCCTTCTACAACAGACAGCTCGTTTTCCAGGCCCGAACCTTCTTCAACGGTGATAACGCCGTCTTTGGTCACTTTTTCCATGGCTTCGGCAATGATGTCGCCGATGGAGTGATCAGAGTTGGCCGAGATGGTGCCGACCTGGGCGATTGCCTTGGTGTCGGTGCATGGCTTGGACAGCTTTTTCAGCTCGGCAACAATGGCGATGGTCGCCTTGTCGATGCCGCGCTTGAGGTCCATCGGGTTCATGCCGGCAGCGACGGCCTTCAGGCCTTCGTTGACGATGGCCTGAGCCAGAACGGTAGCGGTAGTGGTACCGTCGCCTGCATCATCGTTAGCACGGGAAGCAACGTCTTTGACCAGCTGCGCGCCCATGTTTTCGAAACGGTCTTTAAGCTCGATTTCCTTGGCAACCGAAACACCGTCTTTGGTGATCAGCGGAGCGCCAAAGCTTTTCTCGATGATAACGTTGCGGCCTTTAGGGCCCAGGGTCGCTTTAACTGCGTCAGCCAGGACGTTTACACCGGCGAGCATTTTTTTGCGGCCAGAATCGCCGAATTTAACTTCTTTAGCAGCCATGATCATTATTCCTTGAATACTTAGTAGTAACGGAAGTCAGCGGGAGCACTCAGCCTTCGACGACAGCAAGAATCTCGTTCTCGCTCATCACCAGCAGGTCTTCGCCGTCTACTTTCACTGTGTTGCTGCCGGAATAAGGGCCGAACACAACCTTGTCACCCACTTTCACAGCCAGCGCACGTACTTCGCCGTTGTCCAGCACGCGGCCGGTACCCACAGCAACGATCTCGCCGCGGTTAGGCTTTTCAGCAGCCGAACCTGGCAGAACGATACCGCCGGCAGTTTTCGTTTCTTCTTCACTGCGACGGATGACGACGCGGTCATGCAGAGGACGAAGCTTCATTGTCGATCTCCTGATTATGTTTGTTTGATCGTCCGGTGAGTGCACCGGCCGGTTTAAATCCGGACTTGCCGGTTACGGTTCGACGCGCGAACCGCAGAATACGGTCTGGCCTTCAGGCCAGAAACCTTGCGGTGACCCATACATAAGGGCGAGCAAAGTGATTACAAGTCTTGGGTAGAAATTTTTTACACCCGAACCGGCTGGTCAAAACGAACGCGGCACCCTGAGGTGCCGCGCTGCCGGGGGGTGTGGAAGATTACTTGTCGCGATGCTCGAACTCGCCTTCGATGACGTCGGGCTCGCGGGTAGGCTGGTGAATCGCCGTCGGGCGATGACTCGACGCACCGTGATTGGCAGGTGTCTGCAAATCATCGGCGAAGGCCCGCTGACGCATGGCCTGATCCTGGGCGCGCTGGCGGACCTTGTTGATCAGCAGACGACGGGTGATCGGCAACAGGCAGATCACACCCAGAATATCGCTGATGAAACCGGGCAACAGCAGCAGACCGCCGCCCACGGCAACCATCAGGCCTTCGAGCATTTCCTGCGCAGGCAACTCGCCACGCGCCAGGCTTTCGCGGGCTCGCAGCGCCGTTGCAAAACCGGCCACGCGCATCACGAACAGGCCGAGCATCGACGTCGCGACGACCAGCAGAAAAGTCCAGAGAAAGCCGATGGACATCCCGACACGAACCAGCAGAAACAGCTCAAGTACCGGGAATAATAGAAACAGCAGCAAAAAAACACGCATCAAATGAGTTCCTCAAGGGAAGAATGCCTTCCGAGTAGACCGTATGTGATGTCAGAATGTCGTTAATTCAAGCTCCCTGCATCTGGCTTACCGCTAAATTATGCGCACAAGTGAGCTGAACCAGGCCTTCACAAACGTGTATCGGTGTATTTCAGGGCTGGCGGCAGACCCGAGACGAACGCGTAAAAACAGCCTATAACGTGCTCTGGCTATGGCATAAGCACTCGCAACCCGCCAGTGATGCCATGGAAACGATCAACTGTGATTGGGCACGCATATGGAATTGAAAGACAAGCTGATAATCATCACCGGCGGCTGCCAGGGGCTGGGCAGAGCCATGGCCGAATACCTGGCCGGCAAAGGCGCCAACCTGGCGCTGCTTGACCTCAATCAGGAGAAACTCGATCAGGCTGTCGCGGCCTGTGAGGCACTCGGGGTCAAGGCTCGCGCTTATCTGTGCAATGTCGCCAATGAAGAACAGGTCGTCGACACGGTCAGCAAGGTCGCCGAGGATTTCGGCGCCATTCATGGCCTGGTCAACAACGCTGGCATTCTGCGTGACGGCCTGCTGGTCAAGGTCAAGGATGGCGAGATGACCAAACTGAGCCTTGCGCAATGGCAGGCGGTGATTGACGTCAACCTGACCGGCGTATTCCTCTGCACACGTGAAGTGGCGGCGAAAATGATCGAGCAGAAGAGTCAGGGCGCGATCATCAATATCTCGTCGATTTCACGTGCGGGCAATATCGGACAGACCAACTACTCGGCAGCCAAGGCCGGTGTGGCGGCTGCGACGGTTACCTGGGCAAGGGAACTGGCCCGCTACGGCATTCGTGTGGCAGGTGTGGCGCCGGGGTTCATTGAAACCGAAATGACCGGCAGCATGCGCCCCGAAGCACTGGAGAAGATGACCTCGGCGATCCCGCTCAAACGCATGGGCAGGCCGGACGAGATTGCACACTCGGTGGCCTATATTCTGGAAAATGATTATTTCAGCGGACGCATCCTTGAGCTGGATGGCGCAATGCGAATCTAGTCAGCCCGTAAAAGCAGCAGGCGACGCACAGGGTGTGCGTCGCCTGCCCTTCGCTTACCAGCTTACGCCGAAGCCAGCGGTGTAGCGTGTCTTGTCGACATCGCCATTGCTCGAACCACTGATGACGTTCTTCTCGGCTTTCAGGTTAAGCGACGCCCAGTCGGTCACTTTGTAGCGCAGCCCCGCTTCGACATCCAGCGAGTAGTCGGCGACGGCGCTCAGCGGCTTGCCCAGCTCGCCGTTGGTGAAGAATTCGACCTTCTTGCCAATCAGGTAGCGGTTGTAATCCCAGGTGCCGGCAACGGAATAGAAGTTTTCCTTCTCGTCGTTGGAGAACTCGAAATCGGTACGGTTAAGCAGCGCACCGACCTTGAATGCACCCAGTTCGTCATCCCACAGCTGGTAACCCGGACCGGTACCGACTACGCGCTGACGAGACAGATCCTCGACCTTGTCGCGTTTGTAGCTGACGCGACCGTCCCAGAAGAATTTCTCGGTCAGGAAGCGGTCCAGCGAGTACTCGGCGCTCCAGTTATCAGTGCCGACCACGTCGTCGGTGGTCTCGCGGTTGTAATCGCCCTTGGCGTTGTGACGCCAGTCGCCATGACGAGCCGAGGTCTTGAAGGCGACGTTGTAATCATTGGTATCGTTTTCGGCCTGCTGGAAATCCAGCGCCGCATCGATGTTGCCTTTCCAGACAAGATCCGTGATAACCGGCTTGGGCTTGATGATCTGATGGATACTTGCCAGCTCGACGGTCTTGGGCGCATCGCCATTGGCCAGCACGACCTTGCCATCATCCGCTGCCTGCAGCGAATTGGAGACTTCGTCGCCATGCTCATCCTGCTTGACCAACAACGGCTGATCGCTTTTCAGGGTCTTGACCTGCTTCCAGTCCAGCGCGATAGCGCCACCGTATTCGGTCTGCAGCAATAATTTGCCGCCGTCGAACACCTTGATTGTGCCGGTCAGGCGGTCGCCATTCTTCAACCAGACGGTATCGGCAAGCAATGGAGTGGAAACAGCGGTGATTGCAAGGCACAACAGGGTTCTGGACAACATAAGCGATAACTAGGCTCTGTAAGGCGGGAATCAGGCATTTTCCTGCGGGGAGGTCTCGGTGCGATCCATGTACCATCAAGCACGGTGGTAACTGACAGCCCGGAGAAGCAAAAGTTCAGCGAACAGCAATCAATAGCGTTTTATACAGGATTATCGCGTGACAGACCCGGACTTAACATTACTTTACCCTGCGGGACAATCGCCGAACGAGGCGCGACGCACCGCCCTCTACCTGACGATGGCGCAGATACCGGAAGGCAAAGTGGTCGCCTACGGGCAGCTCGCCGAACTGGCAGGCCTGGGCCGAGCGGCACGCTGGGTGGGCCGTACGTTGAGCCAGTTGCCGGACGGCTCTTCACTGCCCTGGCATAGGGTTCTGGGCGCTGGCGGTCGGCTCAGTCTGCCGCCTGGCAGCGTTTCCGGTGACGAACAACGGGCACGTTTACGCGCCGAGGGCGTCACCATTGTGAATAATCGGGTTGATATGCAGCGCCATGGCTGGCGTCCCCTATAGCACAGCGGTTAGAGTGCGCCCTTTGTTTTCGTAACCTGAGGCAGATTCCAGCCCATGCCCCGTAAAACCTGGCGCGCCGCGCTCGCCGCATATGCCAGCCCGTCGACATTAGTGTTACTGCTGCTCGGATTCGCTGCGGGCATGCCTTATATGCTGGTCTTTTCGACATTGTCCGTGTGGTTGCGCGAAGCCGGTGTCGCTCGCGAAACCATCGGCTATGCGAGCCTGATCGGCCTTGCCTACGCCTTTAAATGGGTCTGGTCGCCATTGCTCGACCAATGGCGCCTGCCCCTGCTTGGCAAACTGGGACGTCGTCGGTCCTGGCTGGTGCTGTCCCAGAGCCTGGTGATTCTGGGCCTGATCGGCATGGGCTTCTGCGACCCGCAAAAGCATCTCTCGTGGCTGATCGCGATTGCCGTGGTGGTCGCCTTCTCGTCCGCCACGCAAGACATCGCCATTGATGCCTACCGACTGGAAATTGCCCAGGACACCCAACAGGCTGCCCTCGCCGCCAGCTACATGTCCGGCTACCGGGTCGCTGCACTGCTGGCGACAGCGGGTGCGCTGTATTTCGCCGAGGGCTTCGGCTCGACGGGCTTTGCCTACAAGCATTCAGCGTGGACCGGCACTTATGTGCTGTTCGGACTGCTGATGCTGCCCGCCCTGGTCACCACGCTGATCATGCGCGAGCCGCCGGTGCCGCTGCGCACCCAACTGTCGGCAGCGCGCTATGGCTTTACGCACCAGCTGGCCTCGGTGTTCGTGCTGATTGTGCTGCTGGTCTCCGTACCGGCGATGTTTACCCAGCTTTACAATACCGACTTCGCCAGTGTGCTGTTCAACGGCACCAGCTGGATGGACCTGTTGCTGGAAGACCGGGCGTTTTTACGCGCGATTCTCTACACGCTCCTGACCATCGCCTGCCTGTCCTCGATGGGTCGTCGCGGACTGGCACCGGTTCTCACCCCGATCAACGACTTCATCATGCGCTACCGCTGGCAGGCGCTGCTGTTGCTGGGCCTGATCGCGACCTACCGGATGTCGGACACGGTGATGGGCGTCATGGCCAACGTGTTCTACATCGATCAGGGCTTTACCAAGGACCAGATCGCCAGCGTCAGCAAAATCTTCGGCCTGATCATGACCCTGCTGGGGGCCGGTATCGGCGGACTGCTGATCGTGCGCTTCGGCATCATGCCGATCCTGTTCATCGGCGGACTGGCCTCGGCTTCGACCAATATCCTGTTCCTGTTGCTGGCCGATATGGGCCCGAACGTGAAGATGCTGATCCTCACCATCTCGCTGGACAACCTCAGCTCGGGGCTTGCGACATCGGCGTTCGTCGCCTACCTGTCGAGCCTCACCAACCTGAAATTCTCTGCCACGCAATATGCCTTGCTCAGCTCCATCATGCTGCTGCTACCGCGCCTGCTGGGCGGCTATTCCGGTGTGGTGGTGGAAAAGTACGGCTACCACAACTTCTTCCTGATCACCGCGCTGCTGGGCATTCCGACGCTGGTGATGATCATCCTGCAATGGAACCGAGAGATACGCACGGCGAAGACCGAGCCGCCTCAAGAGGCTTCCGTTATCGACAAGCCCTGATCTCTGGCTACCTCATCAAGGAACAACATTGGACACCGAAAACAAAGCACGCGCTTTCAACCCCGTTCCCCTGATCCTTATCAGCCTGGGGATCTGGCTGCCGATCATCGGCACCCTGCTGAGCTCCTACCTGTCACAGGATCCCGCGACCCCTTCCGGGCCAATGGCCTTCGGTGGCGCGGTGGTTCTGCTCGCACAGGTGGAGATCTTCGCCATCATCTTTCTGCTGGTTTATGCGTTCGCCGTAAAACCGTGGAGACTCTCCACAACCCTACGTACGGTGTTCTCGATCAACGCAGTCGCCGCCGTCGTCGCGGCAATCGGCATTATCGTTACGCTGGCCAATATAAGCCTGCAGTAATCGCCGACTAAAAAAGCCCTGGAAAGGTGCTGCTCGAATGGAAATCGCTGAGTTAACAGCGAGAAGAGTGGCCGAAGCTTCTTTGATCGGCGCCCTCTCGGTGAGCCCCTTCAACAGTACAAATATCCGACGGCAAGACGCTGTAGGAAAACTCTGGATTTTTGCTGCGGTAGCGCCCTGCTCAATTTCTGCATTGAGATAAAGGAAGTATTCAAGCACCATCCAGGTTATAGATTGTTTCAAAGGATGGAACTCAAGACATGCTGGACGCAAACGCAACCCATATTGCCCTCACGCTGGAGGGGATATCCGTTGATTTTCAGGTACTCGGTTTTGTGGGGCGTGAAGCCCTCAATCAGCCGTTCTGCTTCGACATCGAACTGGTCAGCCCCCGCCCCGACCTGAAGCTCGAAGAGTTGCTGCACAAGCGTGGCTGCCTGACCTTCGGTGCCACCGGCAAGGGCCTTGTCCACGGTCTGGTCTATCGCATCACGCAAGGCGACTCCGGTAAAAGTCTAACCCGCTACAGCATCAGGCTAATGCCGCAGCTGGCTTACCTGCGCCACAACCACGACCAACAAATCTTCCAGCAACTGACCGTACCGAAGATCATCGCCCAGGTCCTCGAAGCCCGTGGCATCCTGGCCGACGCCTACAGCTTTCAGCTCGGTGCGACCTACCCCGAGCGCGATTACTGCGTGCAGTACGACGAGTCAGACCTGCATTTCATCCAGCGCCTGTGTGAAGAAGAAGGCATTCACTTCCACTTCCAGCACAGTGCCAGCGGTCACACACTGGTGTTCGGCGATGATCAGACGGTGTTCCGCAAACTGGCGCCAGTGAGCTACCAGCAAGACTCCGGCATGGCCGCCGAAAAGCCGGTGGTCAAACGTTTCAACCTGCGCCTGGAAACCCGCACCACCCGCGTCAGCCGGCGCGATTACGATTTCAAAAAGCCAGGCATCCTGCCCGAAAGCGCCGCCAAAAGCGCCTTTGCTCCGGACCTGGAGGACTACGACTACCCTGGCCGCTTCACCAGCCGTGAGCGCGGCAAACAACTGGCAACCCGCGCCTTGGAACGCCATCGCAGCGACTACCAGCTCGCCGAAGGCAAAGGCGACGAGCCGACGCTGGTCAGCGGCCATTTCCTGGCCCTGAACGAACATCCGCGCACAGAGTGGAACGACCTCTGGTTGCTGCTGGAAGTCATTCACGAAGGCAAACAGCCGCAAGTGCTGGGCGAAAACGTCACCAGCGATGTCACGGATAACAAAGACGATTTTCACCAGGGCTACCGTAATCACTTCCTGGCCACGCCGTGGGATGCGCATTACCGCCCTGCCCTGGAGCACCCCAAACCCAAAGCGCTGGGTATCCAGACGGCCTTCGTCACCGGGCCACCGGGTGAAGAAATCCATTGCGACGAATACGGGCGTGTCAAAGTCCAGTTCCATTGGGATCGTGACGGCCAGGCCAACGACAACTCCAGCTGCTGGCTGCGCGTCGCCACTGGCTGGGCCGGAAATGCCTACGGAGGCATCGCCACTCCACGCGTGGGCATGGAGGTGCTCGTCACCTTCCTCGAAGGCGACCCCGACCAACCGCTGATCAGCGGCTGCCTGTTTCACAAGGAAAACGTCGTTCCCTACGACCTGCCGGCGAACAAGACCCGCAGCACCTTCAAGACCCTCAGCTCACCGGGCGGCAAGGGCTACAACGAGTTTCGTATCGAAGACAAGAAAGGTGCCGAACAGATCTACCTGCACGCCCAGCGCGACTGGGATGAAAACATCGAGCATGACCAGAAGATCCACATCGGCAATGAGCGGCATGACACGGTCGAGGCCGATGTGTTCAGCGAGTTCAAGGTGGAAGAACATCGGATCACGCACCTGGACCGCAAGATTGAAGCACGAGCAGATGACCATCTGACCGTCGGCGCGACCCGGCACGTGAAAATCGGGGCGGCGCAGTTTGTAGAAGCCGGTACGGAGATTCACTACCACGCGGGCGACAAGGTGGTGATTGAGGCCGGAGTGGAACTGACCGCCAAAGCGGGTGGCAGCTTCATCAAGCTGGACGCCGGTGGCGTGACGATCAGCGGTCCCGAGGTGAAGGTCAATACAGGAGGTTCTGCAGGTGTCGGGACCGGGATCGGTATTCTGACTCCACTCGTTCCGGGTGCCGCTGGCGCAGCCATCGCGGGGCAATTACTGAGTCCGCCCCCCGTGGGAGAGCTCAGTGCCCAGGCGCCGGCGGAAGAGGAGCTTGAGGAAGAGGAAGAAGAGGTTGAGCTGGAAGAGATCACCTTGCGAATCGGGATGTTCTTTGACGGGACGGGCAACAACCGCACCAACAGTGAGCGTGCGTTTGGCTGCTTTGCGTCAGATGTGAACCTGGAGGAAGCCGCTGAAGATATTCGTCAGTTCTGTGCGGCTCATGGTTTTGACGGCAAGGGAAGCAGCCCGGACAACAGCTATGGCAATGATGTCAGCAACGTCGCCCGGCTGTATGACCTTTACATAGACCAGCGGGACATAACACTTCCGATTGACGCCAAAACCGCAAACCTGTCCGTTTATTTGGACGGGATCGGAACCAGCAGTACCGCAGGAGATTCCACTTTCTCGCAAGGCACAGGTATGGGTGTGCAGGGCGTCCGGGCGCGAGTTGAAGAAACCCCACTGCTTATCTTGAAGGCCATACAGGCCTTTCGAGAAAAAAATCCCGATAAGAATGTGGCAAAAATCGAGTTCGATATTTTCGGCTTCAGCCGTGGCGCTGCCGCAGCCAGGGACTTTGCCAATGAAGTGCTCAAGGGTGGCGGCAGCGTTCTGGCCCAAGCGATGCCTGCAGGTAAACCCGGGTTAGCGGACAGCTTTGCCTGGAAGCCGCATACCGATGTGTCCATCAATTTCATTGGCGTTTACGACACCGTCGCGGCCATTGCCAATCCGATGAAGGGGGACTGGACGGGTAATAACGCTTATAACCCAGGCATCAACATCCATCTGGCGCCAGACGCGGCCAAGAAAGTCGTCCAGTTGGTCGCTCGCAATGAACGCCGTTATAACTTCGCCCTCAACAGCCTGGGATCGGCCGATATTATCCTGCCTGGCGCGCATTCAGACCTGGGCGGCGGTTATTTACCCAAGGCGATGGAGCGCATCCTGCTCAGCAAACCGCGTAAAAGCACGCTTGAAGAAAGGACATCGTTCGCTGACGCCAACAGTTACAAGCTTGCCCAGCAGGACTTGAGACGGCTTCAAGACCAACTGGCCCCCTATAACCTTCCGTTAGAGATCCGCACGTGGGAAGTGCCGTTTCGTAACACCGACAGAGACAACCGTAAGGACATGAAACAGGTGTATGCCGCCGTCAGCAGCCAGCGCGAAGTCCGCGGTGATCTGTCCTTGATCTACTTTCGGATCATGCGCGAACTGGCTGTGGAAAATGGAGTGCCGTTTGGCGAGATTGACGAAGGTGAACCGCGACTTTCGCTACCTGCGGAGCTCGTTCCCATCTCCGAAAAATTGATGGCTTACACTCAAGGGAAAAGCAAAACAACCGGGCTAACCTCGCAGGAGGAGGAACTGCTGTTTCACCGTTATGTTCATATTTCCGATAACTGGAACGCCGCTAAAAATCTTAACAATAGCGACCTGAACGTTATCTTCATCAATCGACCAGACGAAAACTCTGTACGCACGGTGCATCCAAATGATTAATTTTATCCGTATCGCGCTTGCCGCGTTTCTGCTCGGAGGTTGTACTTTCGCCAGCAGCCAGTCAATGCCTTACAAATCCTGGTACCTGGGGTTCTCGGTCCCCGACTACATGGAAGTCTGGATCGAAACAGCCGATGTGGTCGATATTCAGGACCAGATATACCCACGTGCGATGAGTGGCAATGCGTCAATATCAACTCCCCCCAACAACTCTGGCGATCCACGTGGCTGGCCGAAAAGAGCTGGCATTGGTAAAGGTAAAAACGTAACGGGGGCCGACTTGCCCAAACAGATCTATGTCCGTTGGCAATCGCTGGCTGAACCGCAAACCTACCAGATGGTGATTAAAATCCCCGAGGCGACCCGGGAGCTCATGCGCAAAGAGGAAAAGGCTTTCTGTTCATTTGGTGGAGAATGGATCACCGGTTATCGTGACTCGATCGGTATAAGGCTGGCTCCTGGAGGTATCGCCAAAGTCTGGGTAGGCGGCGGCTGCATGACACCGATCGAGGTGGCTACGGTAAAAGCCGTGATTGATCCGCGCGGCCCGTATGAAGGTAAGTCTGGTGGCCACTACCGGCCCCTTTCAGCCGTTTCCAAAGCCTATGTCGAGAAGTTTGGTGTGCCGTACGACTCTTGGAAGTAGGTCAGTGCTGGCGCTTTGAGCACCCTGGATGCCAAGAGCCAGCACGCACATCTTTAATCGATCAGACGAAAACTCTGTGCGCACGGTGCATCCAAATGAGTAATTTTATCCGTATCACTTTTGTCGTTTTTTTGCTCAGTGGCTGCACCTTTACCAATAGCCAGTCAATGCCTTACAAATCCTGGTACCTGGGGTTCTCTGCCCCCGCTTATATGGAAGTCTGGATCGAAACAGCCGATGTCGTCGATATTCAGGACCAAGTATACCCGCGTGCGATGAGTGGCAACGCGTCAATATTAACTCCCCCAAATAACTCAGGAGATCCGCGAGGTTGGCCAAAAAAAATCGCCCTCGGCAGCGGTAAGAATGTAATAGGTGCCGACTTGCCCAAACAGATCTATGTTCGTTGGCAATCTCTGGCCGAACCGCAAACTTACCTGATGGTGATTAAAATCCCTGAGGCCACTCGAGAGATCATGCTCAAGGGGGAGAAAGTGTTCTGCGCGGCCGATGGGAAATGGATCACGGGTTATCGTGATTCAATCGGTATAAGGCTGGCCCCCGGAGGCATTGCCAAAGTCTGGGTAGGCGGTGCCTGCATGACATCAATCGAGGTGGCTACGGTAAAAGCCGTTATTGATCCGCGCGGTCCGTATGAAGGTAAGTCTGGTGGTAAGTACGACTCTCTTTCCGATGTATCTAAAGCCTATGTCGAGAAGTTTGGTGTGCCGTACGACTCGTGGAAGTAGGTCAATGCTGGCCCTCTAAGCATCCTGGATGCGAAGGGCTGGCACGTCATATCTTTACTCGACCAGACGAAAACTCTGTGCGCATGGTGCATCCAAATGAGTAATTTTATCCGTATCACTTTTGTCGTTTTTTTGCTCAGTGGCTGCACCGTTACCAATAGCCAGTCAATGCCTTACAAATCCTGGTTCCTGGGGTTCTCGGTCCCCGACTATATGGAAGTCTGGATCGAAACAGCCGATGTGGTTGATATTCAGGACCATATGTACGCACGGGCGATGAGTGGCAACGCGTCAATATTAAGGCCTCCCAACAACTCTGGCGATCCACGTGGCTGGCCGAAAAGAGCTGGCATCGGCAAAGGTAAGCACGTAACAGGGGCCGACTTGCCCAAACAGATCTATGTCCGTTGGCAATCGATGGCAGAACCGCAAACCTACCAGATGGTGATAACAATCCCAGACGCCACTCGAGAGATCATGCGCAGGGGGGAGAAAGTGTTCTGCGCGGCCGATGGGAAATGGATCACGGGTTATCGTAATTCAATCGGTGTACGGCTGGTCCCCGGAGGTATTGCCAAAGTCTGGGTAGGCGGCGCCTGCATGACACCGATCGAGGTGGCTACGGTAAAAGCCGTGATTGCTCCGCGCGGCCCGTATGAAGGTACTTCTGGTGGCCACTACCGGCCCCTTTCAGCAGTTTCCAAAGCCTATGTCGATAAGTTTGGTGTGCCGTACGACTCGTGGAAGTAGGCCAGTGCTGGCCCTTTAAGCATCCTGGATGCGAAGGGCTGGTACGTCACATCTTTAATCGACCAGACGAAAACTCTGTGCGCACGGTGCATCCTCATGAGTAATTTTATCCGTATCGCGCTTGCCGCGTTTCTGCTCGGTGGTTGCACTTTCGCCAGTAGTCAGTCAATGCCCTATAAAGCGTGGATGCTGGGGTTCTCGGCTCCTGCCTATATGGAAGTCTGGATCGAAACCGCCGATGTCGTCGACATTCAGAATCATGTGTATCCACGCGCAATGAGTGGCATTGCGTCAATGATAAGGACCCCTAACAACACCGGTGATCCACGAGGCTGGCCGAAAAGAGGGGTCATCGGCAGCGGAAAACGAGTACTAGGGGCCGACTTGCCGCAACAGATCTATGTCCGCTGGCAATCACTGGTCGAACCGCAAACCTACCAGTTGGTGATAAAAATCCCCGAGGCCACTCGAGAGATCATGCGTAAGGGGGAGAAAGTGTTCTGCGAGGCTGATGGGAAATGGATCACGGGTTATCGTAGTTCAATCGGCATAAGACTGGCACCCGGAGGCATTGCCAAAGTCTGGGTAGGCGGCGGCTGCATGACCCCGATTGAGGTGGCTACGGTAAAAGCCGTGATTGATCCGCGCGGCCCATATGAAGGTACGTCAGGTGGCCACTACCGGCCCCTTTCAGCAGTTTCCAAAGCTTATGTCGAGAAGTTTGGTGTGCCGTACGACTCTTGGAAGTAGGTCAGTGCTGGCCCTTCAAGCATCCTGGATGCGAAGGGCTGGCACGTCACATCTTTAATCGGTCAGACGAAAACTCTGCGCGCGCGGTGCATCCAAATGAGTAATTTTATACGTATCACTTTTGTCGTTTTTTTGCTCAGTGGCTGCGCCTTTGCCAATAGCCAGTCAATGCCCTATAAAGCCTGGCGCTTGGGATTTTCTGCTCCCGCTTACATGGAAGTCTGGATCGAATCGGCGGATGTGGTCGATATTCAGGAACAGGTATATCCACGTGCGATGAGTGGCAACGCTGCAATACTAACGCCCCCCAACAACTCCGGCGATCCCCGAGGCTGGCCGAAAAGAGCAGGTTGGGGTAAGGGCAAGTACGTGACAGGGGCTGACTTGCCCAAACTGATCTATGTCCGCTGGCAATCGCTGGTCGAACCGCAAACCTACCAGATGGTGATTAAAATCCCCGAGGCGACCCGGGAGCTCATGCGCAAAGAGGAAAAGGCTTTCTGTTCCTTTGGTGGAGAATGGATCACCGGATATCGTGAGGCAATAGGTATAAGGCTGGCTCCCGGTGGCATTGCCAAAGTATCGGTAACCGGTCCCTGCATGACACCGATCGAGGTGACTACGGTAAAAGCCATGATTGATCCGCGCGGTCCGTATGAAGGTAAGTCTGGTGGCCACTACAGGCCCCTTTCAGCAGTTTCCAAAGCCTATATCGAAAAATTTGGTGTGCCGTACGACTCTTGGAAGTAGGTCAGTGCTGGCCCTTTAAGCATTCTGGATGCGAAGGGCCATTGTGCTGTTTTCGAAATCGCCTTTCGCTGGACACTGCAACTAAAAAAGCCCCGACTCTCACGAGCCAGGGCTTTGTCATACCGCACAAACCACTATTCCTGAACCATCCGCACAATCCGTTGCGGCAGTGGGATCTCGATGCCTGCGTCCTTCAGGCGGTCGCGCGCTTCGATGTTGAACATCGACGTCACGTCGCCCATGTCGCCACTGCTGGTCCAGACACGCAGGGACAAAGTAATTGCGTTCTCCCCCAGCGCAGCCACCACAGCCTGGGGGGCCGGGTCCTTGAGTACGCGCGGGTCGTCGGCCATGTCCAGCAGGACCTGCAAGGCCTTCTTGAGATCGGCATCGTGGCTGACGCCGATGTCGAAGGTGATCTTGCGGGTCGGCTGTCGGTTGGTGTTGGTGATGATGCCGTTGGACAGGTTGCCGTTGGGAATGATCACGGTACGGTTGTCGCCGGTGCGCAGCACGGTGTGGAAGATCTGGATGTTGTCGACGGTTCCCGACACACCCTGGGCTTCGATCCAGTCACCGATACGGAACGGGCGGAACAACAGAATCAGCACGCCACCGGCGAAGTTTGCCAGGCTGCCTTGCAGGGCCAGACCGATCGCCAGACCGGCCGCACCGATTGCCGCCACGAACGAGGTGGTTTCCACGCCGATCATCGACGCGACGCTGACCACCAGCAGGATTTTCAGAATGACGTTGGCCAGATTACTGACAAAGCCCTGCAAGGCCAGATCGGCGTGTCGCAAGGCCAGCAAGGCGCCCAGTTTGCCGGTCAGCCGGTTGATCAGCCACCAGCCTACGCACAGCGTGACGACTGCCAGCAGCAAGCGGCTGCCGTACTCCATGATCATCGGAATCCAGGCCTGCGACGCTTGCCACAGATGACCGACTTCTGCGTTTAAATCCATCGTTATCTCCTTACTCGTCACGAACTGCGATCAAAACCACGGCGGCCTGCCGTCATTTCAATGCTCAGGGCGATTCGGACTGGCGGGGGAACGCAGGGTTCCCCGGCTTTCAATGCAACGATCAGTCGCGGAAGTTGTTGAATTGCAAAGGCATGCCCGAATCGTAGGCACGCAGCGCTGCGATGGCTTCTTGCAGGTCGTCGCGCTTCTTGCCGGTCACCCGCACCTGCTCGCCCTGAATGGCGGCCTGGACCTTGAGCTTGGCTTCCTTGATGTGAGCGACGATTTTCTTCGCCAGCTCCTTGTCGATGCCTTCACGCAGGATGACTTCCTGCTTCATCAATTTGCCGGAAGCATAAGCGTCCTTGATCTCGAGGCACTTCGCGTCGATCTTGCGTTTGACCAGCGCCAGCTTGAGGATTTCGATCATGGCCTCCAGCTGGAAGTCTGCTTCTGCAGTCAGCGTTACAGTCAGTTCCTTGAACTCGAACGTGCCTTTGCCTTTGAGGTCGTAGCGACGGTCCAGCTCTTTGATAGCGTTGTCGACGGCATTCGTGACTTCGTGTTTATCCAATTCGGACACTACGTCGAACGAGGGCATGTATGTTCTCCAGATAAACGGCGTGCGCACAATTCGGGCACGCATGACTTGACGGTGTGAAAGAACGCTCATTATAACGAGACTTTTCCGGCGTTCACTGTGAGCCTTCCATGCACATCCTTGTTTTCATCTTCTGCAGACCGCTTCAGCGCCATAACGTGCCGCTGTGATGGCGGTGACATGGCATGTTCTCGGTGCGGGCAGCCTGGGCAGTCTCTGGGCGACGCGACTGGCACGCGCGAATCTGCCGGTGCGGTTGATCCTTCGCAACGCGGATCGGCTGGCCGCCTATCAAGCCAATGGCAGCTGCGTGACGCTGGTCGAGAACGATATTGCCCATGCGTACCCGGTCGAAGCACAGACCGCCGACCATCGACAACCTATCGAACGGCTGCTGGTGGCCTGCAAGGCTTACGAGGCCGAGCAGGCTGTCGCTCAGCTGGCTCCGCGATTGACGGCGCAGGCCGACGTCATCCTGTTGCAGAACGGCCTGGGCAGCCAGGACGCTGTGGCGGCGCAAATCCCCCACGCGCGCTGCCTGTTCGCCTCCAGCACCGAAGGCGCGTTTCTGGAGTCGGACTGGCGCGTCAGGTTCGCTGGCCACGGTTTCAACTGGCTGGGTGACGCGTCCAACCCGATAGCCCCCGCGCTTCTGCAGGATTTGCACGACAGTGGTATTCCCCACGAATGGACGCCGGACATCCTGACCCGTCTGTGGCGCAAGCTGGCACTCAACTGTGCGATCAACCCGCTGACGGTCCTGCACGACTGCCGTAACGGCGGCCTGCTCGAACACGCCTGCGAGGTCGCCACGCTGTGCGCCGAGCTGAGCCATTTGCTGGGCCGCTGCGGCCAGCCAGCGGCTGCGCAGGAACTGCATGCGGAGGTGCTGCGGGTCATCCAGGCGACCGCCGCCAACTACTCATCCATGTATCAGGATGTGCTTAACGGGCGACGCACCGAAATCAGCTACCTGCTGGGTTACGCATGCGCAGCCGCAGCGCGTCATGGCTGCCCGGCACCGCACCTGCAGCATTTGCAGACGCGTCTCACAGCTCATCTGGCAAGCAAGGGTTTGCGTACCGACTAGCCCGCGCTACCCTGCTCGCATCACCCGTCACTGCGACTTGCCCAATGCCCTTGCGCCAACGCCTGGAAAACCTGCCCGTCGGCCAGAAACTGCTGGCCGCCCTGCTGGTCCTGATGACCACCGTACTGCTGGTCGCCAACCTGACCTTCATCAGCGCGGCCTATTACATCTCTCAGGAGGCGATGGCTCCGCAGGCCCTGCAGACCATCGGCCGGCTGATCAGCAGCGCCAACCTCAACGAGCGGGCCTTGTACTCGCCGGACGAGGCGCGCGCGCTGCTCAAGGAGCTGAGAAGCTACGGGCCATTGCGCGCCGCAGCCCTGTATGACAACGACGGCGAGCGGCTTGAGCAGATGCATCAGGGCGAAAGCCTTGAGCTGCCCAGACACTTCAAAGACATGGACAACTGGCGCCTGACCGAATTTCGCAGCACGCAGGTTATTACCGTACCGAAGGGCGACGAGCCGCCAGGGCATCTGCTGCTGGTTGCCAGCAGTGAGCTGCCTCCTGCGTTCTACACCGGTACGCTGACTGCCAGCCTGGGCATTCTGGTGTTCAGCGTGCTGCTGTGGCTGGTGGTAGCGCGACAGATTCGGCGCCTGATCACCGAACCCATTTACCAACTGGAAGAACTGTCCCGGCAGGTGACCCGCGAAGAGAACTACGCACTGCGCGCAGAACCCGGTAACGAGGATGAAATCGGCAGCCTGGCCGAGGCGTTCAACACCATGCTGTCGCGTATCGAAGCGCGTGAACAACAACTCAAGCGCGCGCGCGACGACTCGCAGGAAGCCTACGATCAGGCCCAGGGGCTGGCCGAGGAAACCCGCCACACCAACCGCAAGCTGGAGCTGGAAGTCCAGGTGCGCAGCAAGATCGAGAAGAAGCTCACCGGCTTTCAGAACTACCTCAACAGCATCATCGACTCGATGCCCTCGGCGATGATCGCACTGGACGAACAGCTGTACGTCACCCAGTGGAATCAGGAGGCGACGGCCTTGTCCGGGACGACCCTGGACGAAGCGCTGAACCAGCCGATCTTCCTGGCCTTCGAGCCGATGCGCTCGTTTCTGCCGCAGATCAAGCACACCGTCGAGCGCCATAGCGTGACCAAGATCGAGCGCGTGACCTGGATCAAGAATGACGAGTCCCGCCACTACGCGCTGACGTTCTACCCGTTGACCGGCGATGCCGGGCGCGGCGTGGTGATCCGGATCGATGACATCACCCAGCGCATATCGCTGGAAGAAATGATGGTGCAGTCGGAAAAAATGTTGTCCGTCGGCGGTCTGGCAGCAGGCATGGCGCATGAGATCAACAACCCGCTGGGCGCCATTCTGCACAACGTGCAGAACATCCGCCGGCGGCTGTCTCCGGAGCTGCCGAAGAACATCGAGCAGGCCGAGGCCGACGGCGTCGATCTGGCGCAGGTCAACCATTACCTGGAAAGCCGCGAAGTGCCAAAACTGCTCGACGGCATTCAGCAGGCCGGTGCCAGGGCTGCAAAAATCGTCAGCCATATGCTCAACTTCAGCCGCCTGAGCAGTCGTCAGTTATCGCCCTGTGACTTGCCGGCCTTGATCGATCAGGCCGTGGAGATCGCCAGTAACGACTTCGATCTGACCATCGGTTTCGACTTCAAGGGCCAGCACATCATCCGTCAGTTCGACCCCGAACTGGGCCCGGTGCCGTGCATTGCCAACGAGCTGGAGCAGGTGCTGCTGAACCTGCTGAAGAACGCCGCGCAGGCCATCCACCAGCGGCCGGAGAGCGAAGAGCCCGGGCGCATTACCCTGCGCACGCGCCTCAATCCGCCGTGGGCCGAGATTCAGGTCGAGGACAACGGCATCGGCATGTCAGAGAACATCCGCAAGCGTACGTTCGAGCCGTTTTTCACCACCAAGGAAATCGGCCAGGGCACCGGACTGGGCCTGTCGGTGTCCTACTTTATTGTCACCAACAACCACAAAGGCCAGATGGAGGTACATTCCTCTCTCGGCACAGGCACCTGCTTTACGCTGCGTCTACCGCTGGTGGCCAACCAGGTGAGCGTTCAGCAGCAGGTCATTTCAAAATCCTGATCAGGAATCGCATCAATGGGCTTTCGTTTGTCGAAGATTTACACGCGTACCGGCGATGCCGGTGAAACCGGTCTGGGCGATGGCCGTCGGGTCTCCAAGGATCATCCGCGCGTCGAGGCCATCGGTGAGGTCGATACGCTCAACAGCCAGCTGGGACTGTTGCTGGCGGGGCTGATCGATGAAGCTCAGCGCGTCCCGGCCCTCAACGAAGTGATCGAGGTACTTGCACCCTGCCAGCACCGTCTGTTCGATCTGGGCGGTGAACTGGCCATGCCGACCTACAAGGCGCTGAACGAAGCCGAGGTCGAGCGACTGGAGGCCGCCATTGATGTCTGGAATGACGAACTGGGGCCACTGGAGAATTTCATTTTGCCTGGCGGTTCATCGCTGATCGCCCAGGCGCACATCTGCCGTAGCCTGGCGCGCAGTGCAGAACGTCGCTGTCAGCATCTGAATGCCGTCGAGCCGCTGGAAGGCGCAGGGCTGGCGTACATCAACAGGCTGTCGGACCTGCTGTTCGTCGCTGCCCGATTGATCGCCAGAAGACAGGGCATTGCCGAGATCCTTTGGCAGCCCGCGCCCAAGCCGGTTTGATGGGCATATCCATTAAACGGAGCAGCACAGAAGACATCCTCACGCCAGCGTCCTGGCGTTAGGTACAGGTCTTGTGGGAGTGAGCGAGGCGGGCTCACGAAGACATCGGTCCAGACGCCACATTTTCAGGGGTTTTACTGGCCTCTTCGCGAGCAAGCTCGCTCCCACGGCCTGCGGCCAGAATCAAGAGCAGACGTGTGTATAACGCTAGTTACTCCGCGTGGGCATGCCGTTCTGGACGCTCTGCGTCCTCTGCTGAGCGTCAGACGATCTCGTCAGGCCAGAACGCGCGAATCCCGGCCACGCCCTGTGCGCCGCTTTCCCAGGCCTGTTGACGCTCGGCAGGGCCTACGCCGCCCAACAGAAAGACCGGCTTGTTGAACCCCGCAATCAGTTGCGTTGCCTGCGGCCAGCCCAGCGGCTGTGCATCAGGGTGGGTCAGGGTTGGCTGAACGGGCGACAGGGTGACGAAATCCACGCCCATCTGCTCCGCCAGCGCCAGCTCTTCGACGTTATGGCATGACGCCGCCAGCCAGCGGTTCTCAGGGAACGGACGCCCGCGACTGGCGTACTTGCGCAGTTGCTCCGCCGTCAGGTGCCAGCCGGCGGACGGAAAGTCGCCCAGCCACTCCAGAGGCCCTTTGAGCATGAGCTGCGCCTTGCCGGCACACAGGCCCGCCGCATCCACGGCCAGGTCACGGTACTTCGGGTCGTAACCACCCGGTGCACGTAACTGGACCAGCTTGATGCCGCCTGCGATGGCTTTCTGCATACCGCGCAACAGCTCGATATTGTCCAGCCCCTCAGGGGTGATCAGGTACTCGCCGGGCAAACGTGCCGCCGCGACGATCGGCTGATTGGCGGCCGGAAAGTCATAATTGGCCAGCTCACGCGGGCTGGCCCAGACCAGCGGCTGCCCTTCTGCACCATGCGCCTGGCCAGTAAAGGCCGAGACTTCCCAGACGTCCAGCAGCACCTGCTTGTCCGGATAGTCGTGACAGACCTTGATCAGCGGACGTGCCGCCGTCACCAGGATACCCAGCTCTTCCTGCAGTTCACGTGCGAGCGCGGCCTGGACGGTCTCGCCCTCCTCGACCTTGCCGCCAGGAAACTCCCAGAGGCCGCCTTGATGCTGAGTGTCGGCACGCCGGGCAATCAATACGCTGCCGTCAGCGCCACGAATGACGGCGGCGGCCACATGAACTCGTTTCACGATCAGGACTCCTCCAGACCGGCCTGCTGCCAGCGTTTGAAGGCAGGCCACTGGTAAATGGTTTCGATGTACTTCAGCGCTTCTTCAGGCAACTCGACACGGTAACTGCGCAGGCGAATGGCTACCGGGGCAAAGAACGCGTCGGCAATGCTTGGCTTACCGAACAGAAACGGGCCGCTTTCGGCCGCCGCAGTGCGGCATTCGGCCCACAGTTCGACGATACGGTCGATGTCGTTCTGGGTATCGACCGGAATCACTTCCAGTGCCTGATCCTGGCGCAGGTCCATCGGCATGTTCGAACGCAGGCTGACAAAGCCGCTGTGCATCTGCGCGCAGGCAGAACGTGCCTGGGCACGCGCAGCGGTATCACTCGGCCACAGGCCAGCGTCCGGAAAACGTTCGACCAGGTATTCGCAAATGGCCAGCGAATCGATGATCGTGCCGTGCTCGCACTGCAGCGCAGGGACCTTGCCGGTGGGTGAATACTTGAGAATGTTCGCGCGGGTGTCAGGCTGGTTGAGGCGGATAACCTGATCGGTGAACGGAGCACCGGTCATTTCCAGCACCAGCCAGGGACGCAGCGACCAGGAGGAGTAGCGTTTGTCGCCGATAATCAGATGCAGGCTCATGGTTCAGCTCCATTGAGCCCGGCGCGAAGACAGGATGCCGGCGCGCCGGGCATTGAATCAGGTGCGATATTCCGCGTTGATCTTCACGTACTCGTGAGAAAGATCGGTGGTCCAGATCGTTTCGCTGCAATCGCCGCGACCCAGCTCGATACGGATGGTGATCTCTTCTTCGGCCATTACCGCCGAGCCCTGCTCTTCGGTGTAGGTAGTGGCGCGGCAGCCCTGACTGGCGATGCACACGCCACCGAGGAATACGTCGATCTTGCTCACGTCCAGATCCGGCACACCGGCACGGCCGACAGCCGCCAGGATGCGTCCCCAGTTCGGGTCGGAGGCGAACAGCGCGGTCTTGATCAGCGGCGAGTGGGCCACGGCATAACCGACGTCCAGGCATTCCTGATGATTGCCGCCACCGTTGACTTCAACGGTCACGAACTTGGTCGCACCTTCACCGTCACGCACGATGGCCTGAGCGACTTCCATGCACACATCGAACACGGCTTTCTTCAACGCCTCGAACAACGGACCTTTGGCCTCGGTAATTTCCGGCAGATCAGCCTGACCGGTGGCGACCAGCATGCAGCAATCGTTGGTCGAGGTGTCGCCATCGATAGTGATGCGGTTGAACGACTTGTTGGCGCCGTCACGAATCAGGTCCTGAAGCACGCTCTGCGCCACTTTGGCGTCGGTGGCGATGTAACCGAGCATGGTCGCCATGTTCGGGCGAATCATGCCTGCACCCTTGCTGATGCCGGTCACCGTGACGGTCACGCCGTCATGGCTGAACTGACGGCTGGCGCCTTTGGGCAGGGTGTCGGTGGTCATGATCCCGGTCGCCGCAGCGGCCCAGTTATCCACAGACAGATCATCCAGCGCGGCTTGCAGGGCGCCTTCGATCTTTTCCACCGGCAACGGCTCGCCGATCACGCCCGTCGAGTAGGGCAGCACCGCCGAAGCATCGACGCCGGTCAGTTGCGCCAGCTTCTCGCAGGTCCGCCGCGCCGCCACAAGACCTGATTCGCCTGTACCCGCATTGGCATTGCCGGTGTTGGTCAGCAAATAACGCACGGTGCCCTGGACACGCTGTTTGGCCAGAATGACCGGCGCTGCGCAGAACGCATTCAAGGTGAATACGCCGGCCACGCTGGAGCCTTCGGCACAGCGCATGACCACGACATCCTTGCGCCCCGGGCGTTTGATGCCGGCAGAAGAAATGCCAAGTTCAAAACCGGGAACCGGGTACAACGCAGGCAAAGGACCAAGACCAACAGCCATCGGGGTGCTCCTCATGGAGTGTGGCGCCGTCCGCATCGGTACGGCAATCAATGAAAAAACGCCGCGACGGGCAAGCCGGTCGCGGCGCAGGTATTACACAGTCAAAGGCTTAGTTGATCTGGCCGTGACAGTGCTTGAATTTCTTGCCCGAACCACACCAGCACAGTTCGTTACGGCCCAGTTTCTGGTCGTTGCGAACCGGCTCGGATGCAACGGCAACAGGCGCTTCGCCACCCTCTTCGTCGAGCAGCGGTTGCTCGATGCCCGGTGCAGGCGCGTGTTCGAACTGCATGCGACTGGCCAGCTCTTCGGCGTCCTGACGCAGGCGTGCTGCTTCTTCCTCTGGATCTTCGCGGCGAACCTGAACATGCGAGAGCACACGGATGGTGTCGCGCTTGATCGAATCCAGCAGTTCCTGGAACAGCGTGAAGGACTCGCGCTTGTATTCCTGCTTCGGGTTCTTCTGAGCGTAGCCGCGCAGGTGGATACCGTGACGCAGGTGATCCATGGTCGACAGGTGATCTTTCCACAGGTCGTCCAGCACGCGCAGGAGGATCTGTTTCTCGAAGGAGCGCAGAGCTTCGGCGCTGGCCTGGTCTTCCTTCTCGTTGTACGCCACCAGCAACTGCGCCATGATTTTTTCGCGCAGGCTGTCTTCGTGCAGGTTGTCGTCTTCGTCGAGCCACTGCTGGATCGGCATTTGCACCGCGAAGTCGGTATTGAGCGCCGATTCCAGGCCGGCAACATTCCACTGCTCCGGCAGGGACTGTGGCGGAATGTGCTGGATGATCAGGTTGTTGAGCACTTCCTCGCGGAAGTCGGCAATGGTCTCGCCAATGTTCTCGGCGGCCAGCAACGTGTTACGCATGTGATAAATCACTTTACGCTGTTCGTTGGCCACGTCATCGAATTCCAGCAACTGCTTGCGGATGTCGAAGTTGCGACCTTCCACCTTGCGCTGCGCTTTTTCGATGGCGTTGGTCACCATGCGATGCTCGATGGCCTCACCGGACTGCATGCCCAGCGCCTTCATGAAGTTCTTCACCCGGTCAGAGGCAAAGATGCGCATCAGGCTGTCTTCGAGCGACAGGTAGAAACGGCTGGAGCCGGTGTCGCCCTGACGGCCGGCACGACCGCGCAGCTGGTTGTCGATACGACGCGATTCGTGACGCTCGGAGGCAATGACATGCAGGCCGCCCGCTTCGATCACCTGCTGATGGCGCTTCTGCCAGTCAGCCTTGATTTGTGCGATCTGCTCGGGAGTCGGGTCTTCCAGATTCGCAACCTCGACTTCCCAGTTGCCGCCCAGCAGGATGTCGGTACCACGACCGGCCATGTTGGTGGCAATGGTCAACGCACCCGGACGACCGGCCTGCGCGATGATTTCCGCTTCCTTTTCGTGGAACTTGGCGTTCAGAACCTTGTGCTCGATACCTTCCTTGTTGAGCAGACTGGACATGTGCTCGGAGGTTTCGATGGTCGCCGTACCCACCAGCACCGGACGGTTTTCCGCGATGCAGGCCTTGATGTCGGTGACGATGGCGGCGTACTTCTCTTCCGCCGTCAGGTAGACCAGGTCGTTGAAGTCCTTACGCGCCAAAGGCTTGTTCGGCGGGATGACCATGACGGCCAGGTTGTAGATCTGGTGGAATTCGAACGCTTCGGTGTCGGCCGTACCGGTCATGCCGGACAGCTTGTTGTACAGACGGAAGTAGTTCTGGAACGTGGTCGATGCCAGGGTCTGGCTTTCAGCCTGAATGTTCAGACCTTCCTTGGCTTCGATGGCCTGGTGCAGACCTTCGGACAGACGACGGCCCGGCATGGTACGGCCGGTGTGTTCGTCGACCAGCAGCACCTGACCGTCCGAAACGATGTATTCGACGTTGCGATTGAACAGCTTGTGCGCACGCAGACCGGCATAGACGTGGGTCAGCAGGCCCAGGTTATGCGCCGAGTAGAGGCTCTCGCCTTCGGCCAGCAGGCCGACTTCGGTGAGCATTTCCTCGATGAACTGGTGACCGGCTTCGTTCAGCTCGACCTGACGGGTTTTTTCGTCGACGGTGAAATGACCCGGCTTGGTGACTTCGCCTTCCACTTCCTCGATATGCTGCTCGAGCTTGGGGATCAGGCGGTTGATTTCGGTGTACAGCTTGGAGCTGTCTTCAGCCTGGCCGGAGATGATCAGCGGCGTACGCGCTTCGTCGATCAGAATCGAGTCGACTTCGTCGATCACGGCAAAATTGAGTTCACGCTGGAACTTGTCGTCCATGCTGAACGCCATGTTGTCGCGCAGGTAATCGAAACCGTATTCGTTGTTGGTGCCGTACGTGATATCGGCAGCGTAGGCGGCGCGCTTCTCTTCTGGCGGCTGGAATGGCGTGACGATACCTACGGTCAGGCCGAGGAATTCGTACAGCGGACGCATCCAGTTGGCATCGCGGCGAGCGAGGTAGTCGTTCACGGTAACGACGTGAACGCCCTTGCCGGACAATGCGTTGAGGTATACCGCCAGCGTACCGACCAGGGTTTTACCTTCACCGGTGCGCATTTCCGCGATCTGACCTTCGTGCAGGGTCATGCCGCCGATCAACTGAACGTCGAAGTGGCGCATGCCCATGACGCGCTTGCCCGCTTCACGAGCGACAGCAAAGGCTTCCGGAAGCAATTGATCGAGGGTCTCGCCTTTGGCTATGCGGGCCTTGAACTCTTCGGTCTTGGCGCGCAGTTGCTCGTCCGAAAGGGCCACCATTTGCTCTTCGAAGGCATTGACGATCTGTACCGTCTTGAGCATGCGTTTTACTTCACGCTCGTTCTTGCTTCCAAAAAGTTTTTTCAACAAAGGCGCAAACATATCGACAGGATCTTCCACACATAGGAATGGAGGGCGGCCCCGTGAGTCGCCCGTGCAGCCCAGATGGCCGCATGCGAACGAGCATTCTACCCGGAAACGATGGTGAGGAAAGTGGCGTTATTCCACGATGCTGGCACAGCGCTGTGACGGGGCAGGTTTACAATGGGGCCATTTTCAAGCACTTCAACCCGTTAGCCGGGGAAGTTACTCATTGATTTGCATATGAAAGCACGGAAATGCCCTGAAAAGCAGCCGTCAGAACGCTTTCTGTTAAGATGTTCATCTTGTTACCCAGGCATCCCTCCATGGCCTTTCGTCCTCTGAACGCCCGCCCGCCCGCGGTTTTGCTGCGTGAAGCCAAGCCCTTGAAGGCTATATTTCGCCACGCCGAGCGACTCAGCCACTTGCAGCGCCTGCTCGAAAGCCAGCTGCAACCTGCGGCCCGCGAGCATTGTCGCGTGGCATCGTGGCGCGAAGGTACCTTGTTGCTGATCGTGACGGATGGTCATTGGGCCACGCGCCTGCGCTACCAGCAGAAACGCCTGCACCGGCAAATGATGGCTTTTGACGAATTCATCAACCTGACCCGCATCGTGTTCAAGGTGCAGCCGCCTGAAGCGCCACGCGGAGCCGCCACGCACACGATCGACCTGTCGGCAGTGGCTGCCGAAAACATTCAGGCCACCGCTGAAGGCATCACCGATCCGCGCTTGCGCGCCGCACTGGAACGGCTGGCCAGCCATGCGAAGGACAGGAAGTAACTCTGCCCCATCGCTTCAAGCCCTCCGCGCGCACTGACTTTCCCTAAAAAAATCCATAAAAAAAGGCCACCCGAGGGCAGCCTTTAAAGAACAAAAGGAAAGAGAGTAAAGCTTGCTTACACCGCCGCGACAGGACGCATGTAAGAAATAGGTGCCGTACTGGCATCCTCGAAAGTCACCACTTCCCAAGCGTCTTTCTGCTCGATCAACGTGCGCAGCAGACGGTTGTTCAGTGCATGCCCCGATTTGAAACCCCGGAACTCACCAATCAGGCTGTTGCCCAGCAGGTAGAGGTCACCGATGGCGTCGAGGATTTTGTGTTTGACGAATTCGTCCTCGTACCGCAGGCCGTCTTCGTTCAGTACACCGTCCTTGTCGACCACGATGGCGTTTTCCACGCTGCCGCCGAGTGCGAGGTTGTGCTTGCGCAGGTACTCGATATCACTCATGAACCCGAAGGTCCGGGCACGGCTGACTTCCTTCACGAAGGAAGTGCTGGAAAAGTCCACGCTTGCACTCTGGGTGCGGTCACGGAAGACGGGGTGATCGAAATCGATCTCGAAACTGACCTTGAACCCTTCGAAAGGCACGAAGGTAGCGCGTTTACCGCCCTCCTCCACTGTGACTTCACGCAGGATACGGATGAATTTCTTCGGCTCGTCCTGTTCTTCCAGGCCTGCCGATTGAATCAGGAATACGAAAGGGCCTGCGCTGCCGTCCATGATAGGAACTTCGGAGGCAGAGAGCTCGACGTAGGCGTTATCGATGCCAAGGCCAGCCATGGCCGAGAGCAAGTGTTCTACCGTGTCGACTTTGACATCACCATTGACCAGAGTGGTCGACAGAGTGGTGTCACCGACGTTTTCCGCACGCGCAGGGATCTGCACGACGGGATCAAGGTCAGCTCGGCAAAACACAATGCCGGTATTCACAGGTGCGGGCTTGAGGGTCAGGTAAACCTTCTCCCCGGAGTGCAGGCCTACACCTGTGGCACGGATAATATTTTTCAGGGTGCGTTGTTTTATCATGGCATGGGCCGCTTCAGCGCAAGTTGCGAACTGGTATCAACAAAGGCTGGCGATGATAGCAGACCATGCCTTTGCTGAACACCAATCACCCTAATACCCCTGATACATTTCATCAATCGGCCTGACGACGCAGGAAAGCCGGGATGTCCAGGTAATCAAGATCATCGTTAGGATTCATCTTCGCCGCGGCTGTAGCGCCTGCGTGTGCCTGGTTGCGCATCACGGTAGGACGATCCAGGTCACGGTAGTTGACCGACGGTGCTTCCTGGCGGGACGCCTGCTGGGCAGGAGCCTGCTGGGTGGTCTGCAGCGTGTTGTCGATGACCTTGACAGGTTTCTCGATTTTCGCGCCCAGGCCGGTGGCAACCACGGTCACGTGCAACTCGTCACGCATGTCCGGATCGATAACGGTACCGACCTTGACCATCGCGTGCTCGGAAGCGAACGCTTCGATGATGCTACCCACGTCCGAGTACTCACCCAGAGACAGGTCAGGACCGGCAGTGATGTTGACCAGGATGCCGCGAGCGCCCTGCAGGTTGACGTCTTCGAGCAACGGGTTGCGGATCGCCGCTTCGGTCGCTTCACGTGCACGGTTAGGACCGCTGGCGCAGCCAGTGCCCATCATCGCCATGCCCATTTCGCTCATCACGGTACGCACGTCGGCGAAGTCGACGTTGATCATGCCCGGACGCTTGATGATGTCGGAGATACCGCGAACGGCACCGGCCAGTACATCGTCAGCCTTGGCGAAAGCCGACAGCAGGCTGGCGTCTTTACCGAGGATGGTCAGCAGCTTCTCGTTGGGAATGGTGATCAACGAGTCTACGCTTTCGGACAGCATACGGATGCCTTCATCGGCGATCTGCATACGCTTGCGACCTTCGAACGGGAACGGACGGGTCACGACTGCGACCGTCAGAATGCCCATCTCCTTGGCCACTTCAGCAATGATCGGTGCTGCACCGGTACCGGTACCGCCGCCCATGCCAGTGGTGATGAAAACCATGTTGGTGCCCTGCAGAACTTCTGCAATGCGCTCACGATCTTCCAGTGCGGCCTGACGACCGACTTCAGGGTTGGCGCCAGCGCCAAGCCCCTTGGTCACGCCGGTGCCCAGTTGCAGAATGGTCCGCGCGCCGATGTTTTTCAGCGCTTGAGCATCGGTGTTGGCGCAAATGAATTCCACGCCTTCGATGTTGCTCTTGACCATGTGATTGACAGCGTTGCCGCCACCACCGCCTACGCCGATAACTTTGATAACCGGGCTTTGCGGGACGTTGTCTACGAGTTCGAACATTTTCTCTCTCCTTCCGCTTTCTAGTTAGTTTTGCCTACTGCCTGCCGATATTGCTGGTGAAGCCCTGAATCTGAAGCTGTGAAACCGTTAAACGTTGAAACTTAGAAATTTCCCTGCACCCAACGCTTGATACGCTCAAGCACCGGTGCCTTGGTTTCGTCGCTGTAACTGCTGTTGCCGACAATCCCGGACAGCGAAATGCCATCCGATTGTTTTTGCAGCCCGTACATCAACAGGCCTACGCCGGTTGAGTAGATCGGGTTGCGCACGACATCAGCGAGCCCTTTGACGCTGTGCGGTACGCCCAGGCGGACCGGCATGTGAAAGATTTCCTCGGCCAGTTCGACCGCACCTTCCATTTTCGCTGTGCCCCCGGTCAGCACGATGCCGGCCGGGATCAAATCTTCGTAGCCGCTGCGGCGCAGTTCGGCCTGGATCAGGGTGAACAGCTCGTCGTAACGAGGCTCTACCACTTCGGCCAGGGCCTGACGCGACAGCTCGCGAGGTGGACGGTCGCCCACGCTCGGCACTTTGATGGTTTCGCCTGCACCGGCCAGCTTGGCCAGCGCACAGGCATAACGAATCTTGATTTCTTCGGCGTACTGGGTCGGAGTGCGCAACGCCATGGCGATGTCGTTGGTCACCTGATCACCCGCAATCGGGATGACCGCCGTGTGGCGAATGGCGCCTTCGGTGAAGATCGCGATGTCGGTGGTGCCGCCACCGATGTCCACCAGGCACACACCCAGTTCTTTCTCGTCATCGGTCAGCACGGAATACGCCGAAGCCAGCTGCTCGAGAATGATGTCGTCGACTTCCAGACCGCAGCGACGTACGCACTTTTCAATGTTCTGCGCCGCGTTCACCGCACAGGTCACCACATGAACCTTGGCTTCCAGACGTACGCCGGACATGCCCAGAGGCTCACGCACGCCTTCCTGGTTATCGATCACGTAATCCTGAGGCAGGGTGTGCAGCACACGCTGGTCGGCAGGAATGGCCACCGCCTGAGCAGCATCGAGCACACGCTCCAGGTCCGCAGCGCTGACTTCGCGATCACGAATCGCCACGATGCCGTGCGAGTTCAGGCTGCGAATGTGGCTGCCTGCAACGCCCACGAATGCCGAGTGAATACGGCAGCCGGCCATCAATTGCGCTTCTTCGATTGCGCGCTGGATCGACTGCACGGTCGATTCGATATTCACCACCACGCCCTTCTTCAGGCCGCGGGAGGGATGGGTACCGATACCCACGATTTCCAGCGAGCCATCGGCCGCGACTTCGCCTACCAGTGCCACCACCTTGGAGGTACCGATATCCAGCCCGACGATCATTTTGCCGCTTTGCACATTTGCCATGGTCCTGCCTCTTATCAATTCTTCGCGACGGCGGGTTTTTCCGTCGCCGGCGCTGCCTGTTCGCGCCAACCGACCGCAAGGCCGTTGGAGTAACGCAAGTCGACGCGCGCGATATTCGTTATTTGGTCTTTCAGCGTTTTGTCGTAAATCGCGATGAAGCGGCGCATTTTTTCGACAAGGTGGTCGCGTCCAAGCAACAACTCGATACCCGGGCCAGCACTACCGGCACCTGTGGTCAGGAACCAGCTGCCACGCTCGCGCAGCTCCAGGCGCACGATGGAGAAGCCCAACGGGCGCAACATCTGACTCAACACCTGATACTGCTGCATCACCTGCTGCTGGGCCCGCTGCGGGCCGAACAACTGGGGAAGATGTTCGTAATTGGACAGTTCACGCGGTGTGAAAGCCTGCCCCTGGTTATTCAACAGCGCTTCATCGCCCCAACGGGCAACCGGCAACTGCTCTTCAAGACGAATCACTACCTGATCCGGCCATACACGACGGACCTCGGCGTGCGCAATCCATGGCATCTGCTCAAGCTCGGTGCGCATGGCAGCCAGATCGATCTTGAAAAAGCTCGACGCCACATAAGGCGCAATCCGCTGCTGCACAGCCTGCTGGCTGATGTAACTCAAATCGCCCTGCACGTTGATGCGGGTAATCGGGCGGTCGGCGTACGGCAGCAGACGCTGTGCTGCCTCATAAGTACCGAAGCCCAGAACCACCAACAGCACAGGCCAGAGCAGACGCTTCAGAAAACTGAAGTTGGCCTTGGGCAGGCGCGCCGACAAGGGCTCCTTGGCCACCATACGGCTGGCGCCGCGCGGCACCGGCTTGTTGCGGCCGGGTGCAGGTGGCTGAGGACGTGTCGACGGGCCGTACATGCCTTAACCCCTCGCCTGAACGCTGTCGGCCAGGATCGCCAACACCAGTTGTTGAAAATCCAGACCTGCCGCACGGGCCGCCATAGGCACCAGACTGTGATCGGTCATGCCCGGTACAGTATTGACTTCCAGTAACCAGAACTTGCCTTGTGCGTCCTGCATGACATCCGTGCGCGCCCAGCCTGCAATGCCGATGGCATCGCAAGCACGTGCTGCAAGTTGTTTGAGTTCCTGTTCCTGCGCATCGCCAAGTCCGCACGGAATCCGATACTGAGTATCGGACGCCAGGTACTTGGCATCGTAATCATAAAAACTGTGAGGAGTGCCCAGGCCGATGGGAGGCAACACCTGGCCACGCAGAGACGCGACAGTGAACTCAGGTCCCTGAATACATTGTTCGACTAATACTTGCGAATCGTAGGTACTGGCGGCTTTCCATGCGGCGATCAATTCATCGACGCTGTTCACCTTTGCCATACCGATACTTGAACCTTCATGGGCCGGTTTGACGATCAAAGGCAAGCCCAGTTCCGTCGCGGCGCAAATACAATCACTCTCGTTTTCAAGAACGGCATGCAGCGGTGTGGCGAGGCCGAGACTCTGCCAGACCTGCTTGGTGCGCAACTTGTCCATCGCCAGTGCAGAAGCCAGTACGCCACTGCCGGTATAAGGGATTTCCAGGCATTCCAGCAGGCCTTGCATGGTGCCGTCTTCACCACCACGTCCGTGCAGAACGATAAAGGCACGGTCGATTTTCTCGCTGACCAGTCGCTGCAGGAAATCATCGCCCACATCAATGCCGAACGCATCCACGCCTGCCTCGAGCAACGCACTGAGCACGGCGTTACCCGAGTTCAGCGAGACTGCCCGCTCGGCACTCTTGCCACCGAAGAGCACGGCGACACGGCCGAAGCTTTTCGGCTCGAGTGTCGAGCGCAGGGAAGACTGGGCGACGGCTGTCATTTCAGCTTCCCTTCGGTGGAGGCCACTTTGGCACCGGCGAACAGCGGGCTTTTCAGCAGCTGTGGCGCAAGACCGCCGATGTCGCCAGCGCCCTGGCACAGCAGGATGTCGCCCGCGCGCAGCAGCGGTTTGACCAGCGGCGCCAGCTCGACACCACGCTCGATGTAGATCGGGTCCAGTTGGCCACGCTGACGAATGCTGTGGCACAGGTTACGGCTGTCCGCACCGGGAATCGGTTCTTCACCGGCCGGGTAGACTTCCATCAGCAGCAGCACATTGGCGTCCGCCAGCACCTGGACGAAATCGTCGTACAAGTCACGGGTGCGGCTGAAACGGTGTGGCTGGTAGACCATGACCAGACGACGATCAGGCCAGCCGCCTCGCACGGCGTTGATAACGGCAGCGACTTCACGCGGGTGGTGACCGTAGTCATCGACCAGCATCACGTTGCCGCCATCGACCGGCAGCTCGCCGTAGACCTGGAAGCGCCGGCCGACGCCCTGGAAGCCGGAAAGTCCCTGAACGATAGCCTCGTCGCTGACGCCCTCATCGGTGGCGATGGCGATGGTCGCCAGCGAGTTGAGTACGTTGTGATTGCCGGGCATGTTCACCGACACATCCAGCGGCTCGCGGTCGCGGCGCAGTACGGTGAAGAAGGTCAGCATGCCGTCCTGACGCACATTGATTGCACGTATATCGGCAGACTCGCTGAAGCCGTAGGTCAGCGTGGGACGCTTGACCAGCGGCAGAATTTCACGCACCACCGGATCGTCGATGCACATTACCGCCAGCCCGTAGAAAGGCAGGTTGTGCAGGAACTCGACAAAGGTCTTCTTCAGTTTGTTGAAGTCGCCTTCGTAGGTCGCCATGTGATCGGCGTCGATATTGGTGACCACTGCGACCAGAGGTTGCAGGTGCAGGAAGCTGGCGTCGCTTTCATCGGCTTCGGCGATCAGGTAGCGGCTGGTGCCCAACTGCGCATTGGTGCCCGCCGCATTCAGACGGCCGCCAATCACGAAGGTCGGGTCCAGGCCGCCGGCAGCGAATACCGAAGCGATCAGGCTGGTGGTGGTGGTCTTGCCATGCGTACCGGCAACGGCGATACCGTGGCGATAACGCATCAGCTCGGCGAGCATTTCGGCACGCGGTACGACCGGAATGCGGCGCTCCAGCGCAGTGGCCACTTCCGGGTTGGAGGTGTTGACGGCACTGGACACTACCAGCACGTCGGCACCGATGGTGTTCTCGGCACGATGGCCAATGAAAATCTGTGCGCCAAACGATTCCAGGCGTTCGGTCACGGCCGAACCCTTCAGGTCGGAGCCCGAGACTTCGTAGCCCAGGTTCAGCAGCACCTCGGCAATCCCGCACATGCCGACACCGCCGATACCGACGAAGTGGATACGACGGATACGGCGCATTTCAGGTTGTGGCATGGCGCGTTGATTCTCAACCATGTGCCACCTCCACACAGATGTTGACGACGGTGCTGGTTGCATCAGGCCTGGCCAGGCTGCGTGCAGTACGGGCCATGCTGTTCAATTGTTCGGGTTGCATCAAAACCTCTTTCAGGCGTGCTGCCATCTCGGCGGCGCCAGTTGTCGCTTGCGGCATGACGAAGGCTGCGCCTTCGCGAGCCAGATAGTCAGCGTTACGTGACTGATGGTCATCAATCGCGTGGGGCAGCGGTATCAGCAACGACGGCAGGCCGGCGGCGGCCAGTTCGCTGATGGTCAATGCACCTGCGCGGCAGACCACCAGATCGGCCCAGCCATAGGCTTGGGCCATGTTCTGGATGAACGGCGCAACCTGCGCCTCGACGCCCACGTTGCGATAGCGCTCGGCGGTAACTGCGTCATGATTCTTGCCCGACTGATGAAAGACTTCGGGCTGGATGTCCTGAGGCAGCTGGGACAGCGCCTCGGGCAACAATTTGTTCAACGGCTCTGCGCCCAGGCTGCCACCCAGTACCAGCAGACGAGCCTTGCGTCCGGCCAGTGCCTGACGCGGTGTTTCCAGAAACAGCTCGACACGCACCGGGTTGCCGGTGGTGCGACGCTTGGACGACTCCGCAAAGGTGTTCGGGAACGCTTCGCACACCCGGCTGGCGAACGACGCCAGACTGCGGTTGGCGGTACCGGCAACGGCGTTCTGCTCGTGAATGATCAACGGTACGCCTGCCAGCTTCGCCGCCAGACCGCCGGGGCCGGTGACGTAGCCACCAAAGCCGACCACGCAGACCGGTTTCACCTGACGCACGACTTTGCGTGCCTGCATCAGGGCCTTGAGCAACATGAAAGGCGCTTTGAGCAGTGACAGGCGGCCTTTGCCACGCAGACCATTGACGTTGATCAGGTGCAACGTCAGACCGGCCTGCGGTACCAGTTCGTTTTCGATACCGCGTGGCGTGCCCAACCAATGGACCTTGTAGCCGCGTGCCTGGAACTCGCGCGCACAGGCCAGCGCCGGGAATACATGCCCGCCGGTCCCGCCCGCCATGATCAGCACGTTAGCGTCCATTGGGCGTGTCCTCGGCGAAGTCGCTTTCCTTGAACTCGGCTTCTTCACTGCCCATGTTGTTGCGCGATTCCCACTCGATGCGCAGCAGCAGCCCGAGACTCGCGCAGCAGATCACCAGCGAGCTGCCGCCGTAGCTGAGGAACGGCAGGGTCAGGCCCTTGGTGGGCAGCAGACCGACGTTCACACCGATGTTGATCAGGAACTGACCGATCCACAGGAACGACAGGCCGTAAGCCACGTAGGCACCAAAGAACTGCTTGGCGCGCTCGGCCCACATGCCGATGTACATGCCGCGAATACTGACGAACAGGAACAGCGCGACGGTGATCAGCGAACCCACGACGCCCAGCTCTTCTGCAAGGACCGAGAACACGAAGTCGGTGTGCGCTTCCGGCAGGTAGAACTGCTTCTGCACGCTGTTGCCCAGCCCGACGCCGAACCACTCGCCGCGACCGAAGGCGATCAGCGCCTGGGTCAATTGGTAGCCGGAGCCGAACTGGTCGGCCCACGGATCGGTAAAGTTGGTCAGACGCGCCATCCGGTAAGGTTGGGCCTGAACCAGCACCACAACAGAGGCAACCGCCAGTACCACCATCAGCGAGAAGCGGAACAGGCCGACACCACCGAGGAACAACATGGCCGCCGCGGCGCCCATCATTACCACGGTCGCACCGAAGTCAGGCTCCATGAGCAGCAGACCGGCCATCGGCAACAGCACGATGAACGGCTTGAAAAAGCCCATCCAGCTTTCGCGAACTTCCTGCTGCTGACGGATCAGGTAGCCGGCAAGGAAGATCACCACAAACACCTTGGCGATTTCCGACGGCTGCACGTTGAACGCGCCGAAGCCGATCCAGCGCATCGAACCGTTCACCTCACGCCCGATCCCCGGCACCAGCACCAGCAGCAACAGGCCGAACGCGCCGAGCAGCATCATCCAGCCCAGACGCTGCCAGGTGGCGACCGGGATCATCATGGTCACGCCACAGGCACCCAGGCCGATCAGCAGATAAACCAGGTGACGGGTCATCATGTACAGCGTGTTGCCCGACTGCACTGCGGCCACTTCCGACGAGGCCGAGGTAATCATCACCAGGCCAAGGCCGAGCAGCGCCAGGCAGCCGACCAGCATCGGGAAGTCCAGGTCGATGCCGCGCCCGCTGATCAGTGGCGATG
Source organism: Pseudomonas sp. SZ57 (assembly GCF_009495975.1). NCBI lineage: Bacteria > Pseudomonadati > Pseudomonadota > Gammaproteobacteria > Pseudomonadales > Pseudomonadaceae > Pseudomonas > Pseudomonas sp. SZ57. Next base: position 27,037 of record NZ_WIBD01000029.1, on the reverse strand, counting down.
GATAAGGCTTGATCACACCGAAGATCATGACAAGCACTCCACTGCCTGCGCGAACACACGTCCGCGCTCTTCATAATTCTTGAACATGTCCAGACTGGCGCATGCAGGAGAAAGCAATACGGCGTCGCCACGTTGCGCCAGTTTTGCGCTGTGCTCGACAGCCGCCTGGACGGTGTCGACACGCAGCAGCGGGACGGCGTCGCCCAATGCCTGGGCAATCAGTTCGGCATCGCGACCGAGCAAGACCGCCGCGCGGCAATGCTTGGCGACTGGCGCACGCAAACCGCTGAAGTCAGCACCTTTGCCATCGCCGCCGGCGATCAGCACCAGCTTGCCGTCGATATCCGAGCCCAGCCCTTCGATGGCCGCCAGTGCGGCGCCCACGTTGGTGGCTTTGGAATCGTTGTAGTAATGAACGCCATCGTGCTCGCGCAGCCACTGGCAGCGATGCTCCAGGCCGGTGAATTCACGCAGGCTGGCAAGCATGGCGTCGAACGGCAGGCCGACTGCATGCCCGAGCGCCAAGGCTGCGAGCGCGTTGGCCTGATTGTGCGCACCGCGCACTTTCAGCTCACGCACCGACATGAGGTTTTCAAACTGGAACGCCAGGTACTTTTCGCCGTTCTCTTCACGCAGGCCGAAACCATGGAAATCGGGCTTGTTGAGGCCGAATGTCCAGCACGGCAGGCCTTCGCCAATCAACGGGCGGGACAGCGCGTCCTGACGATTGACCACCACTTGCCGCGCGCCACGGAAAATCCGGTGCTTGGCCAGGTGGTAGGCAGGCAGGCCGCTGTAGCGGTCCATGTGGTCTTCGCTGATATTCAGCACGGTCGCCACTTCAGCATTGAGCTGGTCGGTGGTTTCGAGCTGAAAGCTGGAAAGCTCCATCACATACAGCTCGACATCGTCGCTGAGCAGGTCCAGCGCCGGAGTGCCGAGATTGCCGCCCACCGCCACACGCTTTCCAGCGGCAGCGGCCATCTCACCGACCAGCGTGGTCACGGTGCTTTTTGCATTCGAGCCGGTAATGGCAATCACCGGCGCCTTCGCGTAACGCGCGAACAGTTCGATGTCGCCCGACAGTTTGACGCCGCGTGCGTGCGCCTGCTGCAGGGCCGGGGTCGCCAGGGCCAGACCGGGGCTGACATACAGCTCATCGGCACGGCAGAGGAAATCCACGTCCAGCTCGCCACAACGCACTTCCACCTGCGGATAGTCGCGACGCAAGGTCGCCAGCTCAGGAGGATTCTCCCGCGTGTCGGCCACGGCAAAGGACACGCCCTGGTTCGCCAGGAAGCGAACCAGGGACATGCCGCTTTTGCCTAGACCCACGACAATGCGGAAGCGGTCGGAAACGATCAGGGACACTCGTTCTACCTCAGTTTCAGCGTGGCAAGGCCAATGAGCACCAGAATCACGGTGATGATCCAGAAACGGACGATCACACGTGGCTCGGGCCAGCCTTTGAGTTCAAAGTGGTGGTGGATCGGCGCCATGCGGAATACGCGGCGGCCGGTAAGTTTGAAAGACGCAACCTGAATGACCACTGAAAGGGTTTCCATCACGAACACGCCGCCCATGATGAACAGGACCATTTCCTGACGAACGATCACCGCCATGGTGCCCAGCGCCGCGCCGAGCGCCAGCGCACCGACGTCGCCCATGAACACCTGCGCCGGATACGTGTTGAACCACAGGAACCCGAGCCCCGCGCCAATCAGCGCGCCTGAGAACACAATCAGCTCGCCCGCCCCCGGCACGTAGGGAATCAGCAGGTATTCAGCAAATTTCACGTTACCCGACAGGTAGCAGAAGATGCCCAGGGCACCGCCCACCATCACCGTCGGCATGATCGCCAGACCGTCCAGCCCGTCAGTCAGGTTGACTGCGTTGCTGGAGCCGACGATCACGAAATAGGTCAGTACGATGAAACCGATACCCAGCGGGATGCGCACATCCTTGAGCATCGGCACGATCAGCGTGGTTTCAGTCGCCGACGGCGCAGTCGTATAAAGGAAGATCGCGGCACAGAGGCCGAACACCGACTGCCAGAAATACTTCCAGCGGCTCGGCAGGCCACGCGAATTCTTTTCGATCACCTTGCGGTAGTCATCGACCCAGCCGATGGCGCCGAACAGGAAGGTCACCAGCAACACAACCCACACGTAACGATTGCTCAGGTCAGCCCACAGCAGCGTACTGATACCAATGGACGAGAGGATCAACGCGCCGCCCATGGTCGGCGTACCCGACTTGGACAGGTGCGACTGCGGACCGTCGTTACGCACCGACTGACCGATCTGACGCATCTGCAGGGTGCGGATCATCCACGGCCCCAGGCACAGCGACAGCGTCAGTGCAGTGAGCACGCCAAGGATCCCGCGCAATGACAGGTACTGAAAGACCGCGAAGCCTTTGTAGAACTGTTGTAAAAACTCGGCCAACAGCAGCAGCATTAATGTTTCTCCAGGCTAGAACCGCACAAGGCAGCCACGACGTGTTCCATCGCAGCGCTACGCGAGCCCTTGATCAGTAAAGTGGTATCAGGGTCCTGCTCGGCGCCCAGCGCCGCAATCAGTTCAGCCTGACTGGCAAAGTGGTAAGCGTGCTCGCCAAAGGCGCTGACGGCGTGAGTCATCAATGGGCCGACGGCATACAGCGCCGACACCTTGCCAGCGGCATAGGCACCGACTTCGCGATGACCCTGCTCGGCCCAGTCGCCCAGCTCGCCGATATCGCCCAGCACCAGTACGGTACGACCGGTAAAGCCGGTGAGGATGTCGACGGCCGCGTTGATCGAGGCAGGGTTGGCGTTGTAGGTGTCATCGATGACGCGCGTGCCATTGCTGGCGATTTGCGCCACGGCACGGCCCTTGACCGGCTGCACGTTGTTCAGTCCGGTGACGATCCCTTCCAGCGGCACACCCATTGCGCAGCTGGCAGCCGCAGCGGCCAGGGCATTGGACACGTTGTGTGTGCCGAGCAGGTTCAACTGAACCCGGGCAGTGCCGAGCGGACTGTTGATGGTGAAAGCCGGGCAGCCCCGCGCATCACGGCTAAGCTCGCTGGCGTACACGTCAGCCGCAGAGTCAGTCAGTGCGAAGGTCAGGACATTGCGATTGCCGGCGCGCTTGCGCCAGATCGGGAACGCCTTGTCTTCCAGGTTCAATACTGCAGTGCCACCCGCGTCGAGACCTTCCAGAATCTCGCCCTTGGCTTCGACAATCCTGTCCGGGCCGCCAAACTCGCCAACATGGGCGGTTCCGGCGTTGGTGATCATGGCGACGTGCGGCTTGGCGAGGCTCACGGTGTAGGCAATCTCGCCAACCCGCGACGCACCCAGCTCGATCACAGCAGACGTGTATTCGGGGGCCAGTTCCAGCAGGGTCAGCGGAACGCCCAATTCGTTGTTCAGGTTGCCTCGGGTCGCCAGCACAGGCCCGCGCGTGCGCAAGATGCTCGCGAGCATCTCCTTGACCGTGGTTTTGCCACTCGACCCGGTGACGGCAGCAACCGGCCGGTCGACGAACGCATTGCGATTCATGGCACCCAGTTGCGCAAGTGCCTTGCGGGTATCCAGCACGACCAGTTGCGGCAAGGCGGCGCCCTGCACTTCGCGCTCGACCAGAGCCCCGACCGCACCTTTGGCAGCCACTTGATCGAGGTATTCATGACCGTCGAAACGCGGGCCGGTCAGGGCCACGAACAGCTGGCCAGGCTCGATGCCACGGCTGTCGGTGCTGACGCCGGCAAAGCTGCAGTCGCCGCCGACCAGACGGGCGTCGAGAGGCACAACCAGTTCGCTGAAGGTCATTGGCTTAAGCATTCGCAGGCTCCCATACAGCAAGCGCACTGGCGGCTTCTTGCAGGTCGGAGAACGGCTGCCGCTGACCGTTGATTTCCTGGTAGTCCTCGTGGCCCTTGCCGGCAAGCACCACGACGTCATCGGCATTGGCGCTGGCAATCAGCTCGGCAATGGCCTGACCGCGACCTTCGATGAAACGCACCTTGTCCGCAGCAACGAAGCCAGGGCGTATATCGTCAAAAATACTGGCCGGCGATTCGGAGCGCGGATTGTCATCAGTGACCCATACGCCGTCGGCCAGACGCTCGACCACTTCAGCCATCAGCGGACGCTTGCCACGGTCACGATCACCGCCGCAGCCGAACAGGCACAACAAGCGGCCCTTGGCGTGCGGGCGCAGTGCTTCGAGTACTTTTTGCAGCGCGTCCGGGGTGTGCGCGTAATCCACGACCACCAGAGGCTTGTCGGCACCACCCAGACGCTGCATGCGTCCGACCGGGCCTTCGAGTTTCGGCAGCGCCTTGAGAATTTCGTCCAGCGCGTAATCCAGGCCCAGCAGTGCGCCGACCGCAGCCAGCACGTTGCTCAGGTTGAAACGGCCCAGCAGGCTGCTGCGCAGGAAGTGCTCGCCCTGAGGCGTGACCAGCGTGGCACGCACGCCATCGTCATCGAACTTCGCATCGCGGCAATACAGGTAGGCCGAGCTGTCCAGCTGGCTGTAGGTGATCAGGCGCGACTCTTGTTTGACAGCGGCCAGTTCACGGCCGAAATCGTCATCCAGGTTGATCACCCGGCATTTCAGATCGGGCCATGCGAACAGCTTCGCCTTGGCGGCAGCGTAGGCCTCCATGGTGCCGTGATAATCCAGATGGTCACGGGACAGATTGGTCAGCACCGCCACATCAAAGGACAGCGCCGCAGCGCGTCCCTGATCAAGACCGTGGGAGGAGACTTCCATCGCCACTGCGCGCGCGCCGGCCTGTCTCAGGTCGGTCAGCGTCGCCTGCACGGCAATCGGATCAGGCGTGGTGTGGCGGCCGCTTTGCAGCGAACCGTAGAAACCGGTGCCCAGTGTACCGACGATCCCGCAGCGTTGGCCGAGGGCATCAAGCGCCTGAGCCACCAACTGGGTCACGCTGGTCTTGCCGTTGGTGCCGGTAACACCCACCAGATTCAGACTGCGGCTCGAATCGCCATAGAAGCGACCAGCGATCGCGGACAACTGCGCGGCGAGCCCTTTTACCGGAATCAGCGGCACGTCAGTGATCGGCAGAACGATCGACCCTTCGACTTCATAGGCTACGGCAGCTGCGCCACGCTTGAGCGCGTCGGCGATGTGCGCGCGGCCATCGACCTTGATGCCCGGCACAGCCAGAAACAGGTCGCCCGGACGCACATTGCGGCTGTCGAGAGTCAACTCGCGAATCAGCGCATCGCGGTCGGTGTGAGCGAAAAGCTTGCTCAGATTAAAGGCCATCAACCACGCCCTCCTTTGGCTGCCGGTGCGGCGTTGACTTGTTCAGGTGGCGCAAGGTTGTCTGGCGTCACGTTCATCAGACGCAACGTGCCAGACATGACCTTGCTGAATACCGGGGCCGAAACCAGACCACCGTAGTAACCACCCTTGCTCGGCTCGTCGATGACCACCACGATGGCGTAGCGCGGGTTACTCATCGGGCCGAAACCGGCAAACAGCGAGCGATAGGAATTTTCCGCGTAGCCCTTGGTACCGATGGACGTCTTGCGCGCCGTACCACTCTTGCCAGCGACGTGGTAGGACGGCACACGGGCGCGATAGACGCCGCGCGGGTCCTCGATAACCTGCTGCAACATGCCTTGCAGGGTCTTCGCGGTTTTCTCCGGGATGGCCTGGGTCGACTCCGGCTCTTTATCTGTTTTGAGGATGGTCAACGGCACGATGCGGCCGTTGTTGGCCAGCGCGCCGTAGGCATGCACCAGCTGCAAGGCAGTGACCGACAGACCGTAGCCATAGGACAGCGTGGCGGTTTCGGCCTTGCGCCATTCGCGGTAGTTGGGCAGGTTGCCGACGCGCTCGCCAGGGAAACCGAGGCCGGTGTACTGACCGAACCCGACGCGCTGCATGGCACGGAAAATCGCCTCACCGCCCACATCGAACGCGACCTTGCTCATGCCGACGTTACTGGAGTTGATCAGAATGCCGGTCAGGTCGAGGATCGGGCCTTCGGTCTTGGTCACGTCACGAATCGTGTATTTGCCGATCTGCAGGGTGCCCGGATAAACCTCGACCTTGTCGGTCGGCTTCCAGCGGCCACTGTCCAGCGCTGCAGTCATGGAGATCGGTTTCATGGTCGAACCGGGTTCGAACACGTCGATGATGGCCCGGTTGCGCATGGCGGCAGGCACCATGGTGCGGCGGTTGTTCGGGTTGTAGGTCGGCTGGTTGACCATCGCCAGCACCTCACCGGTCTTGACGTCCATGATCACCATGCTGCCGGCCTTGGCCTCGTTCTCGACGATGGCGTTGCGCAGTTCACGGGTGGCCAGGTACTGCAGGCGCAGGTCAATAGACAAAGCCAAGGTCTTTCCGGCCTTGGCATTCTTGGTGACCTGAACATCCTTGATCAGTCGGCCACGCCGGTCCTTGATGACCTGACGCTTGCCGGGCACACCGGCGAGCCAATCGTCATACGCAAGCTCGACGCCTTCCCGGCCATGGTCGTCAAGGTCGGTAAAGCCGACCATGTGTGCAGTAACATCGCCGGCAGGATAAAAGCGGCGGAACTCTTCGATGCCATAGACACCCGGCACTTTCAGGTCGATGACCGACTGGCCCTGTTCTGGCGTCAGGCCACGTACCAGGTAGATGAATTCCTTGTTCGCCTGCGAATCCAGGCGCTCGGTCAATGCCTTGAGATCCTGACCCAGCGCGGCGGCCAGCATCGGCCACTTGGACTTGTCCTGCTGCATTTCACGCGGGTTGGCCCACAGGGTTGTCACCGGCGTACTGACGGCCAGCGGCTCGCCGTTACGGTCGGTGATCAGGCCACGGTGCGCCGGAATAGGAATGTGCCGAAGGCTGCGTGCATCGCCCTGCTCCTTGAGAAAGGTATGGTCGATGACCTGCAGGTCGACGATGCGCCAGCAAATGGCGAGCACGAGGGACACCAGCAGCCCTACGACTACGCGAAAACGCCACGGATAAAGAGCGCCATCAAGTTTCATCATGGCGCCACCATCCGCACTTCGGCAGCGCTCGGGATGCGCATCTTCAGTTGTTCGGTGGCCAGGTTCTCGATGCGGCTGTGTGCAGTCCAGGTGCTCTGCTCAAGAATCAGCCGACCCCACTCTGCCTGCGCCTTGTCGCGCACGCTCATTTCCGAATACAGCGAGTTGAGCAGTTGACGATTCCAATGTGCACTATAGGAAACGCCAATCGCCGAAATCAGGACAGCAATGAACAGCAGCAGCATAATGAAGCTGCCGCCGGGCAGAGGCTTCAGAAACAGACGGCTCACCTGAGCTTCTCCGCTACACGCATGACAGCACTGCGCGAGCGCGGGTTTGCTTTGGTTTCGACATCCGAAGCGAATTGAGCCTTGCCGTGAATTTTGATTTTCGGTTCGAACGGCTTGAACTGGATCGGCAGATTGCGCGGCATGTTGTCGGCTTCGCCCTTGGCGAGCTTGCGCATGAACAGCTTGACGATGCGATCTTCCAGCGAGTGAAAGCTGATGACGACCAGACGGCCACCCACTTCCAGCGCATCCATTGCCGCTTCGAGGCCGGCTTCAAGATCGCCCAATTCGTTGTTTACGTGAATACGCAGGCCCTGAAAGGCACGCGTTGCAGGATTCTTGCCCTTTTCCCAGGCAGGGTTGGCAACCTTGAGCACTTCTGCCAGATCGGCTGTGCGCTCGAAAGGCTGGACTTCGCGACGCGCGACGACCGCGTTGGCCATGCGCTTGGCAAACCGCTCTTCGCCGTATTCCTTGAAGACGCGGGCAATTTCTTCAGCCGGGGCAGTCGCGATGAACTCGGCAGCGCTCACGCCACGGGTAGGGTCCATGCGCATATCCAGAGGACCGTCGTTCATGAAACTGAAACCGCGCTCGGGATCATCCAACTGCGGGGACGACACACCCAGATCCAGCAGAATGCCACTGACCTTGCCCGCCAAACCGCGTTCCTGAGCCTCGGATCCCAATTCGGCAAAGCTGCGCTGCACAATGACAAAGCGGCCGTCTTCGGCCGCTAGCGCTTGCCCGGTGGCAATCGCTTGAGGGTCCTTGTCGAATCCCAGAAGCCGACCGTCGGGGCCCAGCTGGCTGAGTATCAGACGACTATGCCCGCCACGTCCGAACGTGCCGTCCAGATAGCAGCCATCGGCGCGCACCGCGAGAGCCTCCACGGCTTCTTCGAGCAGCACGGTGATGTGGGTAAAGCCGCTATTCATAGTCACAGGATCAAATCACGTAATTCGTCGGGCATCGCGCCAGGTTTTTGAATGGCAGCCAGGTCAGCATCAGCAAGAGCATTCCAGGCGTCCTCGTCCCACAGTTGAAACTTGTTCAGCTGGCCCACCAGCATTACGCGCTTATCCAGCTTCGCGTACTCGCGCAGGCGCGGCGGTACCAGAAAACGCCCACTCCCGTCGAGTTCCAGATCGACAGCATTACCAATCAGAAGCCTTTGCAGACGGCGGTTCTCTTCACGAAACGTCGCCAGATCACGAAGTTTTGCTTCTATCAGCTCCCATTCGGAAAGCGGATAAAGGCAAAGGCATGGATCAACAGCATCAATGGTCACGATAAGTTGGCCGGCGCTACGCGAATCCAACTCGTCACGGTACCGGCTCGGCATAGCGAGACGGCCCTTGGCATCGAGATTGATCGCATTGGCACCACGGAACACAGGCGCATTCTCCGAATATTAGCTTTTTGCGCTAAAAAAACCCACTTCGTGCCACTTTCTGCCACTTGCGCACACTATAGGAACGCGCCCACCACACCGTCAAGGCACGGTCTTAAGGAAAACCCTTACATTTCGGAGATTTAGGAGAGGTATTGGGGATAAAAGGGTAATTCTGCGAAGGATCCGACGGATAAATCCCACGCCACTCAAATCGTTGCGATTCGAAGTTAATGTAATTTATGAGCTGTAAGATTTTTTTGGTATTACGGAGGGGTTTTGCTGCTTGAAACGAAGGGGAAGAAAAAAGGTGGAGAGTCGATCTGTAAGCCGGGTTCTGTCGAGAACAGTCATTCCTCTACGACGGCCATCACTGGACGCCTTTAGCAACCTACCCGGTTCCAGCGCGGGCCACGCCTAGGAACCCTATTTGGTCTTGCTCCGAGTGGGGTTTACCTTGCCACGAACTGTTACCAGACGTGCGGTGCGCTCTTACCGCACCTTTTCACCCTTACCGGCACCGAAGTGCTTAGGCGGTTATTTTCTGTGGCACTTTCCGTAGGCTCACGCCTCCCAGGCGTTACCTGGCACTCCGCCCTATGGAGCCCGGACTTTCCTCCCCCCCTTGTTGCGGAACAACAAGAGGCAGCGACTGTCCAATCGACTCTCCGCCGACAAGGTTAGCGGCACACGCCATCAAGAACAAGCTTTAATAGCATGCGTGTCCCCCTTACCCCTTTCAAAAGCAGGCCGCTACTCCTTCTGCTTCTCCAGCGCCACCTGATACAACAGGTTCTTGCGCACGCCGGTTATTTCGGCAGCCAGCGCCGCGGCACGCTTGAGCGGCATCTCTGCAAGCAACAGATCCAGCACCCGACGAGCCTCCTCACCAATGACGTCCTCGTCATCCGGCGGCGTCCAGCCAGCCACCAGCACTACGCACTCGCCACGCTGCTGATTACTGTCGGATTCGACGAATGCCCGCAGCTCACCTAAAGGCAGACCCTTGAGGGTTTCGAAAGTTTTGGTTATTTCACGCGCCAGCAACGCCTGACGATCAGCACCGAACACCAGCTCCATATCCTGCAGGCATTCCAGGATGCGGTGCGGCGCTTCATAGTAGATCAGCGTGCGCGGTTCTTCTTTGACACGCTCGAGCCTGGCCTTGCGACCCGCAGACTTGGCAGGAAGAAAACCCTCGAAAATAAATCGATCCGACGGCAGCCCGGCCGCAGACAAAGCCGCAATCAAGGCACACGCACCTGGCACCGGTACGACCTGCACACCTGCGGCACGCGCCTGGCGCACCAGGTGATAACCGGGGTCGGAGATCAGTGGCGTGCCCGCATCGGAAATCAGTGCGACATCATCACCGGCCAGCAGACGCGTGATGAAACGACTACCCTCATCACGTTCGTTATGTTCGTGGCAGGCAGCCAATGGCGTCGAGATGCCGAAGTACTGCATCAGCCGTGCGGAATGACGCGTGTCTTCAGCCGCAATCAGCGCGACGTCACGCAACACCTTCAAGGCTCGCACACTCATGTCGTCCAGATTGCCGATAGGAGTCGCCACTACATAAAGCGAACCCGGAGTGGAATTCGAAACAACCGGAACAGTCAAAACGCAAACCTCGCAGGTTAAAACAGGTGCTTGGAAAAAACGCATTGTACAGGCTGCGGCCCGGCGGAACGGTTCGCGCCTCAGGATGCCGACAAAAAAGGAATGAAAACATGTTCAGACCCGAGCCAGAAACGCGGCGCACCTCGCCAATTGAACGATTTGGCCGCCAGATGACCTTAACGCGACTGATATCACGGCTTTAAATACCATCGACATCGCACCCCGGCCAGCGCTTGGGTACAATCCCCCGTTAATTCGCTTGAGTTTCAGGAACATACCAATGATCGCTTGTCTGCGGCTGCTCTCTGCCCTCTGCCTCGCTGCCCTCCTCGCAGCCTGTGCCAGCTCGCCCTCGTCCAGTCTTGGCGAGCTGCCTCGAACCCCTGATGCCAGCATCGAGCAATTGCTCGAGCAGGCCGCCAGCGCCAAAACACCCGAGCAGGCCGCAACGCTGCGCTTGAGTGCTGCCGATCTGGCCAGCCGCCAGAATGACGCAGGACGCGCCGCGCAAATCCTCGGACAGGTGCAAATCGATCAACTCAAGCCCGGCTTGCAGGTTTTCGCCAGCACACTGTCCGCTGAGCTGGCGATGGGCCGTAATCAGCCCAAGGCAGCGCTGACCGCCCTGAATCATCCAAGCATGCAGCGCCTGGGCGAGCTGTCGGTCGAGCAGCAGATTCGTACGCACATGGTCAAGGCACGCGCCCTGGAAGCCGATGGTCAGGCGCTCGCAGCCGCCAATGAACGTGTTTACGCCGGCCCGCTGCTGCAAGGCGCAGACGCCAGCGCCAACAATGACGCGATCTGGACACTGGTCTCCGCCCTGCCTGCCGAACAACTGCAGAGCACAGCCACCGACGATATGGGCGGCTGGCTGAACCTGGCTCGCTCGATCAAGGGCGCAGGCACGCTTGAGCAACAACAGGCTGCCATCGACAGCTGGAAAGCGCAGAACCCTAAACACCCTGCTGCACTGCAACTGCCAACCGCCCTCGCGCAGTTGCGTGCACTGACCAGCGAGCCGATTACCAAAATCGCCCTGCTGCTGCCGCAGGACGGTCAATTGGCCGCAGTTGCCAAGGCATTGCGCGAAGGCTTCATGGCCGCGCACTTCCAGGCTCAGCAAGCAGGCGAGAATCCTCCGGCCATCCAGGTCTTCGACAGCTCGCGAATCACCTCGATGGACGAGTTCTATCGTCAGGCCCAGGCCGCTGGTGTGCAACTGGTCGTCGGTCCGCTGGAAAAGAACCTCGTCAAACAGCTGAACAGCCGTCAGCAGTTGCCTATCACTACCCTGGCGCTGAACTACAGCGACACCAGCAACGAAGGCCCTGCCCAGCTGTATCAGTTCGGCCTGGCCGCAGAAGACGAAGCCCGCGAGGTTGCACGTCGCGCCTGGGCAGACGGCAAGCGCAGCGCCGTGGCGATGGTTCCGAAAGGTGAATGGGGCGACCGCGTGCTGGATGCCTTCCGCAAGAGCTGGCAGGCCAAGGGCGGCACACTGATCGCTGCAGAGCACGTTGATCAGCCTGTAGAACTGGCACAGCAGGTCGCCGATCTGTTCCAGCTGCGTAACAGCGAAGGCCGCGCGCAGCGCTTGCAAAGCACGGCCGGCACTCAAGTCGCCGCTCAACCAAGCCGTCGCCAGGACATCGACTTCATGTTCCTCGCCGCGACCCCGCAACAAGCGCAACAGATCAAACCCACCATGGTCTTCCAGTACGCAGGTGACGTTCCGGTCTACGCCACTTCGCACCTGTTCACCAACAGCAACGATCACGCGCAATACATGGACCTGAATGGCGTGCGCTTCTGCGAAACGCCATGGCTGCTGAACGCCGAAGACCCGCTGCGCCAGCAGGTCACCGCGCAATGGCCACAGGCCGCAGGCAGCCTGGGTCGCCTGTATGCGATGGGTATCGACGCCTATCGTCTGGCACCGCGCCTCGCCCAGCTCAAGGCGATGCCTGACAGCCGCATTGACGGGCTGTCCGGCAGCCTCAGCCTGAACCCTGGCCGTCGCGTCGAACGCCAGCTGCCATGGGCCGAATTCGTCGACGGCAAGATCCAGCGCCTGCCGGACACCGCTCCTTGATGCAACGCAGCACCCGCCAGCAAGCAGGGCGCGAGGCCGAAGCCTTCGCCCTGCAGTTTTTGCAACAGCAGGGCCTGCGCCTGATTGAACAAAACTGGTTATGTAAACGCGGCGAGCTTGATCTAGTCATGCTTGACGGCGATACAGTAGTATTCGTCGAAGTTCGCTACCGTCGCCATTCAGGATGGGGCGGCGCCATGGAAAGCGTCGATTTTCGCAAGCAGGAGAAACTCGTCACGGCCGCACAGCTTTTTCTGCAGCACGCAACGGCCTGGGCCAATTCCCCCTGCCGTTTCGACGTGGTCGCCATTGAAGGCGAGCCCGGTAAGGCTGCACCGCTGAACTGGATCAAGAGCGCTTTTGACAGTTGACCTGGCGCAGTGAAGCAGCAATCCGACTTGAGTCATGACCTGCAATACACTACAGCCCTCACCGATTTCGCTATTTGTTTTGCCGGCTGCACACCTTGTGTGCCGGATAGCTCCCGGGAGAACCCGGCGCATCCGTCCCGCCGCCGTACGCTCTAATTAAGGTCACATTGATGGACATGCAATCCCGAATTCGCCGGCTGTTCCAGGCCAGCATCGAAACCAAGCAACAGGCGATGGAAGTCCTTGCACCCTTTATCGAGCAAGCCAGTCAGGTCATGGTCAATGCCCTGCTCAACGAGGGCAAGATGCTCGCGTGCGGCAACGGCGGTTCAGCTGGCGATGCACAGCACTTTTCCTCGGAACTGCTCAACCGCTTCGAACGTGAGCGGCCGAGCCTGCCGGCAATTGCACTGACCACCGACAGCTCGACGATCACCTCGATCGCCAACGATTACAGCTACAACGAAATCTTCTCCAAACAGATCCGCGCGCTGGGCCAGCCAGGCGATGTATTGCTGGCTATTTCTACCAGCGGCAACTCGGCGAATATTATTCAGGCCATCCAGGCCGCACATGATCGCGAAATGATTGTCGTAGCATTGACGGGACGCGACGGTGGCGGCATGGCCTCACTGCTATTGCCGGAGGATGTGGAGATCCGCGTACCCGCCAATGTCACGGCACGCATACAAGAAGTCCATCTGCTGGCGATCCATTGCCTTTGCGATTTGATCGACAGCCAACTGTTCGGGAGTGAAGAATGACCCCTAATCGTCTCAGCCTACTGGTTCTGACACTGTGCCTCAGCATCACCGGATGCAGTTCGGTGATCACGGCCACTCGCGAAAAACCGATCGAAGATGATCGCGGCACGCGCACCTTCGGCAGCAAGATCGATGACTCGCTGATCGAGACCAAGGCAGCCGTCAACATCTCCAAGGCCAGCCCTGACCTCGCAGAGGGCTCGCACATCGTCGTGACCAGCTTCAACGGCATCGTGCTGCTGGCTGGCCAGACACCGCGTGCCGACCTCAAGGCTATGGCCGAACAGGCCGCCAGCGCCGTTCAGCGCGTCAAGAAGGTCAACAACGAACTGCAGGTGATGGCACCCTCCTCGCTGCTGGCGCGCAACAACGACGCCTGGCTGACCACCAAGGTCAAAAGCCAGATGATCGCTGACGCATCCATCCCCGGCTCACGCATCAAGGTAGTGACCGAGAACGGCATCGTGTTCCTGCTGGGCCTGGTAACCCAGGACGAAGCCAATCGCGCCACCAACCTGGTGCAGGGCGTCTCCGGCGTACAGAAGATCGTCAAACTCTTCGAGTACATCGACTGACGGGTAACCGGCAGGCATGAAAAAGGCGATCCGAAGATCGCCTTTTTTATTGCCCGTTTTTTACTTCACGACCTTCAGACTCGGCCTGCCACTCGGACGCGGCGGTTCGCTGTCTGGCGGAGGCGTATCGTCTTCGATCTCGATCTCGATTTCTTCGCCCTCTTCCATGGAGGGCTCCAGATCGAAAACCATGCCCTGGCCGTTCTCGCGGGCATAAATACCCAGGATGGCAGCGACAGGTACATAAAGCGTATGCGGCACACCGCCGAAGCGGCCTTCAAAGCTCACCGCTTCGTTATCCATATGCAGATGACGCACAGCACTCGGCGAAACATTCAGGACAATCTGCCCGTCATTGGCAAATCCTTGCGGGACCTGCACCGCCGGGTAATCCGCATTGACCAGCACATGCGGGGTGCAATCGTTATCGACGATCCACTCGTAAAGAGCACGAACAAGATAAGGGCGACTGGAGTTCATTAACGGCTCCTTAAGCCTTAGCGCATTTCACGTTCGGCAGCAGACAGACTCGTCTGAAAAGCCTCACGCGCAAATTGGCGCTCCATGTAATCAAGCAACGGCTTGGCAGGCCGCGGCAATTCAATACCCAAAATTGGCAAACGCCAGAGTATGGGGAGTAGACAGCAGTCAACAAGACTTAGCTCGTCGCTCATGAAAAAAGCTTTTTCCGCGAACAACGGGGAAACCCCGGCCAGACTCTCGCGAAGCTCCTTGCGCGCCTGAACACGAGCGGGCTCTTTGCTGCGCGTATCCAGGATCAGGTCGACAAGGCCGCACCAGTCTCTCTGAATACGATGGATCAGCAAACGGCTATTGGCACGGGCAACCGGATAGACGGGCAGCAGAGGCGGATGTGGATAGCGCTCATCCAGATACTCCATCACCACGGTCGACTCGTACAACGCCAGGTCACGATCGACGAGGGTCGGCACGCTGCCGTATGGATTTACTTCAATCAGCTGCGGCGGATGACGACCTGCCACCACTTCAATGATTTCGGCGCTGACACCCTTCTCGGCGAGCACAATGCGTACGCGATGAGAATAGTGGTCGGCGGGGTCGGAATAGCAGGCCAACCGGTTGGTCACGCCCATGGCGATCCTCCTCGCTTGTTAAAATTTATCGGACAGACGAACGAACGCGCTTCAAGGGCGCATCCGATAATGAACGCAACAGGACAGGTGTTCGTCGCGGGCCACAAGATAGCTCATTTACGCGATGTAAATTCCGTAATCTTCGTCGACAGGCGGATAAATTTCACAATATCGACGTAAAACGAGCACCGCGAAAAAATCCTGACCGTAAAAATCACGACCATAAAAAAACGCCCAGCCCCGCGAGGGGATGGACGTTCTTTTTTCGAACGAAGAGCGTATTAACGCTTCGAGTACTGCGGACGCTTACGCGCTTTACGCAGACCGACTTTCTTACGTTCAACTTCACGAGCATCGCGAGTCACGAAGCCTGCTTTACGCAGAGCGCCACGCAGTGTCTCGTCGTACTGCATCAGAGCGCGAGTGATACCGTGGCGGATTGCGCCAGCCTGACCACTCACACCACCACCGATAACGGTGACGTAGATGTCGAACTTTTCAACTGTCTCGGTCAGTTCCAGCGGCTGACGAACTACCATGCGGGCAGTTTCGCGGCCGAAGAAATTGTCCAGGGAGCGGTTGTTGATCGAGATGTTACCAGTACCCGGACGCAGGAAAACGCGAGCGGTTGCGGTCTTGCGACGGCCAGTGCCGTAATTTTGAGTCGCCGACATAATGAACTATTCCGTTAAAACTTCAGTTCTTGGGGCTGCTGAGCAGTATGAGGGTGTACAGCGCCCGCATAGACTTTCAGCTTACGATACATGTCGCGACCCAGCGGGTTCTTAGGCAGCATGCCTTTGACCGCGGTCTCGATCACGCGCTCAGGAGCTTTGGCGATCAGCTTTTCGAAGTTGATCGACTTGATCCCGCCCGGAAAACCGGAGTGTGAGTAGTAGATCTTGTCGGTGGTCTTGGCACCAGTAACGCGGATCTGCTCGGCATTGATCACGACGATGTAGTCGCCGGTATCAACGTGCGGAGTGTATTCCGGTTTGTGCTTGCCACGCAGACGGCTCGCGATTTCGGTGGCCAGACGACCCAGGGTCTGACCAGCAGCGTCGACGACGAACCAGTCGCGCTTAACTGTTTCCGGTTTAGCAGTAAAAGTTTTCATTCTTTATAGCCTCAGGGGCCGCCCTGAAAATTAGACGGCGGATCTTACTGAATAGTGCGTACTTTGACAAGTCAAAGGCAGCCGGAAACAGACGCTATCGGGGGCTCGGGTCAGCGCGTCCGTTATACGGCAAGATTCTTCGGCAGACGGCGCATCACTTCCACTGCAAAGAGCTGGCGGATTATACAGACTGTAAAAATAACCTCAACCGGATTTTTTGTTCACATTCTGTTTATTGCCTGCGAGGCGTGGATTGGCGGATATTGACCCCCTTAGCACAAAGCCATCATGGGTGCCCTGCCAAGGGCACCCACGTAACGAGGCTGGACAGTTTTGGCAAAAAATAAGACGATCCAGCCGTAGCATGACCATTTACCCATATAAGAATAACGATTATGCCGATCCGACACGCCACTCTTCTGCGCCGCGTAAGCATCCTGACCACAGACAAGATGTTTGCCTCCACTGTCATGCAGGCCAAGGACTTCTTCCATCTGGCGAGCCTGCGCTACAGCAAGCAACTGGGCCATGGCCTGGTACCCGCCTTCGAAACGCGCCTGGTCAGCCCGGACGGACTTTCGGTCAGCAGCTTCAGCGACGTCACCCTGCCGGTCGACGGCGCGCTGTGCCAGAGCGACATCATCGTCATCCCGGCCTTCTGGGACGATTTTGAAACCCTCTGCCAGCGTTACCCCCAGATCCTGCCGTGGTTGCGCGAACAGCACGCCAACGGTGCCGTACTCTGCGCCGAAGCCACCGGCGTCTACTGGCTTGCCGAAGCCGGCTTGCTGGACGGCAAGGAAGCGACGACCTACTGGCGCTTTTTCAGCGCATTCGCCGAGCGCTATCCCAAGGTCCTGCTCAATCAGGAAAAGCACCTGACCGACGCCGACAACGTGTACTGCGCGGGCGGCACGACCTCGGCCTGCGATCTGTACATTTATCTGATTGAGCGCTTCTGCGGCGCCAATGTCGCCCAGGCCGTCGCCCGCGACATCCTCTATGAAGTGCGTCGCACCTACTCGCCGGGGCGAATCGGTTTTGGCGGTCAGAAGCTTCATCAGGACGTGGTCATTCTGCAGATTCAGCACTGGCTGGAAGAGCACTTTGCCGACAAGTTCCGCTTTGAAGACGTGGCCCGCGAGCACGGCATGAGCATTCGCAATTTCATGCGCCGCTTTCAGACCGCCACGGGCGACAAGCCGCTGCATTACCTGCAACGGCTGCGGATCGAAACGGCGAAGGGGTTGCTCTCGGGGACGCGCAAGAGCATCAAGACCATCAGCTATGAAGTGGGCTACGACGACGCCAGCTTCTTTGCCCGGCTGTTCCGCCAGCACACCGAGCTGTCACCCAATCAGTATCGGCAACAGTTCGAGGGTCAGAGGGAGAAGCTATAAGCTGCAAGCTGCAAGCTGCAAGCTGCAAGCTGCAAGAGCCTGGGCTTTTAGCTTGCGGCTTGCAGCTTGAAACTTGCCGCTGCGACTAGGGCTTGTGCGCCCGCGAGAGGAACTCGTGGGACTGCATTTCCAGCAGACGGCTCAAGGTGCGCTGGAACTCGAACATCAACCGGCCGCCGGTGTACAGGTCCTTCAATTCGACCTCGGCCGAGATGATCAGCTTGACGTTGCGATCGTAGAACTCGTCGACCATGTTGATGAAGCGTCGGGCGATGTCGTCAGTGGCGACGTCCATCTGCTCGACGCCGCTGATCAGCACGGCATGGAAGATCTTGCCCAGCTCGATGTAGTCGTTCTGACTGCGCGGGCCGTCGCACAACTCACGGAAGTCGAACCACGCCACATCATCACAGGTGCGCAGCGCACGGATCTCGCGGTTTTCGATCATCAACACATCGTTTTCGATGGTTTCCGCGCAATCCGGAGTCAGCGCCTTGAAGCTTTTACGCAGGCTCTCCTGTGCAACTTCGTTGAGCGGGAAATGGAACAGTTCAGCCTGCTCCAGGTGACGCAGACGGTAATCGACGCCACTGTCGACGTTGACGATGTCGGTGTTCTGCTTGATCAGCGCGATAGCCGGCAGGAAGCGCGCCCGCTGCAGGCCGTCCTTGTACAGGCCGTCCGGAACGATGTTGGAAGTGGCCACCAGCGTCACGCCGTTCTTGAACAGCTCTTCCATCAGCGTGCCGAGGATCATGGCATCGGTAATATCGGAGACAAAAAACTCGTCGAAACAGATGACCCGCGCCTCATCGGAAAAACGCCTGGCGATGATCGTCAGCGGGTTTTTCTCGCCCTTGAGGGTCTTCATCTCTTCGTGCACGCGCTTCATGAAGCGGTGGAAGTGCGTACGGACCTTGTCCTGAAACGGCAGTGCGTCGAAGAACGTATCGACCAGATACGTCTTGCCGCGGCCTACGCCACCCCAGAAGTACAGCCCCTTAACCAGCGTCTGCTCTTTCTTGCCGAACAGTTTGCCGAACAGGCCGGGCTTGCTGTCGTGAGCGGCGATCAGATCGTCGTACAGGCGCTGCAGATGACGCACAGCGTTTTCCTGCGCGGCATCGTGAAAGAAGTCCGGGCGTTTCAGATCAGCTTGATATCGTTCTAGGGGCGTCATAATTCGTTAGCAAGGCAACAAAAACGGGTCGTCACTGTAGCGACGACCCCGGGGATTGGCAATCAGTCCTGTTGAGAAGCGAGCGCCAGCTTGAGTGTTTCGATGGCGCTGTCGCGCGCGGCAGCGTCGGCGAATACCGGACTGTCCGCCACGCAGGCGCCGTCCAGCCACAGCGTGAAGCGATCGTCTTCGCTGCGCAGGTCCAGTTCGCCGCCCTGCTGCAACTGCTTGCTGACCACGCCTGCCGCCTTGCCATCGGCAAAGTTGCGCGACAACAGCAACTGCTCGCCATCGGCTGCCAGCAGACGGAAACGGAAGCTACCGTCATCTTCACGGAAGCTGACGAAACGAGCGCCCTTGCTGGCCTTCTTCTTGCCGGTGTCGGCGTTCTGCACCACGGTACGGAACGACCGAAGGCCTACCGCCTCGCGCAGTTCCTCAAGGAACGGGGTGGCGACACGTCGGGCTTTCTGCGCGCCAGCGAGCAGGATGTCTTCCAGATCGGCAGGACGCTCGATCAGCCCCAGGTACTTTTCACGGGGCTCGCTCAGCTGCGCATCCAGCAACGTGAACAGACGATTCTTGGCTTCACCCCAACCCAGGCCCTGCAACAGGTCAGCGCGGAATTCGGCGCACTGCTCGGCCGTCGAGAAGGCCTGATACAGAGTAAACAGATGCGAGGTGTCCGGGTCTTTCGCTTCGCCTGGGGCACGCGAGTCGGTGACGATACGCGATATCGCGCTTTTCATGTCCTTGGCGCCGCTGAACAACGGGATGGTGTTGTCGTAGCTCTTGGACATCTTGCGACCGTCCAGACCTGGCAGCGTAGCCACGCTCTCTTCGATCAGTGCCTCGGGCATGACGAAGAATTCCTTGCCATTGCCGAACAGGTGATTGAAACGCTGACCGATGTCACGGGCCATTTCAACGTGCTGAATCTGGTCGCGACCTACCGGAACCTGATGCGCATTGAACATCAGGATGTCGGCAGCCATCAGCACCGGGTAGCTGTATAGACCCATGGTGATGCCTGCGTCCGGGTCTTCGCCACCTTCCACGTTCTTGTCCACCGACGCCTTGTAGGCGTGGGCGCGATTGAGTAGGCCCTTGGCCGCGACGCAGGTGAGCAGCCAGGTCAGTTCCGGGATTTCAGGAATGTCCGACTGGCGATAGAAGGTCACACGATCGACGTCCAGCCCCGCCGCCAGCCAGGTCGCGGCGATTTCCAGACGCGAGCGCTGAATGCGCAGCGGGTCATCGCATTTGATCAGCGCGTGGTAGTCGGCCAGAAAGTAGAACGAGTCGAAATCGCTCTGACGGCTGGCGACAATGGCCGGGCGAATGGCGCCCGCGTAGTTGCCCAGATGGGGAGTGCCGGTGGTCGTGATACCGGTCAGGATACGAGTGGTCATGGCAGGTCGCTTATCAATAGGATGCAATACGGGCTGCAATCAGCTGGAAAGTCGCGGCAGGAGCAGATCTTTCAGATCAGTAAGCTTGCCGTGAAAAAAGTGTCCGCATTCTGCCACTTTCAGCAGCTCATGGGGACGTTGCAACGCGGCGGACCATGCATAGACCGTCTCTGGGTCGATCACTTCGTCGTTCTCCGGCTGAATGATCGTCAGCGGGCAAGCCTTGGGCAGTACGCTCTGGTCCTCGAGGCGCGACGCCGCAGCCGCAATCAGAAACAGATGCGTGAGCTTTTCACCCTGCGCTTCCAGCCTGCCACCCAGGTTTGCAGCAACGTAGCCGCCAAAGGAAAATCCGAACAGGGTCATCGGCAGATCAGGATGTTGCGCCCGCAGCCATTGGGCGGCAGCCTGGGCATCATCGATCTCGCCTGGCCCGGCAACCGAGGTACCGGCACTGGCACCGACGCCGCGATAATTGAAGCGCAACGTGATCAAACCCTGATCGCGTGCGGTACGCTGCAACGTCGAGACGACTTTATTGAGCATCGTTCCGCCCTGTATCGGGTTAGGATGACAGATCAGTGCAACACCTCGGGCGTCGGGGACATCCTGATACAGCGCTTCGAGCTGGCCTTCAGGACCATCGATAAATAATGGGGTTTCACGCATGAGCAAAACAGAACTCCGTGACCTCGAAATGGGTCGACTCGTCTAGCTGATTGTCTGCGGCATGCATATCAACGATACGTCGCGGGTATACAGCGCAGGTTCGAGCCGTTAACGTAAAGCAAAGCCGTTTATAGAGGAAGGACTCGTGGAACACTCGCTCTTAGTCTGGTTGTTGCCGACGCTCGCCCTGGTGGCCGGTGTCGTCATTGGTTTTCTGGTGGCACGCCTGCTGCCCAACACCGTTCCGAACAGCACCCAGCGCCAGCTGGATGACATTCAGGAGCGTTTCGACGCCTATCAGAACGAGGTAGTCACGCACTTCAACAGCACGGCCAATCTGGTCCAAAAGCTTTCACAGAGCTATCAGGACGTTCAGGAACACCTTGCCGAGGGCGCCAACCGTCTGGCTCTCGACGAGCTGACCCGCCAACGCCTGCTGGCCGCCCTGCACCCTGAGGCCAATCATGCGCACCGCGATCATCGCGACCGCCTGACCCCGCCACGCGACACTGAAACACCCAAGGATTACGCGCCCAAGTCGCCCAACTCCCCGGGCATGCTGGATGAGCATTACGGCTTGAAGAAGTAAGCTTTCGCAGCCACACAAAAAGCCCGCCGCAGAGAGCATCTGCGGCGGGCTTTTTTTGTAGGATCGAAACTGCAATCCCTTGCGGAGGCAAGCCCCCTGCCAAGGGATATGAATCAGATCGCGCCGCGGCTGCGCAGCAGATCCAGCACCTGCCTGACGCTTTCTTCGACGTTGAGTGTCTGTGTGTCGATCACCAGATCGGCATTCAGCGGCACGTCATACGGGAAGGACTCGCCAGGGATATTGTCGCCATCAGCGGCATACAGGCCCTGCGGATCACGCTCGCGGCAGACCGTTGGCGACGCCTGTACATAGACGGTGAGCAGGCGATCCTTGCCGATCAGCGCCTTGGCGCGCTCACGCCCTTCGGCATCCGGAGCAACGAATGCGGCCAGGGTCAACAGGCCGGCTTCGTTGAACTGACGCGCCACATGCGCGGCACGGCTCCAGTTCTCGGTACGACCTGCACGATCCTGTGGCAAGCCCTTGTTCAGGTCATGACGCAGGTTCTGACCGTCCAGTACATAGACCGCACGGCCCATGTCGAACAGCTTGCGCTCGACCGCATAGGCCAGCGTGCTTTTGCCCGCGCCGGACAGGCCGCTGAACAACACGGTGGCCGGCTGCTGACCGAAGCGCTGCGCGCGCTCCTCAGTGGAGACGTGGGCCAGTTCGCCATGGTGCTGCGAGCCGCCACCTGAAACCGGCTTGGCGATGATCATGCCCGCCGCAACGGTGCCATTGGTCAAACGATCGATGACGATGAACGAACCCGTGGTGCGGTTGCTGCTGTAGCCGTCCAGCGCGATGGGCGCATCGAGGCTGACCTTGACACGGCCGATCTCGTTCAACTGCAACGAGCTGGCAGGGCCTTCCTCCAGTGTGTTCACATCGACCCGGTGGGTGATGCTGGCAATGGAGCCTGGCACATAGCTGGTGGCGCGCTTGATGTCGTACTTCTTGCCCGGCAGCATCGGTTCTTCGGCCATCCACACCAGCATGGCATCGAACGCATCGCTGACCTGCGGAACATTGTCGGCATGCACCAGCAGGTCACCACGGGAAATGTCGATCTCGTCTTCCATGGTCAGCGTCACCGCCTGACCCGGCCCCGCCTGCTCCAGCTCGCCTTCAAAGGTGACGATGGACTTCACACGGCTGCTCTTGCCCGACGGCAGCACGACGATCTCGTCGCCCTTGTGCACGATGCCGCTGGCCAGCGTACCGGCGAAACCACGGAAGTTCAGATTCGGACGGTTGACGTACTGCACAGGGAAACGCAGGTCCGCATAATTGCGGTCGCTGGCGATTTCGACCGTTTCGAGAATTTCCATCAGCGACTGGCCGGTGTACCAGGGCGAACGCTCGCTCTTGTTCACCACGTTGTCGCCCTTGAGCGCCGACATAGGTACAAAAGCCATGGTGGTCGGCTTGAACGCGATGCCGTCGGCAAACTTCAGGTAATCGGCCTTGATCGACTCGAAAACGCTTTCATCGAAGCCGTTGAGGTCCATCTTGTTGATGGCGACGACGATATGCTTGATGCCCAGCAGCGAGGCGATATAGCTGTGACGACGGGTCTGGGTCTGCACGCCGTAGCGGGCGTCCACCAGAATGATCGCCAGGTCACAGGTCGACGCACCGGTGGCCATGTTGCGGGTGTACTGCTCGTGGCCCGGGGTGTCGGCGATGATGAACTTGCGCTTGGCCGTGGAGAAATAGCGATAAGCGACATCGATGGTGATGCCCTGCTCCCGCTCGGCCTGCAGGCCATCCACCAGCAACGCCAGATCGACGTCATCACCGGTGGTACCGGACTTCTTCGAGTCACGGGTGATGGCTTCCAGGTGATCTTCGTAGATCATCTTGGAGTCGTGCAGCAAACGCCCGATCAGCGTGCTCTTGCCGTCATCGACGTTGCCACAGGTAAGAAAGCGCAGCATTTCCTTGCGTTCGTGCTGGCCCAGATAGGCGAGGATGTCCTCGCTGATCAAATCAGATTGATGCGACATGTGACACCCCTTAGAAATAACCCTGACGTTTCTTTTCTTCCATCGAACCAGCGCCGTCATGGTCAATGACCCGGCCCTGGCGCTCGGAAGTTCGCGTCAGCAACATTTCCTGAATGATGTCGGTCAGGCTGGTCGCTTCGGACTCGACAGCACCGGTCAGCGGGTAGCAGCCGAGGGTGCGGAAACGGACCTTTTTCTTGACGATGCGCGACTTCTCTTCATCGGTGAGATGCTCGAGGATGCGCTCGTCGTCGATCATGATCAGCGTGCCGTTCTTCTCGATAACGTCGCGCTCGGCGGCAAAATACAGCGGCACGATCGGGATGCCTTCAAGGTAGATGTACTGCCAGATGTCCAGCTCGGTCCAGTTGGAGAGCGGGAACACACGGATCGACTCGCCTTTGTTGACGTTGCCGTTGTAGACGTTCCACAGCTCGGGACGCTGGTTTTTCGGGTCCCAGCGGTGCTTGCTGTCGCGGAACGAGTAGACGCGTTCCTTGGCCCGGGACTTCTCTTCGTCGCGTCGGGCGCCGCCAAAGGCGGCGTCGAAACCATGCTTGTCGAGCGCCTGCTTCAGGCCCTCGGTCTTCATGATGTCGGTGTGTTTGGCGCTGCCGTGGGTGAACGGGTTGATGCCCTGTGCCACGCCATCGGGGTTGATGTGGGTGATCAGGTCCAGGCCCATTTCTTCGACCATCTGGTCGCGAAAGCGATACATCTCCTGGAATTTCCAGCGGGTATCGACGTGCATGACCGGGAATGGCAGTTTACCGGGGAAGAATGCCTTGCGTGCCAGGTGCAGCATCACGGCCGAATCTTTGCCGATCGAGTACAGCATCACCGGGTTATCGAACTCGGCGGCGACCTCGCGGATGATGTGGATGCTTTCCGCCTCCAGCTGTTTCAGATGCGTCAGTTTGTCAACCATGGCTACTCACGGATTGCGTTCGTTATGGACCGGGAAACCCCGGGGCGGCCAGCGGGCCGTATTCGAGCCGCGCACTTTAACATGCGTGATATCGCTAATCAGCGATGCAACTAGATCGAAACGATCTATGCATATGCCCTGCTGTTTGATCGTTCAAATCGGGTTCGGACAGTCGATAAAGATATGTTCGAGCGCAAATCGCCGCGCCAGATAATCGCCCAGCGCCTGCACGCCGTAGCGCTCGGTGGCATGATGACCGGCGGCAATGAAGCTGATGTCATTCTCTCGTGCGCTATGAAACGTCTGCTCCGACGCTTCACCACTGAGGAACAGATCGACGCCCTCAAGCACCGCCTGATCGATGTAGTTCTGACCGCCACCCGTGCACCAGCCGACACGGCGAATCATCTGACTGCCTTCGATGAGCAATGGCTCGCGACCCAGCGCATCCTGCACACGACGGGCGAAATCCCGTGCAGTCACGGGCTCGGACAATGAGCCGATCAGCCCGACCACACGTGGGTTTTCAGGGTCCAGAGGGCCTTCGACCGTGATGTCCAGTTGACGCGCCAGTTGCACGTTGTTGCCCACTTCGGGATGCACATCCAGCGGCAGGTGGTAGGCCAGCAGGCTGATGTCATGCTTGAGCAGGGTTTTCAGGCGACGCTGCTTCATGCCGACGACACACGGGTTTTCGCCCTTCCAGAAGTAACCGTGGTGGACCAGAACCAGATCAGCCTGAGCGTCGACTGCCGCGTCCAGCAGGGCCTGACTGGCCGTCACGCCGCTGACGATGCGCATGACTTGCGGCCGCCCTTCGACCTGCAGGCCATTGGGGCAGTAATCCTGAATCCGGGCACTGTTCAGATAGCGGTCGGCTTCTTCGACCAGGGTGCTCAGGGCAACAGCCATAAAAGACTCCTAAATATGCAGTTCAGAGCTGCGTTGTACTCGTATAATGCCCGCCATTATGGCGCACCCGTGGCAAAACTTTCTGCGCCCGCAACCATCAGGACTTGTTAAATGTTCAAGGCACTGCGTTTTTTCGGCTGGCCATTGCTGGCTGGCGTGCTTATCGCCATGCTGATTATTCAGCGCTACCCGCAGTGGGTCGGTCTGCCGAGCCTGGATGTCAATCTGCAACAGGCTCCACAGACCACCAATGTCATGCAAGGTCCGTCTTCCTATGCCGACGCGGTCATTGCCGCAGCGCCCGCGGTGGTCAACCTCTATACCACCAAGATGGTCAACAAGGGCAACAACCCGCTTTTCGAAGACCCGCAGTTCCGCCGTTTCTTCGGTGACAACACGCCCAAGCAGAAGCGTATGGAATCGAGTCTGGGTTCTGGCGTCATGATGAGCCCCGAAGGCTACATACTGACCAACAACCACGTCACCACCGGCGCGGACCAGATCGTGGTCGCGCTCAAAGACGGCCGCGAAACCATTGCCCGGGTCATCGGCAATGACCCGGAAACCGACCTGGCGGTGCTCAAGATCGACCTGAAAAACCTGCCGGCGATTACCATCGCGCGCTCTGACAGCATCCGCATCGGCGACGTGGCACTGGCGATCGGCAACCCGTTCGGCGTCGGCCAGACCGTGACCATGGGCATCATCAGTGCCACCGGGCGCAATCAGTTGGGCCTCAACACCTATGAAGACTTCATTCAGACCGATGCGGCCATCAACCCGGGTAACTCGGGCGGTGCGCTGGTAGACGCCAGCGGCAATCTGATCGGTATCAACACCGCGATCTTTTCCAAGTCCGGCGGCTCGCAGGGCATCGGCTTCGCCATTCCGACCAAGCTGGCCATGGATGTCATGAAGTCGATCATCGAGCACGGCCAGGTCATTCGTGGCTGGCTGGGCATCGAAGTTCAACCCCTGACCCAGGAACTGGCCGAATCCTTCGGGCTGAAGGATCGTCCAGGCATCGTCGTGGCGGGCATCTTCCGCGACGGACCGGCGCAGAAAGCCGGGCTGCAACTGGGTGACGTGATCCTGAGCATCAATGGCGAACCTGCCGGCGACGGGCGTCGTTCGATGAACCAGGTGGCGCGCACCAAACCCAAGGACAAGATTGCGATCGACGTAATGCGCAACGGCAAGGAAATGCGCCTTAGCGCCGAAGTCGGCCTACGCCCACCACCCGCCCCCACACCCGTCGCAGCACCGGAGTGACGCGTCAGTACCTGAAAGTACGGTACGGCGCGGATCTGTGACGCCGGGAATAAAGGGCTTTCAGGCTTCTGTCCGAAGGGCGTGAGAGCGAGGTGTTTTCGGGCGATGTGAAACACTCACACAGGGCCCGGGTGTTTTCGGGCCATGTGGATTACTCACACAGGTCGACGGTGTTTCGAGCCGTGCGAATGCCCTGCGCCAATGAAGACCTAGTGGGAGCGAGCTTGCTCGCGAAGACGGTGTTTCCGTCGAAGCATTTACGGGGTTTGTACAGAACCGTTCGCGTGCAAGCTCGCTCCCACAGG
>NZ_WIBD01000028.1:10749-225886 GCF_009495975.1 Pseudomonas sp. SZ57 | reverse complement strand
GTCCTGTGGAATACAGAATGCAGGCTGCCAAGGCAGCGTAGGGGGATAATTGACCAACCTTCGGGGGTCACACCATATTCCTGTGGGAGCGAGCTTGCTCGCGAAGAGGCAGGGACAATCGCCGGAGATTTATGCCTCTGTCAGTCAGCCTTCGCGAGCAAGCGAAGCGTGGCCCGGCTCGCTCATACATGGTTATGACTGAACAACATTGCCTCCCACAAGACGAGCTTGGGCATGCCGCTCGTGGCCTTCCCCCCTCTTCAAGGCTCGTCTTTATAGACAAACTTGGGCATTTCCCAGCGGAAACGAATCGCCAGCAGGCGCAGCAGCAGGCCGCCGAACAGGGTGATCAGTACCGCTTGTTCGTTGGGCAGTTGCAGGTACTGACACAGCAGAAAACACCACGCGGCCAGAAAAGACACGCTGGCGTACAGCTCGCGGCGGAAGATCAGCGGGATGTCGTTGCAGAAGATGTCGCGCAGGATGCCGCCGAAAACCCCGGTGATCACGCCGCAGACTGACGCGATCAGCAGACCGTGCCCGGCCTCCAGCGCGGTCATGCAGCCGATCAGGGTAAAGGCCACCAGCCCCAGTGCATCGAGCACCAGAAACAGTGAGCGCAGGTGACGCATCAATGGCGCGATGAAGATCGTCACCAGCGCCGCCACACTGGTCAGAACCAGATACTCCGGGTGCTTGACCCAAGTCAGCGGGTAATGACCGATCAGCACGTCGCGCACCGACCCGCCACCCAGCGCCGTGACGCAGGCAATCAGCACCACGCCGAACCAGTCCATCCCGCGCCGCCCTGCAGACAGGGCTCCCGTCATGGCTTCAGCAGTGATAGCGATCAGATAAAGCATCAGCAACATGGCGGGGACTCTGCGACAAAGGCGCGCAGTCTAACCAGCCGACCAACGCACTGAAAGAGTGCAGCGAAGATTATTCACTGCACCTGCGAGTCTCGATCAGGCCTTGATGAAGTGCTCACGATAAAAGCGCAGCTCGGCAATCGACTCGCGGATATCATCGAGCGCCAGGTGGGTGCTGCCTTTCTTGAATTTCAGCTCGGGGGACCAGCGCGCAGCCAGTTCCTTGAGGGTCGAGACATCCAGGTTTCGGTAGTGGAAGTAGTTTTCCAGCGTCGGCATGTGGCGGTACAGGAAGCGGCGATCCTGGCAGATGCTGTTGCCGCAGATCGGCGAACTGCGCTCTGGCACCCACAGTTTGATGAACTCAAGGGTCTGCGCCTCGGCTTCAGCCATGCTGACGGTACTTTCCCGCACGCGCTGGGTCAGGCCCGAACCGCCGTGCTGGCGAGTGTTCCACTCGTCCATTTTCGCCAGCGTTTCGTCGCTCTGATGCACAGCGATCACCGGACCTTCGGCCAGGGTGTTCAGCTCGCTATCGGTGATGATCGTGGCCATTTCGATAATGACATCGGTATCAGGGTCCAGACCGGTCATTTCCAGATCGATCCAGATCAGGTTCTGCTTGTTCTGCATGTGTCGACTCCTCAGCGTAGGCGCGCAGTTTAGCTCACCCTGCCGTGCTAGACTCCTGCCGATCCATCGTACTGCCTAATTCATCGGTTACATCACATCGGAACACCCATGGCCAAACGCCAACTCAATCGTCGTCAGAACTGGCGCATCGAAAAAATTCAGGGCGAGCGTGCTGCCCGCGCGGCAAAACGCGAGTCCGCTACGCTTGAAACACTTGAGGGTGGCGACCTCGGCCCCGAGCAGACGGGCCTGGTGATCGCTCACTTCGGCGTGCAAGTCGAAGTCGAGGCCCAGGAAGGCGAAGCGACCGGTCAGGTCTTTCGCTGCCACCTGCGCGCCAACCTGCCTGCGCTGGTGACCGGTGATCGCGTGGTATGGCGCGCCGGCAATCAGGGCATTGGCGTGATCGTCGCGCAACTGCCTCGCACCACCGAACTGCGCCGCCCGGATTCACGCGGCCAGCTCAAGCCTGTGGCTGCCAACGTCGACCTGATCGTGATCGTCTTCGCGCCGATGCCCGAGCCACATGCCAACCTGATCGACCGCTATCTGGTGGCCGCCGAGCATGCCGGGATTCGTCCGTTGCTGCTGCTCAACAAGGCCGACCTGATCGACGAACAGAATGCGCCCGCGCTCAATGCGCTGCTGGCGGTCTACCGCACGCTGGGTTATCCGGTGCTGGAAGTGTCCGCACACCACGGTGACGGCATGCAGAGTCTGCAAAGCCAGCTTGACGGGCACATCAGCGTGTTCGTCGGCCAGTCCGGCGTCGGCAAGTCCTCGCTGGTCAACAGCCTGTTGCCGGAAACGGACACTCGGGTCGGCCCGCTGTCGGAAGTTTCCGGCCAGGGCACACACACCACGACCACCGCGCGCCTGTTCCACTTCCCGCGCGGCGGCGATCTGATCGACTCGCCGGGCATCCGGGAATTCGGCCTGGGGCACGTCAGTCGTGCCGACGTAGAGGCAGGTTTCATCGAGTTCAACGACCTGATCGGCACCTGCCGCTTTCGTGACTGCAAGCATGACCGCGAACCGGGCTGCGCCCTGCTCAAGGGGCTTGAGGACGGCCGCGTGCAACAGCAGCGCATGAACAGCTACCGCTCGATCATTGCCAGCCTGCCGCAAGACAGTTACTGAGCACCGAACGCCGCACGCAAAAACGCCGCGATGATCGCGGCGTTTTTGTATCGGTTACAGCTCAGTTCTGGGCCGGCTCGACCCGCAACTTGCCATCGTCAAAGATGTTCAGCTTCTGCCGGATCTCGCGCGGCTGGGCGTAGGCCTGCGGGTCAGGTGGCGCCGCTGTCGAAGCCCCCGGAGCCGCGGGTGTCGCAGGCGCCGGTGCTGACGGTGCTGCCGGCGCGGCAGGTGTGACTGGCGCACCACCGGAGTTCTGATCGCCCTCGATGCGGTGCTGGGCCTTTTTGGTCAGCACCACGATATCGATGCGGCGATTGATCGGGTTGGTCGGGTTCTGGCGGTCATAAAGAGCAGACGACGCGTACCCCACTACCCTCGCTACTTGTGAATCCGGATACGTCCCGGCTACCAGCGCACGGCGTGCAGCGTTCGCACGGTTGGCCGAAAGCTCCCAGTTGCCGAACCCGCCACTGCCCACGAAAGGCGTCGCATCGGTGTGGCCGCTGATACTGACTTTGTTCGGCACACTTTTGATGGTGTCAGCCAGGGCCAGCAGAATATCTTCGAAATAAGGCTTGAGGCGCGCGCTGCCCGAGTCGAACATCGGCCGGTTCTCGGCATCCATGATCTGGATACGCAAACCGTCCTGAGTGATCTCGAACAGAATCTGATCCTTGAATTTCTGCAGCTGCGGATTTTCCTCGACCTTGGTCTGCAACTCCTGGAGCAGCATCTCCAGACGCTCCTGCTCCACCGCTTCAGCCTTGGTCTCGGCATTTTCCGCTTCGATCGGCACCGTATCCGGCGACGGCGTGGTCTGAACCTCAGGGTTCAGCGTCTGGTTCGGCGACATCTCCGGCGAACCGCCCAGATCGATCACATACGGCGAACCGCTGTCCGAGAAGCCGACCGGGTCCTTGAAATAACCGGCAACCGCGAGCAATTGCTCGGGGGTGGCAGACGACATCAGCCACAGCACCAGAAAGAACGCCATCATCGCGGTCGCGAAGTCGGCAAACGCGATTTTCCAGGCACCGCCGTGATGTCCGCCACCAAAGCGCTTTACGCGCTTGATGATAATCGGCTGATTATTTTCCATGACTTAGCGACCGCGAACCGCTTGTTCCAGCTCGCTGAAGCTGGGGCGATGCAGCGGATAGAGAACCTTGCGGCCGAACTCGACAGCCAGCGAAGGCGGCATGCCGGAGGCCGAGGCCACAAGCGACGCCTTGATGGCCTCGTAGACGTTCATTTCTTCCTTGGCATCATGCGCAAGGCTGGTGGCCAGAGGACCGAAGAAACCGTAAGCCGCGAGAATACCGAAGAACGTACCGACCAGTGCCGCACCTACGTGCATACCGATCGCAGCCTTGTCGCCGGAACCCAGCGACGCCATGGTCACTACGATACCCAGTACCGCAGCCACGATACCGAAGCCGGGCATACCGTCAGCGATACCGGTAATGGCGTGGGATGGATGCTCGAGGTCTTCTTTCATGCTCAGCAGTTCCATGTCGAACAGACCTTCCAGCTCATGGGGAGCCATGTTGCCGGACGACATGATGCGCAGGTAGTCGCAGATGTACGCAGTCATGCGCTCATCCTTGAGGACACCCGGGTATTTGGCGAAGATCGGGCTGGAAGCAGCGTCTTCGATATCCCCTTCAATCGCCATCATGCCTTCACGGCGGCTTTTGTTGAGGATTTCGTAAACCAGCCCCAGCACTTCGAGGTAATAGGCATGTGTGAAGCGAGTACCGAACATCTTCAGCGACTTCTTGAACACGTGCATGAACATGTAGCCAGGGTTGGCCTGGAGGAACGCGCCCAGCGCAGCACCGCCGATAATCAAGACCTCGTAGGGCTGGAACAGCGCCATGACCTTGCCATGGGACAGCACATATCCACCGAGGACACTTGCGATAACGACAATGATGCCGATGATTTTAGCCATAGGAAAAAATACTTTACTGAGTCGGGTTCAGGGACAGTCCGGAAGTTGTTGAATCTCTTCTTCTCCTTATCGGCCTAACTGGGCCAGACTATAGCCGGTTCTTTTGAAAAACCCATTTATGCGCCTCCATAAAAGGAGGAAAATGGCCTCAGTGCCCCGTACGCTGGCGGTTTCCCAGCTCAGATAATCAGCCGCACAGGCCCTCGAATGCCGACAGTACACGCAGCACATCACCTCGTTCCGAAGACGCTGGATGCCTGGGTCAAACTGCTTGACGGCATCGCGTTGCCGGTCCCTGCCGTCAATCATGGACACGTCCGCGCCGCACTGAACGACAGTCGTCGGTCGCTGCGTGAAATCGCCGAAATGATGCAGGAAAGTCCTGCGCTGGTGCTCAGCGTGATGCGCGAGGCCAACCATCACACCCACGGGTTGACCGAGCAGGCCGAGAGCCTCGAAATTGCGATCAACCGCCTGGGTCTGGCGCGTACCGAAGTCCTGCTGGGCCGTTTGCCGGCCAAGCCGCCCGAAGAAATTCCTGCAGCCTATCGCCAGCTGATTCTGGTCAGCCAGCACGCCACGCAACAGGCCAACGGCCTGTTTGCCAGCCGCCTTGCGCGACTCTGGCAGGACATTCACATGGGCAGCCTGCTGTTTCTGTCGCCGCTCTGGCCAATGGCGCTGGCCTATCCGAAGCTGCTCGAAGAACTGGAGCTGCGGGTTATCCACAAGGGCCATTCCAGCGTTGCAGTGGAAAAAGAGCTGTTCGGCGTCAACCTGCTGGAATTGTGCCTGGCACTCGCAGAGTTCTGGCGCCTGCCGATCTGGGTTACGCGCGGCTATAAGCTGTTGATCAACGAGCGACGCGATCTGGCCAAGGCGCTGCGCATCGCCCGCGAAGACAACAGCCCGCTGCAGCAGCAACAACTCATGGACGACGACCCCAACCTGCGCCGCTGGCTGAATCAGCCCGCCAATACCGTGTTGCTGGGCAACGGCCTGGCGCTGGCCGCACAACAGGCCTGGAACAGCCCGCATTGCCTGCGCTGGGAACGGCTGACCAGCCTGTACCTGCAACAGTCGATGAGCGAAGTACAGCAACAGGCGCACCAGAATGCCGCCAGCAGCGCACGCGTCCATGCGGAAAAAGACCTCTGGCACCCGGCCGAATCGCTGATCTGGCCGTGGGACGCACGGCGTGTAAGGCGTGACAATGAACCTGCACCGCCGCCATCGGCCGACGCCCTGCAACTGTGGCGCAAGCAATGCGCCGAGCTGCTGCAGGATCCCAGCCCGTTCATCAACGCCATGCACCTGACCACCTCGGCGCGCGATGCATTTATCTCGTGTGGCATGGAGCGGGTCATGCTGCTGATGCTGGACAAGACGTCAACGGTGCTGCGCGTCAATCAGACTGCCGGCCTGCCAAAGGACGCCGCTACCTTGCAGCTGTTCATCAAGGAAAGCACCGTGCTGCAACGCCTGCTGACCCAGCCAACGCAGTTACGCATGACACCCGCCAACAGTGCGCAATTTGCCGCGCTGCTGCCCCCGCAGCTGAAAACCCTGTTCAGCGGCCAGCACTGGCTGATTCGCTCGCTGAGCAACAACGGCAAAGTCATGCTGCTGGTGGTCGCCGACCAGGGCGGCGGGGCCTTGTCGGAAATTTCCGTACAGGCATTCGGAAAAACCGCGCAATGTATTGAACGGGCACTGGGCATCTTTAGTCATCGCAAAGCCTGAGGCCTGGCGTACAATTCGCCCCTTTCCTTTCATCGGAGGCTGCAAATGTCCGCATTCACTGGCTTGTCGCTGGTCATCGAACCCAACGATCTGCTTGAGCGTCTAGACGCCCCGGAACTGATCCTCGTGGATCTGACCAGCAGCGCTCGCTACGAAGCCGGGCACATTCGCGGTGCCCGCTTCGTCGATCCGAAACGTACACAACTGGGCAAGCCTCCTGCCCCCGGTCTGCTGCCCGACACTGCCAGTCTTGAGCAACTGTTCGGCGAGCTGGGCCACAATCCCGACGCCGTGTATGTCGTCTACGATGACGAAGGCGGCGGCTGGGCTGGGCGTTTCATCTGGCTGCTGGATGTCATCGGCCACAGCCGTTATCACTATCTGGACGGTGGGCTGCTGGCCTGGGAAGCGCAATTGCTGCCGCTGAGCACCGACGTTCCGCCTGCTGCCGATGCCCCGGTCACGCTGACGACGCTGCACGACGAACCTACCGCCACGCGTGAGTACCTGCAGAGTCGTCTGGGCGCCGCCGACCTGGCGATCTGGGATGCCCGCGCGCCGACCGAGTATTCGGGCGAAAAAGTGGTCGCGGCCAAAGGCGGCCACATACCCGGCGCCGTCAATTTCGAGTGGACGGCGGGCATGGACAAGGCGCGCAACCTGCGCATTCGCCAGGACATGCCGGAGATCCTTCGCGAGCTGGGCATCACGCCCGACAAGGAAATCATCACGCACTGTCAGACCCATCACCGCTCGGGCTTCACCTATCTGGTGGCCAAGGCGCTGGGCTACCCAAGGGTCAAGGCCTATGCCGGCTCGTGGGGCGAATGGGGCAATCACCCGGAGACACCGGTAGAACTCCCGAATGTGGCCGCCGCGCCCGTCGAGGCAGTCGAGGTTGCACAACCCGTCACGTCTGCGCAGCCAGCACCAGCACCAGCCGAAACCGTCGAGCCGGCCCGCGCCACCGAACCGGGACGGACCTCACAGAAATATTCAGGACACTCATCCTCAGGACCTTCAATGAAAGACCGCTTGTTCATCATCAGCCAGTACCTGCTGCCGCACCACCTGCTGTCCCGACTGGCAGGCTGCGTTGCCGAATGCCGCGTGCGCTGGTTCAAAAACGCTTTCACCGCGTGGTTTGCCCGCCGTTATCAAGTGGAGATGTCGCAGGCACTGGTCGAAGACCTGACGTCCTACGAGCACTTCAACGCGTTCTTCACCCGCGCATTGAAAGCCGACGCCCGCCCGCTCGATGCCACGCCGGGCGCGATTCTTTCGCCAGCCGACGGTGCCATCAGCCAGTTGGGCCCTATCGACCACGGCCGGATCTTCCAGGCCAAGGGCCACAGTTTCAGCGTGCTCGAACTGCTCGGCGGTGATCCCAAGCTGTCAGCGCCGTTCATGGGCGGCGAGTTCGCAACCGTCTACCTGTCGCCGAAGGACTATCACCGCGTACACATGCCACTGGCTGGCACGCTGCGCGAAATGGTCTACGTACCGGGCCGCATCTTCTCGGTCAACCAGACCACAGCCGAAAACGTACCCGAGCTGTTCGCCCGTAACGAGCGGGTGGTCTGCCTGTTCGACACCGAGCGCGGGCCAATGGCAGTGGTACTGGTGGGCGCGATGATTGTGGCGTCTGTCGAAACGGTATGGGCCGGGCTGGTCACGCCGCCCAAGCGTGAACTGAAGACATTCAGCTACGACGAAGCGGCGCGTGCGCCGATCCATCTGGAGAAAGGTGCCGAAATGGGTCGGTTCAAGCTGGGCTCTACCGCCATCGTGCTGTTCGGTGCAGGTCAGGTGAAATGGGCCGAACAACTGACCGCTGGCTCCAAGGTTCAAATGGGCCAGGCACTGGCCGTTCCGGCCCAGGCATAATGGAGGCCTGAGCCTTGATGCATGAGTGTCCGATGATGGACAGTGGCGCTCATGCAACGTGCCGCCGGACGGTAGTAGCTTAGGGCCATAACTGCTGCGAAGCGACGTCGATACTGGTAAAGTCGTCCGATTGATGCTGTAGGATACTTCGCACTTTCATGGGCGTATGCTCGGCACATCGCGGGTGCGAGATAACCTCGGCCCCCTTATGAAGCCATCGTCCGCGCCAGTGAGTTGTTGGAGCTTGCCTGTCACATGAGTAATTTTAGCCTCCCTCTGCTATTGCGTGCCCCCACGCCGACGCAGTCGAGCCTGACATTCAGTGAAGCCAACCCCCGCGACCTCAAACGCTGGATCTCCAGATTGCCCAAGGCAAACCTCGGAGAAATGGCACGCCAGCTCTATCAAGGGCTGACCGAGCTGAACCAGTTGATCACCCCGAG
This sequence comes from Pseudomonas sp. SZ57, assembly GCF_009495975.1. Lineage (NCBI taxonomy): Bacteria > Pseudomonadati > Pseudomonadota > Gammaproteobacteria > Pseudomonadales > Pseudomonadaceae > Pseudomonas > Pseudomonas sp. SZ57. The sequence continues at coordinate 217,211 of NZ_WIBD01000028.1, read as the reverse complement.
CGAAAACCGCCTGCAATTGCTTGAACTGCTGCGGCCCGAGGTGTACTTCGTCTGCAAGCACCTTGAACGCCACTTTCTCAATCAGGCCATTGTGCTGGACGAGCGACCACGCAAGGTGGCCAACCTCTGCCAGGCGCTGCAAAACCATCTGGCGACCGGTTACAAGCAGATCATTCAACAGGTCGCCCCGCGCTACACCCGAGACCAGGCCGGGCTGTTCAGCATGGCGTTGCAACGCGCACTGCACGGGCTCAACGGGCCGCTGATTCGCGCCAACCAGCTTTACTGTCCGGTTCAGGACGGCCTGTGGCTCGAACTGCACCAGATCTACCAGATTGCCCGTCAGTACCAGTTGCACAACACGCCGGTCGAAGAGCCTCTGGCCCATCACAGCAAAGTGCTGAGCGTGGAACAGACCTATGTGATCGCGCTGCTGATGGGCTGCTCGCGCTGCAATCAGATGCGTCAGCTGAACATCGGCAAACTGGCCGATGCGCTGGAGGCCTGGAGCGCGCTGGTAAAGCTGCAGTCGCCTGTCGAGGAGAGCAGCCTGTTTGCCCTGGATCCGACTGCCGACAAACCACCGCTGTATCGCACGCTGTTCAACGACGAACAATCTCCACGGCTGCTGGGTATCAACACGTTCGCGCTGGCGGAAGCGATCAATCAGTACCTGGCCCTGCCCGACGACCAGCGCACGCCCTCGCCGCTGCTGATTCCAACCGGCATCAACACCGACCTGCTGCAGCATCTGGCGGTCGCCTGGGGCGATGTGGCCGAACGCACCTTTCAACGCACGCCTGGTAAGGGCACGCTGAAACTGTGCATCGGCATGAGCGCGCTGCATTTCTATGTCGCGGGCCAGAAGTCGTTCAGCGAGCTGTTGCAGTTGAACAGCGCCACCAGTGCAGCGAGCTTTTCGTTGAAGATGGCCAATGATGACGCGGACGATCCATGGGCCTCGGCCTTTGATACGCAGCGCGGCAAGAGCTCATCCGTTCTGCTGCCTTACGAAGAGATCGAATACCCGAAAAACGACGGCGACAGCGAATCGCTTTCCAACAACCAGCACACGTTTCCGACCTTCGACCTGAATATCGTCAACCACAGCCCGGGCGGTTACTGCCTGGCGTGGCAGAAGGATGTGCCTCAGCAGTTGCAGGCTGGCGAGCTGGTGGGTATTCAGGACGACGCAGGCCAGGGCTGGAGCATTGCCATCGTGCGCTGGATCCGTCAGGTACGCAGCGGCGGCACACAGATGGGGATCGAACTGATCGCCCCGTTTGCCCAGCCGTGCGGTATGCAACTGATTCGCGAACAGCAGAACAGCCAGTACCTGCGAACCCTGATGCTGCCCGAAGTACGAGCCATGGAAAAACCGCCCACCGTGCTTGCACCACGCCTGCCGTTTCAGGAAGGCAACAAGGTGATGATCAACGTCGACGGTGAAGAACGCCGCGCGTCACTGAGCAACCGGCAGGTCAGCAGCGCCAGTTACAATCAGTTCGAGTATCAGATGTACGACACCCCGAAAGCGGCCGAAACCGAAAAGGTCAGGCCGGATCAGGAATTCGATTCCTTGTGGGGCACGCTGTAGCGGTCATTGCGGCAGCCGTCGCGATTGGCCCCTCGCCATCAGGGGCAGACCACGACGGTCCGAGCGTCAGCGCTTTCCTTCGCGGTCGCGGAAACCCAGCAGGTACAGCACGCCATCGAGTCCCAGCGTCGAAATGGCCTGTTTGGCCGATTGCTTGACCAGCGGCTTGGCACGGAACGCTACACCCAGCCCGGCAATCGCCAGCATCGGCAAGTCATTGGCACCGTCGCCGACCGCGATGGTCTGCTCCAGGCTCAACCCTTCCTTGTGGGCCAGTTCGCGCAACAGATCGGCCTTGCGCTGCGCATTGACGATCGGCTCGACGGCTACGCCGGTCACCTTGCCGTCAACCACTTCCAGTTCATTGGCAAAGACGTAATCGATGCCCAGCTTTGCTTGCAGCTGTTTGGCAAAATAGGTGAAGCCACCCGACAGAATCGCCGTCTTGTAACCCAGCCGCTTGAGCTCGGAGAACAGCGTTTCAGCGCCTTCGGTCAGGCGCAGAGACGCGCCGATTTCATCCAGCACACTCACATCGAGCCCCTTGAGCAGGGCCAGACGCTCTTTGAAGCTTTCGCTGAAATCCAGTTCGCCGCGCATGGCACGCTCGGTAATCTCGGAAACCTGCTCGCCGACGCCCGCAGCCTTGGCCAGTTCATCGATGACTTCGGCCTCGATGAGGGTCGAATCCATGTCGAACACCGCCAGGCGCCGGTTACGACGGAACAGCGAATCCTGCTGGAACGCGATATCGACGTTGAGATCCTGGGCAACCGCGAGGAATTCGGCCTGCATGGCTTTCGGATCGGCAGGCTCGCCGCGCACGGTGAACTCGATGCAGCCCTTGCCCTTGTCGGCCGGGGTGTCGAGCGGCATGCGACCGGACAAACGATCGATCTGATCGATATTCAGCCCGTACTTGGCAGTGATGGCGCTGACGCACTGCAATTGCTCGGCCGTGACCTTGCGGGTCAGCAGCGTAACGATGTGACGCGCCTTGCCCTGGCCTTCGACCCAGTGTTGATAGTCGGTTTCGGACACCGCCGTGAAACGGACTTGCTGATCCAGTTCGTAGGCGGTGAACAGGATGTCCTTGAGCACCGAGGATCCCTGCACGGTATCCGGAATTTCAACCAGGATGCCGAACGACAGGGTGTCGTGGATCACCGCCTGACCAATATCGAGAATGTTCACGCCACCCTGGGCGAGGACGCCGGTGATGGCCGCAGTGAGACCGGGACGGTCGACACCAGTGATGTTAATCAGGACGATTTCGCGCAAGGCGCACCCCCGCAGTGGAAAAAAACCGCATTCTAACCACATTCAGTGACCACCGGGCACAGGCAGCGCTTTGCCGCCACTGGGTCGCTCGTTATACTGCGCGACAACTTCACCGAAAGAGCCGTGCTCTGTGAACCGGCCCACGCCCGTTAAAACCGATAATTTCTTCCTGCTCATCTTTCGTGCCCTGCGTCATCGCCGTGTACCGATCGCTTTGCGCATTGCCAGCCATAACGTGATCCTGGTCGCTTTGGCGCTGGTGATCTACGCCGGTGTCATGGGCCTGCAGTTCAAGCAGGCCATGCATGAACAGGCTGATGCGCTGGGGCAGGCCCTGACCACCCAGACCGCCACCTCGGCTACCGAGCTGTTGGTGTCCAACGACATCCTCAGCCTCAACGTGCTGCTGGGCAATCTGGTCAAGAATCCGCTGGTCGCGCATGCCGCTATCTACAGTGTGGATAACCGCATCCTCGCGGAGGCCGGCCAGCGCCCGAAAAACGGGCTGCTGGGGGAAGCTCAGGGTCTGTATGAAATCAAGATCACGTTCCAGGACGTGATGGCGGGCCATCTGCGCATCAGCCTCGACATGTCGCAGTTCCAGCAGCCACTGACCATCAGTCTGCAGAGCATGGGCATTCTGGCCGGTATCCTGCTGGCCCTGGCGCTGGCCCTGAGCCTGCGCCTTGGCCGCCACATCTCCACGCCACTGATGCAGATGCGTATCTGGCTACGGAATATTGACCCGTACACACCGGCCACCGATCGCCAGGATGAAGTCGGCGATCTGGCGCGCCAGCTGCGCACCTCGTTCGCGCCGCCGGTGCCGGAGCCAGACCCACTGCCCGAGCCTGAGTATGACGGCGAGGAAGACGACAGCGAAGATCCTTATCTGGAGCCGGAAGAGAAGCCCGCACCAAAGGTTTCGGCACGCAGCAGCGAAGCAAAACCGCGCTTGCCGGCACCACCGGTGCAGCGCCGCATCGTTGCCGAAGAAGATGAAGACGACGATGAGGATCCATTCGCCGATCTGCGCGACCACTCGGACAACTCGCCAGCCGTTCGCCCGGCGGCTGCCTCGGTAGCGCCGATCGAACCGCATAACAGCGCAGTGCTGGCCGTGCAGCTGGGTGCGCAGGATCAATTGCGCCGCCTGCCGCGCGCACGCCTGACCGAATTGCTGCAACGCTACCGCGACTGCCTCGATCAGGCCGCCTCGCTGTATGAAAGCGAGCTGCACACGCTGAATGACGGCAGCACGCTGATGCTGTTCCACAGCCACGAAAGCGGTGATGACTACCTGACCAACGCGATCTGCTGCGGTGAGCTGTTGCGCGCACTCAGCCATGCCTTGCAGATCGAGGTGGCCGACAGCGGCATCACCTTGCAACTGCAACTGGGCCTGACGCTGGGCGAGGGCTTGAGTGGGCTGAGCCAGATCGATCTGTTGCTGACCGAAACCGCGCAGGATGCACTGGCGCTGTCTCAGCACAGCCGCAACCTGCTGCTGGTCGAGCGCCGCATCAACGACGACCCGTTGATCCGCCAACGCGCCCGCATCCGCCCGATCGCCAGCCCGGAAGGTGCCTGCTGCGTAGAACGCCTGATGGAGCCCTACCCGTCGATGCTCGAACGCCAGCTGGCGCGCATGCACGAATCCAACAAGGCCTGATCTTCTCCTCCGCTCACTCCTCTCTCGTGCCCATGCTCTGCATGGGCACGCCGCTCTGGGCGCTCGGCGTCCTATCCTGACTGACCTGGTCCGGCGCAAACAGGTGACGCAGAGCGTCACGAACTGCATTCCCACGCGGAGCGTGAGGAACGATAGGTGTCCGCAAGACCACCGTCGTGCCCATGCTCCAGCGTGGGCATGCCGCTCTGCGTCCTATCCTGACTATGCAGCGCATCAGGAACGCCGAGGTGTGGGAACCAGAGATGAGCGCCCAACAAAAAGCCCGCAGCGATGCGGGCTTTTTGTTGGGCCGATCCTAGAAGCGGAACACTTCCAGATCGGTGCGTATAGGGGACGCCAGTGGAATTCTTGGCTTGTCAGGCTCTTTGGCCTTGGCGACAGGCGTTTTTTTCGGCTCGTCGAGCGCCTGCCAGGAAATCGGCTTGATCGCCGTGCTGACCTGATCAGCCAGCCGCTGCAACAGCATGCCCTGGGCTTTGACCTGATCGGCAGAGCTGCCGGCATGGACTTGTTCCAGGTGAACCAGTCGGCTGTCACGGACGTGGCCCTTACGGTCCAGAAGACGCCATTGCGCATCCAGTACCGCAGGCTGTTTGGCACCGGAGTCCAGGCGGGTGATGGACAGCACGACCTGAACATCGGGCGTGAAGCTGGCCGTTGCAGGCGCCATGACGACACGCTGGCTGTCCAGCTTCCAGGCCAGCTGACGCAAGAGCAACTGGTCAATATCCGAAGACAGGTTACCCGCCCAGCGCCCATCGGACGAAGCGGTCAAGGTACCGTCAGGCTGGCGTTGCAGCAGAGTTTCGCGTTGCAGATAGTCGGCCACCGAAACAGGACCCAGCAATACTGCCAGACCACTACTCTGTTTCGGCTGACCAGGCTCACCACTATCGAGCTGATAAAGCGCGGTCGGCTGGTGCACACTGCAACCAGCCAGACCCAGAACGCCAGTCATCAGCAGGATCAAGGGAAGGCGTAGAAAATTCATCATCCCATCCAGGTGGCCGTCCAGAGACAGGCCACAGTATTAGTACTTTCAAGACCCATGCAGGCACTGAGCCACGCATGCACCCCAAGACCCCATATCATCCGTGAATATGCACCATGACTCCAGCGATTATGCATCGTACTTCATGGCAAAACGAAGAACCTTGGTGCCAGATCAATGTTTTCAGCTATTTTCCACCAATAATGCATCGACCCTCTGGAAGCCCCTTGGCAGTTTATTGCCACGTCTGCCTCGCTCACCCTTGTAATGTTCGAGGTCTTCAGGTTTCAGCGACAGCGTTCTTTTGCCCGCCTGAAGTACCAGCGTAGCGCCTTGTCCGATCACCGCAAGATCAGTCACATACTCTTCACGGCTGGCTACCCGCTCACCCGGAATACCGATGATCTTGTTGCCCTTGCCTTTGCCCAGCTGCGGCAAATCGCTGATCTTGAACACCAGCAGGCGGCCTTCGGTGGTCACCGCCGCCAGCCAGTTCTGCTCACGATCAGGCACAGGGCGAGGCAGGATGACTTTCGCCCCGGCCGGCAGGCTCAGCAACGCCTTGCCCGCCTTGTTCTTGGCTTGCAGGTCTTCGCCTTTGACGACAAAACCATAACCGGCATCCGACGCGATCACGTACAACGCATCATCTTCAGGCAACAATACGCATTCGAAGGTCGCACCCGGTGGCGGTTGCAGCTTGCCCGTCAGCGGCTCGCCCTGGCCCCGCGCGGATGGCAGGGTGTGGGCCGCAACCGAATAGCTGCGCCCGGTCGAGTCGATGAACACGGCGAACTGATTGGAGCGGCCGATGGACGAGGTCTTGAAACCGTCCCCGGCTTTATAGGAAAGCCCGGTCGCGTCGATGTCGTGGCCCTTGGCACAGCGTACCCAGCCTTTTTCCGACAGGACGACAGTCACCGGCTCGGTGGGCATCAATTCGTTTTCAGACAGCGCCTTGGCTTCGGCACGGGCAACGATGGGCGAACGACGGTCGTCACCATAGGTTTCAGCGTCGGCAATCAGCTCGGCACGCACCAGCTTGCGCAGCTTGGACTCGCTGCCCAGCAACGCCTGAAGCTTGGCCTGCTCTTTGCGCAATGCATCCTGCTCGCTGCGCAGCTTCATCTCTTCCAGACGCGCCAACTGACGCAGGCGAGTGTCGAGGATGTAATCGGCCTGAATTTCCGACAGATCGAAACGCGCGATCAGCTCCGCTTTCGGATGCTCGGCGGTACGGATGATGTGGATCACTTCATCGAGGTTCAGGTAAGCCGTGAGCAAACCGTCCAACAGGTGCAGACGATGCTCGACCTTGTCCAGGCGGAATTGCAGACGGCGACGCACCGTACCGATACGGAACGTCAGCCATTCGCCCAGCAGCGTCTTGAGGTTCTTGAGCTGCGGCTTGCCATCCAGACCGATGATGTTGATGTTCACCCGGTAACTGGATTCCAGCTCGGTGGTCGCGAACAGATGCTGCATCAGCTCGTCCAGCTCAACCCGGTTGGAGCGCGGGATGATCACGATACGGCAAGGGTTCTCGTGGTCCGACTCGTCGCGCAGGTCGGCAACCATCGGCAGTTTCTTGGCCTGCATCTGCGCGGCGATCTGTTCCAGCACCTTGGCACCGGAAACCTGATGCGGCAGTGAGGTGACGATAATGTCGCCATCTTCGATGCGGTAAACCGCACGCATGCGCACCGAGCCACGTCCGGTCTCGTAGATTTTCAGCAGGTCGGCACGCGGCGTGATGATTTCCGCTTCGGTCGGATAGTCCGGCCCCAGAATGTGCTCGCACAGCTCGGCAACCGTGGCCTTGGGATCGTCCAGCAGACGAACGCAGGCACTGGCGACTTCGCGCAGGTTATGCGGCGGCACATCGGTCGCCATACCGACGGCGATACCGGTGGTGCCATTGAGGAGGATGTTCGGCAAACGTGCCGGCAAAACCGCAGGTTCGTCCAGGGTGCCGTCAAAGTTTGGTACCCAGTCAGCGGTGCCCTGGCCCAGCTCGCTGAGCAGAACTTCCGAGTAACGCGACAGACGCGCCTCCGTGTAGCGCATGGCCGCAAAGGATTTGGGGTCATCCGGCGCACCCCAGTTGCCCTGCCCGTCCACCAGCGTGTAGCGGTAGCTGAACGGCTGAGCCATCAGCACCATCGCTTCGTAACAGGCCGAGTCGCCGTGCGGGTGGAACTTGCCGAGCACGTCGCCGACGGTACGCGCCGACTTCTTGTGCTTGGCGTCGGCACCCAGGCCCAGTTCGCTCATCGCGTAGATGATGCGTCGCTGAACAGGCTTCAGGCCGTCACCGATATGCGGCAAGGCACGGTCCATGATCACGTACATGGAGTAGTTGAGGTAGGCCTGTTCGGTGAAGTCCGCCAGTGATCGGCGTTCTACACCATCCAGGCTGAGGTCAAGGGAGTCGCTCATGCGGGCCTCATTATTTCGTTGACTGGCGCAGCAGCAAATTGCCGCCACGCTGTGTGAATTCGAGTTGTTTCATTGCGCTCATACCCAGCAGCACCTGTTCACCGTCCAGACCGGGTGCCACGAGGGCACGCACATTGGTCAGGACGATATCGCCCAGTTGCAAGCGGTCAAGCGTGGTCCGAAAACCCTGACTGTTGCCGTTGGCCGTGCTGACCGTGACCGGAAAGCCACGCTTGAGCCCCAGGCGGTCAGCCATATCACCGGGTACGGCCACATCGGTCGCCCCGGTGTCGATCATGAACTCCACTGTCCGGCCGTTGATCTGGCCGGTGGTGACGAAGTGCCCCTGACGATTGCCTGCCAGTTGCACCTCTATATAGCCGTCACCGTGTTGCGAGGTGACCACGGCGTTGGGGTTCTGCTGCCGGTCTTCCCAATCGCCGAAAAAGCGCGTCGCGAGAAACAGACCGGCCGCCCAGGCCACGATCATCAGCACCTTGCCAGCGCGTTTGCCAGGCTGCACCTCGCTCACTGCTCAGCGCTCCAGCCCGCCTCAGGTGCAGCGAAACGCCAGACGATCGGGCGTTTCTCACCGTCGGCACGCACACCGAAATTATTGTCGATGCCGATCCAAGCGCCCTTCTCGTCCACCACCAGTGCCTCGGTCAGCCCGTAGGGTTGATCGTAACGACGCGACGGCACCATGGCTTCCTTGGCGAACGACCAGCAACGCTCGACCTGCCCGGTTTCGAGATCACGCCGACAGATGCGATACACCGCACGTTCCAGCGTGAACAGCTTGCCGTTGTACAACGACACATCAGAAAAATCCGTCGACACCTTTTTGCTGCCCTGCTCCGGCGGCAACGCGTCCAGACCGGACTCGGACAGCAGCACGCAGCTTTGCCCGCAGGTCCACTGCTCCTTGTCGCGTTGCACCACCAGCAAGCCGCGCTTCTCGCGTTCGGCCGCCAGCCAGAGACGGTCGCCCACAGGACTGACAGCAATCCCTTCGAAAATCGCGTTAAAGCGCTGCAACATGCCCTGAGCGCGCGCCTGATCCACCAGCGCTTGTGGCAAATCCAGCCAGAACGGCTTACCGCTGACCGGAACCTTGAGCACTGCGCCGTAAGCCTCGCTCACCAGATAGCGATTGCCGGCGGCGTCGCAGCTGACACCCTCGAAATCCAGACTACCGCCGCGTATCAGCGCGGAAAGCCCGGCCATGAAACGCAACTTCAACGGCAGATAGCTTTGTGGCGCAGGTGCGTCAATGTGATGTGACTGAGCCTTCCAGGTGTCTTGCGACACATCCAGGCTGTACAGCACATCATCGTCACGGTCGGACACGGTCCACAACTGGCCGTTGCACATCGCCAGACCTGACAGATTGCCACCGGCCATGTCATCCACCGGGTGCTCGGATTGCAGCTTCAGGGCCTCGAGTGGCGCAGCGACAACCGGCGCGGCAATCAGGATCAGGGCGGCGAGCCAGGCTCGTATCAAGTCAGGACCTCGGCAAGGTTGCCCTTCGACTCGAGCCAGGACTTGCGATCACCTGCACGTTTCTTCGCCAGCAGCATGTCCATCATTTCCGAGGTGGCGGCGAAATCATCCAGCGTGAGCTGCACCAGGCGCCGGGTGTTCGGGTCCATGGTGGTTTCGCGCAACTGCGGCGGGTTCATCTCACCCAGGCCCTTGAATCGGGTGACCTGCGGCTTGCCACGTTTCTTTTCAGCGACCAGACGGTCAAGGATCCCGTCACGCTCGGCTTCGTCCAGCGCGTAGTAGATTTCCTTGCCCAGGTCGATCCGGTACAGCGGCGGCATGGCGACGTACACATGCCCGGCGTCGACCAGCGGGCGGAAGTGCTGCACGAACAAGGCACACAGCAGCGTCGCAATGTGCAGACCGTCCGAGTCGGCGTCAGCCAGGATGCAGATTTTGCCGTAACGCAACTGGCTAATATCGGCTGCGCCCGGGTCAACCCCGATGGCCACGGCAATGTTGTGGACTTCCTGACTGGCGAGCACTTCGCCGCCGTCCACTTCCCAGGTGTTGAGGATTTTGCCGCGCAACGGCAGGATCGCCTGGAATTCCTTGTCGCGAGCCTGCTTGGCGGAGCCACCAGCAGAATCACCCTCGACCAGAAACAGTTCAGAGCGCGCCGGGTCCTGTCCGGCACAGTCAGCCAGCTTGCCCGGCAACGCCGGCCCTTGGGTGATGCGCTTGCGCTCGACCTTTTTGCTCGCCTTGAGGCGCCGACCGGCGTTGTTGATCGCCAGATCGGCCAGCTGCAGGCCCAGCTCGGAGTGCGTGTTGAGCCACAGGCTGAACGCATCCTTGACCACACCCGAGACGAAAGCCGCCGCTTCACGGGACGACAGACGTTCTTTGGTCTGCCCGGAGAACTGCGGCTCCTGCATTTTCATCGACAGGACGAAGGCAATGCGCTCCCAGACGTCTTCCGGGGCCAGCTTCACACCACGCGGCAACAGGTTACGGAACTCGCAGAACTCGCGCATGGCATCCAGCAAGCCCTGGCGCAAACCGTTCACGTGGGTGCCGCCCTGCGCCGTCGGGATCAGGTTGACGTAGCTTTCCTGAACGCTGTCGCCCCCTTCGGGCAGCCAGAGCAGCGCCCAGTCGACCGCTTCCTTGTTACCGGTGAAGCTGCCGCAGAACGGCTCGTCCGGCAGGCGCAGGAAGTCGGTGACCGAGTCCTGCAGGTAGGAGCGCAGGCCGTCTTCGTAATGCCACTCGACTTTCTCGCCGCTGGATTTGTCTTCGAAGCTGACCAGCAGGCCCGGGCACAGAACCGCCTTGGCCTTGAGCACATGCTTGAGACGGCTGACGGAAAACTTCGGCGTATCGAAATACTTCGGATCGGGGGCGAAATAGACGCTGGTCCCGGTGTTGCGCTTGCCAACGGTGCCGACGACCGCCAGTTCGGTGGCCTTGTAGCCGTCAGCGAAGGTCATTTCATATTCGTTGCCATCACGCTTGACCCGCACCCGAACCTGAGTGGACAGCGCGTTGACCACGGAAATGCCCACGCCGTGCAGGCCGCCGGAGAACTGATAGTTCTTGTTGGAAAACTTGCCGCCTGCGTGAAGCTTGGTGAGGATCAGCTCGACGCCGGACACGCCTTCTTCGGGGTGGATGTCCACCGGCATGCCGCGGCCGTCGTCGGAGACTTCGAGCGAATTGTCGGCATGAAGGATGACCTGTACCGAACGCGCGTGACCGGCCAGGGCTTCGTCGACGCTGTTGTCGATGACTTCCTGAGCCAGGTGGTTGGGCCGCGAGGTGTCGGTGTACATGCCCGGACGTTTGCGAACCGGATCGAGGCCCGAGAGGACTTCGATGGCGTCTGCGTTATAAGAGCTAGCGCTGGGAGTGGCCATGGGTTCTCGTTATCAATCTTTCATGGAATTTCGGGGGTTCAATGTTCTTGCATTCGTATGACCGGGCATCGATCACCTACAGCGCCGACAGATCGATCTTCTGCAACAGATCGGGGGCAAATCCGGCAAACGTCAGCAGTGCCGGCATGCGCTCGGCAAAACCCTGAAAGCTGTGGTCGCCGCCCGCCTGAATACGCAAGGCACAGGCCCGGTAAAACTTCTCGGCGCGACGATAATCGAGCGTCTCGTCACCGGTCTGCAGCCACACCTGGAACTGCTGCGGGTCCTGCGGCGCGGGTACTTCCAGCTCGGCCAGCGCCCAGATATGGTCTTCGGTCAACTGCCACTGCTCGCCGGTGTACAGGTTCTGTTGCACGCCGAGAAACCCGTCGAACAGCTGATGCGGATTGACTGCCGGGTTGATCAGCACCGCCTTGAGGCCATGCCGTTGCGCCAAATGAGTCGCATAGTAGCCGCCGAGGGAGCTGCCGACCAGTAATGGCCGTCCCAGCGCCGTGATAGCCGCTTCAAGCTGGAGCATGGCATGACGCGGATGGTGATGCAGTTCAGGGACTTGCAGACGATCAGCCAGACCCAGGGATTTCATCAGCGCGCTGAGCTGACAGGCCTTTCTCGACAGGTTCGAGCTGTTCAAGCCATGGATGTATAGCAGTGAAGGTGTGTCGCTCGTCACGCTGTTGCTCCCGGGTGCCAGGCAAAGCCGTGTAGTTTACAGGGACTTACGCTACAGCACCTCACCGGAAACGTATCCGCCTGCCCGATCAATAGCCGGTGCCGCCGTAATCGACCTCGAATTCCAGGCCGACCACTCGGGAAACAGCCGTTTCCAGCCGTCCATCGTCATGCAGTCGCAGCCAGCGATAGCCCGGCGCCGTGGTGTCCACCTTGAAATCCACACTGCCCGGGGCGAACTGAATGCAGGTCGAAGGCGACGCCAGCAGGCGCACGCCGTTACGCATCTGGTCAAACTCTTGATGCACATGCCCCCACAGTATGGCGCGAACCTGCGGAAAACGATCGAGCACAGCAAACAACGCATCGGCATTGCGCAAGCCGATCGGCGCCATCCACTCACAACCAATCGCCACCGGGTGATGGTGCAGGCAGACCAGATGATGCCGGTCAGGCGCTTCGCTCAGCGACTGCTCCAGCAACTGCAATTGCGCAGCCGCGAGAAAACCCGGCACCGAACCGGGCACCGCCGAATCCAGCAGCGTCACCCGCCACTGGCCGATATCCACCACAGGGTCCAGCAGCCCATTAGGCTGCGCAACCTGCTCCATCTGCGGCAGTTCGTCGTGATTACCGGCGAACCAGCGCGCTGGCGCATCGATCCGCCCGCTGATCCGACGAAACGCTTGGTAAGACTCGACACTGCCGTCCTGCGAGATATCGCCGCTGGCGACCACAAGATCGACGTGCGGCTGCTCGGCCAGCACCTGATCAACGACTTTTTCCAGACTGTCCCGCGTACTCATGCCCAACAACGCCTCGTCCGCCTCGGCGAACAAGTGGCTATCGGATATCTGCACCAGCAAAACTGACGATGAAAGGGCTGCGCTCGGCAAGACCGTCTCCCAGAGAGGATTCAGCGCGATTATGTGATGCGGCAACGGGCGGGTAAACCGGGAATGTGCGTGCGGACGAGCATTTGGTCACATTTGCTGATTCGCTCGGTGCTTGAGCACAATTGAAGCAATAAGTCCGGCCGACACCATGCCTGCCAGTCCCGCACCCAAGAGATAGCTCAACACGCGCTCATAAGGCATTCCGGGCCAGAGATATCCCGCCAGCAAAAGCTCCAGGGCAACACCAAGAATCATTCCTGCCAATCCAGCCAGATGAACGATCCACGGCATGAGCCTCAAAGACAGAATACCGATGACCGCTCCGATAATGGCCATATACAGGGAGTGCTCCCCACGCAGAGCGCTGCCTGTCAGGGTTATCACCTCGATATAGCTGAAAAGGCTGAAAGTGATTCCAGCGAAGCACGCTAACTGACGCCGAGGAGTGCCTAAGTAACTCATTCGTTATACCTGCAAATCAATTCAGGCCGAATGTAAGGCATTGGGTTTCAAATCCAAGGTGCCGGGGTATTTTCAGAAACAACCTACAGGACCGAAGCACACCCACTGTCAGTTGATGTCACTTGCTGGTCAATCAGATGTGGGAGAAATCCAGAGCGAAGCCGGGAAGCGGTAGTACGAGAACAACTGAGGAAAGGAGTTAACGCACCGCCTCAAACTCATGCCCGCACGCCAGGCAGTGACTCAGCCATTCGCCCAGAAACAGGTTGAGCTGGGCTTTTTCGTCTGGTTGGTGCATGTCGGCGTTGGGGTAGGGATAGATGCCCCGGAAGCGCCGTGCATGTTCGGCGCCGATGACTTCGGCCATGCGTGCGTCGTGGTAGACCTGTACTTCGAGCTTGGGCACCGGTAGCCAGGGCAGGCTGTGTTCCTGGCAGACCTGCAAGGTGGTGGTGTACGGGCAGTCGAGCAGCACTTCGACGGCCAGCACGCCCAGCATCTGATCACCCTGGGTAACGGCGACGCGGCGTGAGCGCTGTTCGTTGCGCATGTCGGGCAGCAGGCGCATCAGGCGCGCGTAGTTGGCCTCGCACGCGGCCTGCAGTCCGGCAAGATCGACACGGTAGCGTTCGCGCACTGGATTCACGACCATAAACCCCTTATCTCTGCACGATTCAGCGCCAGCCATTGCAAGGCGATGATCGTCGATGCGTTCTTGATTATTCCGTCTTTCATCGCCTGCATGGCGTCATCGAATGACCAGACCGTGACCCGGATGTCTTCGCCTTCGGATTCCAGCCCGTGCAAGCCGCCCGCGCCTTCGCTCGTGCAGCGCCCCAGAAACAGGTGAACATACTCGTCGCTGCCACCCGGCGAAGGGAAGTATTTGGTGATCGGCCACAACGCTTCGAACTTCAGTCCAGCTTCCTCTTCCGCCTCGCGATGAGCAACTTCTTCCGGCTGCTCGTCCTTGTCGATGAGGCCTGCAACCAGTTCGACCAGCCAGGGGTTGTTGGTCTTTTTCATGGCGCCTACACGAAACTGCTCGATGAGCACGACTTCGTCACGTTTGGCGTCATAAGGCAGCACGCAGACGGCGTCGTGGCGAACGAACAGTTCACGGCTGATTTCCTTGCTCATCCCGCCCGCGAACAATTCGTGGCGCACATGCAGCTTGTCCAGCTTATAGAAGCCCTTGAAGCAGTTTTCACGCTTTATGGTTTCAAAAGCGCTTGGTGCAGATCGTGTGGTCTGGGTCATGGGTTTCTCGCTTGCCGCCGTGTTTGACATCGGGCCATCCTAACGCGCATCGGCAGTCAGATGCAGCCCCCTTGAAGATGCAGGGTAGACGGCCGGGACTTAAAACAATTCTAATCTGCCATGATCGAACCGAAGACGTTGTTTACAGTCCAACCAGCCTGCATACGTACAACGCAACCGCCTTTACTGACACTGCCAAGGATCAACATGTCGTTATTGAGGATCACTTCACTGGCTTGCCTGGCCCTGTTGCTCGGCGCCTGCCAAAGCCTCTTCACGCCCAACATGCGCACACCGCTGCAAGTCCAGCGCGATGCTTCCGAGCTGATCAAGCCGGGCTGCACCACGGCCGACTGCCCGTTGGTGAACATCGATACCGTGCACTTCCCCGATGAGCCGCGGCTGGACGCCATCGTTCAGAAGACGTTGCTGCAACTGACCGTTGCCGACAGCAGCGCATCGCCGCCTGCGTCGATCAAAGCCTATCAGGAACAGTTCCTGAGCCAGGCCCAGGGTCGCAACGCCAGCTATCTGCAGGCCAAGGTACGCGAGCAGCATGACGGTATCGTAGTGGTCGAACTGTCCAGCTATCTGGAGACCGGCGGTGCCCACGGCAACCCGGGTCGGGCGTTCATCAACTATTCGCGTCAGCAGCAGAAAGTCCTGACCCTGGCTGACATGATCATCCCGGGCAAGGAAAGCGAGTTCTGGCAGAAAGCCCAACTGGCCCACCAGGGCTGGCTGGTATCGACCAAGATGAATGAAGACAGCGAGTTCATGAAGACCTGGCCGTTCAAGCGCACGCCCCACATTGCGCTGACCTACGGTGCAGTGATCCTCAAGTACTCGGTCGATACCATCGCGCCGTATTCGATGGGTCACATCGAGCTGAAGATTCCTTATCCGCAGCTCAATGGCATCCTCAAGCCGGAACTGTTCCCCGGCCGCGGTTGATCGCACCGCCGATCAGCAGCTGCAACACGCCAGCGACAATGAGCGCTGGCAGTGTTGCGCCCACTTCAGGATAAAGATTGGCCAGCAGATGATAGGTGCTGAGCCCGCCGAGCCACGCCAGCAGGCTCATCCAGCGCAAACCGCCCTCCGCTACCTGACCACTGCGACCACGCAGGATGAAATGGTCAACCAGCACGACGCCGAACAGCGGCGCGAATACCGAGCCGATCAATAACAGAAAGTTCTGATACTGCGCCAACGGTGCCAGACAGGCGATCAGCGTACAGATCACGCCAATCACCAACGCCAGATGCTCGACCTTGATGCGTGACAGCAGAGCACTGGAGACCGCAGCCGAGTGAATATCGGCGAATGCATTTTCCGTCTCGTCCAGCAGAATCAGGAGCAGCGGGATACCCAGACCTGCGCCGGCCAGTGCCAGCAGCAAGGCATTGACCTCGCCGCTCGGGGCGAACGCCAGGGTGTAGGCGACGCCCAGGCTCATCAGCCAGAAGTTGCCAATGAAAAAGCCGGCAGCGGTGCCGCCGAAGACACTTTTCGCGCGCTGCCCGAAGCGTGAGTAGTCGGCAATCAGCGGCAGCCACGACAGCGGCATGGCGATGGCAATGTCGAACCCCGAGGCAAACGGCAGCGAACCATCGCCGGAGGTTGCCCACAGCGCGGGCAGATCAGCCTTGGCCAGCAGGTTCCAGGTCAGCCATGCACACGCCGTCAAGAGTATCCACAGGCCCCACTTGCGCAGAAACCGGCGCACGAAGGTCAAGGGTCCGCTGACGGCCAACAGCGTGGCCAGTGCGCCGAACAACAGTGTCCAGAGCAGCGGACTGCTCCACAGGCTGCCCTCTGCAAAGGCCCGAGCGCCGAGCAGACTGGCTGCGTCGCGCATGACGATGATCTCGAACGAGCCCCAACCGATCAGTTGCAGCAGGTTCAATACCGCGGGCAGCGACGCGCCCTTGCTGCCCAGGCTGAGCTTGAGCGCAGCCATGGACGACAGGCCGGTATCGCTGCCGATCACGCCGACGCTGGCGAGCAGCAAGACGCCCACCAGCGTGCCGAGGAAAATCGCCAGCATCGAGCCGGACATGCCCAGCCCCGGCGCCAGCAAGGCCCCGATCTGTAACACCATCAGACCGATGCCGAGGGAAAACCACAGGGAAAACAGATCCCGCCCGCCGAACACGCGCTGGCTGGCGGGGACTGGGGTGTCGGGAGAATAGGTGCCGGGTGTATTCACAGGGGTGTCTCGTATGGAAAGTCTAGGAACCGGGTGCAGCCGCACTGCACCTTCAGAATCGGACGCAGAGCGGGCTTCTGGCCGTAGGCCGGAGCGAACTTGTTCGCGAAAGGGTCGTTACATCCGCTGAAGATGTATCGCCCGGAATAAAGCTTTCGCGAACAATGCGGATCGCCGCCCCGGTCGCTCCTACGCCCTTCGGGCAGAAGCGTGCTCTGCGTCCGATGCATCGCTATGCACAAGTCCGCTTCTGATTCTGGCCGAAGGCCGTGGGAGCGAACTTGTTCGCGAAAGGGTCGTTACATCCGCTGAAGATGTATCGCCCGGAATAAAGCTTTCGCGAACAAGTTCGCTCCTACGCCCTTCGGGCAGAAGCCAAGCCCTTTCGCGAACAATGCGGGATCGCCGCCCCGGTCGCTCCTATGCCCTTCGGGCAGAATCAAAGCGGAACTGTGTATAACGACGGGCTATCGCCCTTTACACCTTCTTGTACAACTGGCTGCCTTCCTGCTTGAAGCGCTCGGCCTGTTCGGCCAGTCCCTTGGCGACGTCGACGTCTACCGCCTCGATGCGCTGATTGGCGGCGTACTCGCGGACTTCCTGAGTGATCTTCATCGAGCAGAATTTCGGCCCGCACATGGAGCAGAAATGCGCGACCTTGGCCGAATCCTTGGGCAGGGTTTCGTCGTGGTACGAACGCGCGGTGTCCGGGTCCAGGCCGAGGTTGAACTGGTCTTCCCAGCGGAACTCGAACCGCGCCTTGCTCAACGCGTTGTCGCGGATCTGCGCACCCGGATGACCTTTGGCAAGGTCCGCCGCATGGGCTGCGATCTTGTAGGTGATGATCCCGGTTTTGACATCATCCTTGTTCGGCAGCCCCAGGTGCTCCTTGGGCGTGACGTAACACAGCATGGCGCAGCCGAACCAGCCGATCATGGCCGCCCCGATACCCGATGTGATGTGGTCGTAACCCGGCGCGATGTCGGTGGTCAGCGGGCCAAGGGTGTAGAACGGCGCTTCGTCGCAGCACTCCAGTTGCTTGTCCATGTTCTCCTTGATCAACTGCATCGGCACATGGCCGGGGCCTTCGATCATGGTCTGCACATCATGCTTCCAGGCAATCTTGGTCAGTTCGCCCAGGGTTTCCAGCTCACCGAACTGCGCCGCATCGTTGGCATCGGCAATCGAGCCAGGACGCAGACCATCGCCCAGCGAGAAGCTGACGTCGTAGGCCTTCATGATTTCGCAGATGTCTTCGAAATGCGTGTAAAGGAAGTTTTCCTTGTGGTGCGCCAGGCACCATTTGGCCATGATCGAACCGCCACGGCTGACGATACCGGTGACCCGCTTGGCGGTCAGCGGCACGTAACGCAGCAACACCCCGGCGTGGATGGTGAAGTAATCGACGCCCTGCTCGGCCTGCTCGATCAGCGTGTCGCGGAACAGCTCCCAGGTCAGGTCCTCGGCTGCACCCCCCACTTTTTCCAGCGCCTGATAGATCGGCACCGTACCGATCGGCACTGGCGAATTACGGATGATCCACTCACGGGTTTCGTGAATGTGCTTGCCGGTGGACAGGTCCATGACCGTGTCCGAGCCCCAGCGGATACCCCAGGTCAGCTTGGCGACTTCCTCTTCGATGGAAGAACCCAGTGCGCTGTTGCCGATGTTGCCGTTGATTTTCACCAGGAAGTTGCGACCGATGATCATCGGCTCAAGCTCGACGTGGTTGATGTTGGCCGGGATGATCGCGCGGCCACGGGCAATCTCTTCACGCACGAACTCGGCAGTGATCTCCTTCGGGATGCTCGCGCCAAAGCTGTGTCCGGCATGTTGCTGGGTCAGCAGACCTGCGGCGCGGGCTTCCTGGAGCTTCATGTTCTCGCGGATGGCGACGTATTCCATCTCGGCGGTGATGATGCCCTGACGCGCATAGTGCATCTGGCTGACGTTGGCGCCGGCCTTGGCCCGGCGCGGGTTGCGCACATGGGCAAAGCGCAGCGCGGTGAGTTCGGCATCGCTCAGGCGTTGCTGGCCGAAGTTGGAGCTCAGGCCCGGCAGACGCTCGGTGTCATTGCGCGAGTCGATCCATGGCGAGCGCACGTCAGCCAGGCCTTTGCGCACGTCGATGATCACATTGGGATCGGTGTAGGGGCCGGAGGTGTCATAGACCGTGACCGGGGCGTTGATCTCGCCGCCAAAGTCAGTCGGGGTGACATCCAGGGTGACTTCGCGCATCGGCACGCGGATGTCCGGGCGCGAGCCCTGAACGTAGATTTTCTGCGAACGGGTAAACGGCTGTACCGATCCGGAATCGACCTGCGCCGACTCGCTCAAATGGGCTGCGTTTTTTGCTTTTATACTCATCACGGCTCTCCAGACATCCAGTTGCGGATTTATTGTCGGAGTGACCTGACATGACGGACGGGTGCACCAGTGCTGGTGCTGAGTATCGAAAGGAGGCGAAACTGTTCATTATTTGAACAATCGACCCCGGACGGCACTCAAGAGGACTCGCCGGGAGACGAGAAATCTTGTTCCCTACGCAGGCGCTAACCTGATCAGGTTCAACGGGATCCGGTTTAACCGATCTCAGCCTCATAGCAAGGCACCCCGACAAGAACGCCGCCAGTCTATGACGGGGTGCCGTCGCAACGCCAGCCTATTTGCACGGGGCTCGATAAATGGCGCAAATCGACGATTGTTGCCAAAAGCGTCTGGCTCTACACTCCCTAGCCCGGTTTCTCTTCAACCCGAACTGTAATTATTTTCTTCATGAACAGGGAATGCCTCATGTTGCGCAAACTTTCGTTGGTCGTGGCTGTTTCGTTTGCGTCCAGCGGGTTGACCTGGGCAGCCGAATTGCCGATGCCAACGCAGACAGGGCTGTTGAGCGTTTATCAGCAGGCTGTGGACAACAACGCCGACCTCGCAGCCTCACGCGCCGATTACGATGCGCGCAAGGAAGCCGTGCCGCAGGCCCGCGCCGGTTTGCTGCCGAACATTTCCGGCAGCGCCCAGAACAGCAGCACCCGAACCAGCATCGATCAGCCCAGAGCCGTGGCCACCCGCAGCGGCAATCTCTACCAGGCCACGCTGAGCCAGCCGATCTTCCGCGCTGACCGCTGGTTCCAGTTGCAGGCTGCCGAAGCGAGCAACGAACAGGCGGCGCTCGAGCTATCGGCTACCGAGCAGAATCTGATCCTGCAATCGGCGCAAAGCTATTTCAGCGTACTGCGTGCACAGGACAATCTGGCCTCGACCAAGGCCGAGGAAGCGGCCTTCAAGCGCCAACTGGATCAGGCCAACGAGCGCTTCGATGTCGGCCTGTCGGACAAGACCGATGTGCTGCAGGCGCAGGCCAGCTATGACACGTCACGTGCCAGCCGACTCATCGCCCAGCGTCAGGTGGACGATGCCTTTCAGGCGCTGGTAACGCTGACCAACCGCGAATACAACTCGATCGAAGGCATCGTGCATACCCTGCCGGTGCTGGCGCCGACGCCCAACGATGCCAAGGCCTGGGTCGATACCGCCGCGCAGCAGAACCTCAATCTGCTGGCCAGCAACTACGCGGTCAATGCCGCCGAAGAAACCCTGCGTCAGCGCAAGGCCGGGCACGCGCCGACGCTCGATGCCGTGGCGACCTATCAGCGTGGCGATAACGACGCACTGGGTTTCAGCAACCCCAACTACACCGGCCGCAATTACGGCGGCGACGTCGAGCAGCGCAGCATCGGCGTGCAGTTGAATATCCCGATCTACAGCGGCGGGCTGACCAGTTCACAGGTACGCGAAGCCTATGCGCGCCTGAGCCAAAGTGAGCAGCGCCGTGAAAGCCTGCGTCGTCAGGTGGTGGAAAACACCCGCAACCTGCATCGCGCGGTGAACACCGATGTGGAGCAGGTCCAGGCCCGCAAGCAGTCGATCATTTCCAACCAGAGCGCGCTGGAAGCCACGGAAATCGGTTATCAGGTCGGCACCCGCAACATCGTCGACGTGCTGGATGCGCAACGCCAGCTGTATGCCTCGGTGCGGGACTACAACAACACGCGTTACGACTACATCCTCGACAACCTGCGCCTCAAGCAGGCAGCAGGCACCCTGAACCCGGGCGACCTGCAGGACCTGTCGCGCTACCTGAAGGCCGACTACAACCCGGACAAGGACTTCCTGCCGCCGGACCTGGCGACTGCTGCGCAGAAGAACTTCGAGCGACCTGCAAAGCGCTGACAGGTGACGCAGAGCGTCACGAAATGCATTCCCACGCTGGAGCGTGAGGAACGATAGGTGTCTGGACGAGCGTGAAAGAAGCAAGGCGTCTGGAAACCACTATCGTACCCATGCTCCGCGTGGGTATGCCGTTCCGGACGCTCCGCGTCCTCCCCGATTCAGCGTCTGCTCATCAACCGCCCGATCCCGTCGAGCAGGCGTTGCAGCGCGCCCTGATTGGCCTTCATCACCGCGAGCCCGGCATCGGCCATGTTGCGCGCCTGCTGCGGCTGGTCGAAAAGACCCTGCACGGCGGCGGCCAGCGCTGCTGCATCGTTGACCTCTTGCAACGCACCGGCCTTGCGCAGCATGGCGGCGATCTCGAGGAAGTTGAACAGGTGCGGGCCGCTGAGTACCGGCGTGGCCAGTGCTGCAGGCTCCAGCAGGTTGTGCCCGCCGTTGGGCACCAGGCTGCCGCCAACGAACGCGATGTCAGCCAGCGCATAGAGAAACAGCAATTCCCCCATGGTATCGCCCATCAGCACCGAGACGTCAGGCGTGACAGCCTGCGCGGATGAGCGCCTTACCGTCGCAAACCCCTGTTGCTGACACAACGCATGCACGCTGTCGAAACGTTCGGGGTGGCGCGGCACCAGAATCAGCAGCGCATCGGGGTGACTGGTCAGTAACGTGCGATGAGCCGCCAGCACGCTTTCATCCTCGCCCGCATGTGTGCTGGCCGCGATCCAGACCGGACGCTGCGTGGTCTGCCATTGTTCACGCTGCTGGGCGGCACGCTGCAGAAGCTGCGGGTCGATGCTCAGGTCGAACTTGATCGAGCCGGTCACCGCCACGCACTCGGGACGTGCGCCCAGATCACGAAAGCGCTGCGCCTCAACTTCAGTCTGCACTGCGAACCAGGCCATTTCCGTGAGCATCGGTCGCGTCAGCCCGGCAAAACGCGCGTACCCCCGCGCCGAACGCTCCGACAGCCGCGCATTGGCGAGCACCACTGGAATCCCGCGCAGGGAACACTGATGGATGTGGTTGGGCCACAGCTCGGTTTCCATGATGATCCCCAGCCGTGGCTGTACCTGATCGAGAAAACCAGCGGCCGCCCACGGAAGGTCGTAGGGCAGGTAGCAATGCTGAATTCGCGGTTCACTGGCGAACAGCGCCTTGATTCGCTCCGAACCTGTGGGCGTCATGCAAGTCACAGTGATCGGCAATTGCGGATATTGCACCAGCAGCGAGCGAATCATCGGCGCTGCGGCGATGCTTTCACCCACCGACACCGCATGCACCCAGATACCGCCCCGCTGCATGACCGGCAAACCGCGGGCGAAGCGCTCGCCGATGCGCTGGCGATACGCCGGAGCCTTGCGCGCACGCAACCACAGACGCAGAGCAACCAGCGGCAGGCCGAGATGAAACAGTACGGTATAAAGAGTTCTATTCATGGGCGCGGAGTTTATCAGCCCGCCATCACAAGTCGCTAGAATGCGCAGCCTGACGAAAAGGAATGCACCATGAACGCTTATTACCTGTTGGCTATCGCCGTTTGCGCGGAAGTCATCGCCACCACGTCCATGAAAGCCGTGAAGGGATTCAGCACCCCGCTGCCCCTGGTGCTGCTGATTACCGGCTATGCGATCGCGTTCTGGATGCTGATTCTGGTGATGCGCACGATCCCGGTGGGCATCACTTACGCCATCTGGTCGGGCATGGGCATCGTCATGGTCAGCATCGCGGCGTTCTTCATCTACGGCCAGAAACTCGACCTGCCCGCGCTGCTGGGCATGGGCATGATCGTGGCAGGCGTGGCAGTCATTCAGCTGTTCTCGAAAACCGCCGGGCATTGAAAACCCGATCCTTTATAATGCTGGTACTTTTCGCTCACTGAGGTGCTCATGCCATCGGTTATTTCCACTGACGTGCTGATTGTCGGGGCTGGCGTCGCCGGTCTCTGGCTCAATGCCCGGTTGCGTCGTCAAGGGTTCTCGACAGTGCTGGTAGAAAGCGCCAGCCTGGGTGGCGGGCAAAGCCTCAAGTCTCAGGGGATCATCCACGGCGGCGCCAAGTACGCGCTGCACGGCGCGCTGTCGGGTGCCTCCGAAGCCATTGCCGACATGCCGCGTCGCTGGCGTGAGGCCCTCGATGGCAAGGGCGAGCTGGACCTGTCCGGTGTACGCCTGCTGTCCGAGGCCCATTACCTGTGGTCGCCAGGCACCATCGCCGGCAACCTCACCAGTTTCTTCGCCAGCAAGGCCGTGCGCGGCCGTGTGGATCAGGTCAAGGGCGAGCAACTGCCGCCAGCCCTGCAAAATCCCAAATTCAAAGGCAAGGTCTATCGACTGGCCGAGCTGGTGATCGATGTACCCAGCCTGATCGGGCGGCTTGCCGAGCTGGCCGGTGACAGCCTGCTGGCCGGTCAGCACATCGAGCCGCTCTTCGAGGGCGATGAACTGATCGGTCTGCGCGTCGATGGTCGCGATATCCATGCGCAGCGCATCGTGCTCAGTGCCGGTGGCGGCAATGCCGACCTGCTGAACGCACTGGGCGTGTCGCAACCGCAGATGCAGCGCCGCCCGTTGCACATGGTGCTGGTCAAGGGGCCGACCTTGAAGCCGCTGTACGCTCATTGCCTGGGTGGCGGGCCCAAGCCACGCATTACCGTGACCACACACCCGGCCGCAGATGGCCAGTGGGTGTGGTATCTTGGCGGCGATCTGGCCGAAGCCGATGGCGTGGCGCGCCAACCGGACGCGCAGATCGCCGTCGCGCGCAAAGAGCTTGAGGCGCTGCTGCCGTGGGTCGACCTGAGTCAGGCGCAGTGGGCGACCCTGCGTGTTGATCGTGCCGAGCCGGCTCAATCAGGGCTGGTGCGCCCGGACAATGCCTTCCTCGACAGCCAGCAACGCCTGATGATCGGCTGGCCGACCAAGCTGGCGCTGGCACCGGACTTCGCCGACCGGGTCCTGTCGCAGCTGTCCAGAGACGGCATCCACCCGACCCCGCAAGCTGCGCTGAGCGATGTGCCACGGCCTCCGATGGCCATACCTGTCTGGGATGAACTGCTGCCATGAGCCTGAAAACCCTGCACGATCTGCATCGCCCGCTGGGCAGTACCGGCCTGAACGTATCGCCGCTGGGGCTGGGCACCGTCAAACTGGGGCGCGACCAGGGCGTCAAATACCCCAGCGGCTTCAAGATTCCCGATGACCAGCAGGCGCAGATGCTGCTGCGCATGGCCCGCGACATGGGCATCAACCTGATCGACACGGCCCCCGCCTACGGCACCAGCGAAGAGCGCCTGGGGCCGCTGCTGCGCGGTCAGCGCCAGGACTGGGTGATCGTCAGCAAGGTTGGCGAGGAATTCGTCAACGGCGAGTCGAACCATGACTTCAGCGCCGCCCATACACGCACATCGGTCGAGCGCAGCCTGAAACGTCTTGAAACTGACTTTCTCGATCTGGTTCTGGTGCATTCGGACGGCAACGATCTGGCGATCCTCAACGACGCCGAGGTGTATCAGACGCTCGCCGACCTCAAGCGCGAAGGCAAGATTCGCGGCTTCGGCTTTTCCGGCAAGACCGTCGAAGGCGGCCTGCTGGCGCTGCGTGACGGTGACTGCGCAATGGTCACTTACAACCTCAACGAGCAGGATGAAAAACCGGTACTGGATTACGCGCAGGCGCATGGCAAAGGCATTCTGGTCAAGAAAGCACTGGCCAGTGGTCATGTCTGCCTGACACCCGGCATGGACCCGGTCCACGCCAGTTTCCAGCTACTGTTTGAACATCCGGCGGTTGCCAGTGCTATTGTCGGCACCATCAACCCGTTGCACCTGGCACACAACGTTGCAACTGCCGCTGCCGTGATTTGCCGTCAAGCCTGATTGAGGCGGCCGACCCCAACGCAAGAAGGAGCCGTTATGCCGCGAACACTGATCCGGAAGAATCCCAGCAACTTCAAGACCCTGCCGCTGTTTGTCGAGGCCACTGCGGAAAGCCTGAGCTACCAGAGCGTCGGCATGCCGATGAACTTCGCGCAGACCTTGCAGCGGCGGCGCAAGATCGACGTGCCGGACACCGAACGTTTCTCCACCGAACTGGCCAATCTGGGGGTCTCCGTTCGCCTGACCGTCAGTTGGCAGAATCGCGATTACTGGGTGCTGGTTCGCCAGCGTCGTCAGGATCGCGGCGACGTCGTGCTCAAGCTGATCTCGGGTTATGTCCCGGCCCATGAGCTGACACTGCCGCTGCACACCGCGATTCAGGAAGTGGCCGAAGAGTGCTTGATCGAAACACCGCAGGGCTGGCTCAGCGGGCTGTTCAAGGATACCTGGCTGCCTGCGCCCTACGCCGCCGCGCTGCACTATCGCGAGGCCATGCCCTTTCGCCTGAGCCCCCTCTCCGGCGCCGCGAGACCGGTGCGAACCGGCAGCCTGACCTTGCTGGAGCGCCCGCGGGCCTATGTGCATTTGCCCACGGCGTCCTTGCAACTGATTTACGACATGCGCCTGGAAATCCCCAAGGAGGCGCGCCCGGTCAGCCTTTTCCATGTCGACGAAGCTCTGGAAAACGATCAACTGGTCGCCCGCCTCAACCGCAGCAAACCTGACCTGTACCTGATGCCGCTGGAGAATGGCGCGCCCCTGCCCGAGCTGTACACGCTCAAACGCGACAAGCTGATCCCGGCCGGCACGAGAGGGTTGTACCTGGCCGAGAGCTTCGCCGCGCAGGATGGCTGGGTGGTGCGTGAAGAGCGGATTCGCTGGAAGGACTGGCTGCGTCAGCAGGGCATGGCCCCACCGGCGAAGAAGTCAGGGCTGAAACGCCTGACCGGCAAGGCCCGAGAGCTGCTGCAGATAGCGCGCGGCAGCCTGAGCAAGTAAGTCGGCCGGCGGCGACAAGGCGCTGAAACCTTGAGCACGCCGGCATTCAAGCGGCAACGTTGCGGTTACTGGGCTCGAATCTTCTCGACAATGGCGGTGGTGGAGCTGTTTTCCACCAGCCCCAGCACACGCACTTCGCCGCCGTACGCCTGAACGATATCGGCACCGACCACCTGATCGACACCGTAATCACCGCCCTTGACCAGCACGTCGGGCTTGACGTGGGTCAGCAGGTTTTCCGGGGTTCCTTCCGGGAAGCTGATGACCCAGTCCACGGCCCCCAGACCTGCCAGCACCGCCATGCGCCGCTCAACGCTGTTGATCGGTCGACCGGGCCCTTTCAGGCGGCTGACGGACGCATCGTCGTTGACGGCAACGATCAGGCGATCACCCAGGGCGCGCGCCTGCTCAAGGTAGGTCACATGACCGGCGTGGAGAATGTCGAAGCAGCCGTTGGTGAAGACGATTTTTTCCTTGTGCGCGCGTGCATCATCGACCGCCAGCAGCAGTTGCTCCAGACCCAGCACGCCGCGCTCGGAGCCTTCTTCACGCTGAATGGCCCGGCGCAGCTCGGGGGCGCTGATGGCCGCGGTACCCAGCTTGCCGACCACGATGCCCGCGGCCAGATTGGCCAGCGCCACCGCATGCGGCAACTCTTCGCCGGCAGCGATCGCTGCCGCCAGGGTTGAAATCACCGTATCACCAGCACCGGTCACATCAAACACTTCGCGGGCTCGGGCCGGCAGGTGCAGCGCCTGCTGATCAGGACGCAGCAAGGTCATGCCATGCTCGCCACGGGTCACCAGCAGCGCGCCGAGATCGAGCTCCTGCATCAACTGCGCACCCTTGGTGACCAGTTGTGCCTCATCGACACAATGGCCGACGATGGCTTCGAATTCGCTGAGGTTCGGTGTGATCAGGCTGGCACCGCGATAGATCGCGAAATCCTTGCCCTTGGGGTCGGCCAGCACCGGAATGCCGCGCTTGCGGGCGGCCTGAATCAGC
Organism: Pseudomonas sp. SZ57; assembly: GCF_009495975.1. Lineage (NCBI taxonomy): Bacteria > Pseudomonadati > Pseudomonadota > Gammaproteobacteria > Pseudomonadales > Pseudomonadaceae > Pseudomonas > Pseudomonas sp. SZ57. The sequence continues at coordinate 190,166 of NZ_WIBD01000028.1, read as the reverse complement.
GCCTGATGGTTTTTCAGTGCGCCCTTGCCGTAATCCGAGAGGACCAGCACCTTGATGCCATCCAGCAAGCTGTAGACCTCTGCGCTCAGGGCCAGCGGGTCGGTCCTGAACGGTTCTTCGAAATCGATGCGTAACAGTTGCTGGTGGCGACTCATGACACGCAGTTTGACGATGGTCGGCTGATCGGCGATGCGCTGAAAGCGCGCCAGCACACCAGCAGCCTTAAGGCTGTTGGTCAGACTCTCGGCAGCTTCGTCATCCCCCGTCACACCGACCAGCGAAGCCGGTGCGCCCAGCGCAGCGATGTTCAAGGCCACGTTGGCAGCGCCACCCGGACGGTCCTCGATCTGATCGACCTTGACCACAGGCACTGGCGCTTCAGGGGAAATACGCGAGGTACCACCATGCCAGTATCTGTCGAGCATGACATCGCCCACCACCAGGACAGGGGCCTGATCAAAGCGCGGCATGGATAGCTTCATGGAACAACCCGTACTTGAAAAATGGACAGGGGCGGAATCTTAGCACAGGGGTTTGCAACCGACAGGCTGTTGAATCACACCGCTGAAAGGCAGGCGGGCTGTGTCAGCCCGCCTGATAATGAGGTCAAACAGCGCCGGCAGGCGCTGGCTCGTCCAGCCCCATGGCATGCAGGCGGGCATAATAGCCGTGCTGCGCCAGCAGCTCCGAGTGCGTACCGCGTTCGACGATCTGCCCGGCGTCCATGACCAGAATCAGGTCGGCCTTCTCGATGGTCGAAAGGCGGTGGGCGATGACCAGCGTGGTACGGCCCTTCATGACGTGATCCAGCGCCGCCTGAATGTGCCGCTCGGACTCGGTGTCCAGCGCCGAGGTGGCTTCGTCAAGAATCAGCAACGGAGCGTTCTTGAGCAGCGCGCGGGCAATGGCCAGACGCTGGCGTTGACCGCCGGACAGCAGCACACCGTTTTCGCCCACCTGGGTATCGAAACCCTGTGGCAACTGGTCGATGAATTCCTTGGCGTACGCATCAGCGGCAGCCGCTTCGATGTCGGCACGCGGCGCACCAGCCAGATCGCCGTAGGCAATGTTGTTGGCAATCGTGTCATTGAACAGCGTGACGTTCTGATTGACCTGAGCGATGTGCCTGCGCAGGTTACGCAAGCGATAATCGTTGATTTCGACGCCATCGAGCAGGATGTTGCCCATGTCGTGCCCGTAGAAACGCGGAATCAGGTTGGCCAGGGTCGACTTGCCGCTGCCGGAGCGTCCTACCAGGGCAATCATCTGTCCCGGCGCGGCGGAGAAACTGATGTCGTTCAACACCTGACGCGCCGTCTGCGGGTAGAAGAAGCTGAGGTTCTTAACCTCGAGGTGGCCGGTCACGCGCTCACGCTCGATGGTGCCGGTGTCGACTTCCTCTTCCACATCCAGCTGTTCGAAGATGCTCTCGGCACCGGCGACGCCCTTCTGGATCGTGGAGCTGACTTCCGACAGCTGACGAATCGGCTTGGGCAGCAGGCCCGCAGCGGTGATGTAGGCAACCAGATCACCCGCAGTCGCTTCACCGCGCAGGAACAGCACCAGGAACATCAGCACCGCCATGGCGCTGTAGATCACCAGTTGCAGCATCGGCGTATAGATGGCGCCGGTCTTGGTCATGCGCAGCTGCTTTTTGGTGTTGCTGTTGCTGGCCTGGGCAAAGCGCGCCTGCTCGTAGGGTTCGCCACCGAAGCTGCGGACTACGCGATAGCCCTGAATGGTTTCCGAGGCAACATGCGTGACATCACCCATCGCCACCTGGATCTTCTTGCTCTGCTTGCGAAATTTCTTGCTCGCGGTGCCGACCATCACGGCAATCAACGGCAGGATTGCGAGCATCACCAGCGTCAGCTTCCAGTTCATCATCAGCAGATAGATGAACAGGAACACCACGGTCAGGCCTTCGCGAATCACCACCTTGATGGCATCGGTGGCAGCGCCGGTCACCATCGTGACGTTGAAGGTGATACGTGAGATCAGATGACCGGAGTTGGTCGTATCGAAGTAACGATTGGGCAGCACCAGCAGCTTGTTGAACAGCTCTACGCGCAAATCATGCACCAGCCCGAGGGAAACCTTGGCCAGGAAATAGTTGCCCAGAAACGAACCCAGCCCCTGCCATGCGGCGATCAGCACGATCAGCAGCGGCACGGCCTGCAACAGCTGCAACTCGCGCAGATAAGGGACATTGGGGAACAGCACCGCTTCAGGATTGGTCAGGCCGTCGACGAAATATTTCAGGATGCCGGCGAGCATCGGCTGGGTCGAGGCGAAGATCACGAAACCAATGATGCTGAGCAGGAAAATGCCCACATACGGACGCACATAAGACAACAGGCGGAAATAGATTTTCACGCTGGAGGTTGTGGACGATTCGGAAGTTGTCATGAGAATCCGTCGTGTTAAAAAGAGGCCGAATTGTATCACAGCGGTTTTCGCGGCTGCCTGCTGCGGTAACATAGGCGGCTCGTCCATTCCCAAGGGCGTAAAAACCGGAGTATCGATGCAAGCGCTTGACCACGCCCATTACCTTGAACGGGTTCAAGGTGCCGAAGTACTTGAAGCCGACGGCACGGGCGACAAGGTACTCCGCCTGCGTGACGGCTCCATGCTGAAACTGTTTCGGCGCAAACGCCTTGTCAGCTCAGCAGCCTGGTATCCCTACGCGCAGCGCTTCGCAGACAACTGTGAAACGCTGGCCAAACGCGGCATTCCCTGCCCGCGCATACGCTCGGTCAGCCGCATCGCCGAGATCGAGCGCGATGCCGTGCATTATGATCCGCTGGCCGGCTTCACCCTGCGCCAGCTGCTGGGCAGTGCGGTGGCCGACGACAAGCTGCGCAGGCAACTGGGAAGCTTCATTGCCGGGTTGCACGAAAAGGGCATCTACTTTCGCTCGGCCCATCTTGGCAACGTGATCCTCACGCCCGAAGGCAGCCTCGGCCTGATTGACATCGCCGACATGAAAACCTATCGCCGCGCCTTGCGCAAAAGCCTTCGCTTGCGCAACTTCAAACACATGCTGCGCTATCAGGAAGACCGCCAATGGCTGCTGGACAACGGCAACCCGGCCTTCCTCGATGGCTACATGAGCGCGCAGACCCTCTGTGACACCTCTGAACTGGCCCAGGCTGTTCAATAACCAGCCCATGAAAAATGGCCGCTTTCGAAGCGGCCATTTTTTTGAGGCTATTGCTGCTGCCTGAGTCGATGCGTCTGCGCCACTCGCCCGAGCACCATGGTCGCCGGTAACAGCACCAGCACCCAGAGCTCGTCGGGATTGCCGACCAGCTGGCCGCCGTCGAAGTTAAGCATGACCAGCGCACACACCAGGTAAAGACCCCAGGCATCGCCGTTGCGCACCGAGTCCCACAGCGTCATCGCCATCACGACCAGAAACATCACCAGCGAAGCGGCACCGGTATACAGCCCCAGCGACACGAAAATATTGTGCGGGTGCTGGATCGGTATGCCGCCCGTCAGGGTCTGGGTCGTGTAGAAATCCACACCGCAGCCGAGCATCCAGCCACAGCGACGCCATTCACCGGTCATGATTTCAAACAGCTCGATGCGGTAGGAATCCCCTCTGACCATCAGCAGGGCGACCCACTGTTCATCCTTGACGAACCAGAAGGCGGCTGCCGCCACGACGCCCAGCGCCAACAAGGCCACGATCGTGCGTAGTGGGAAACGGTAGAGCGAATAGGCGGTGCAGACGGCAAACAGAACGGCGCAACCCACCAGCGCAGTGCGTGTCTGTACGACAAAGGCGGTTATCACCAGCGTGACGAAGACGGCGCAGACGGCCTCGACCCAGCGACGCTCTTTTGCCCACAGCGGCATGGCCAACGCAAGGCTGCAGACCAGCCAGGCACTGGCGTAGATCACGTTTTCCATTCGCCCCGGCAAAATCGCCACACGCTGGCCGAACTCGAACTGCCCGGTCACCCAGCTGTGAATGCTGCTGAGCAGGATGTACAGGCACAGCGCCCAGAACAGGCTGCGCACGAAGACTCCGCGCCTGAAGAAGCCGTTGTCGGTGATCCCCGCCACGACAAAGACAAACAGGCTGACATAGATGATGTGCTTGTAATACTGGAACTCCTGCGCCTGTAGCGCCGGGACCAGAAAGCAAGCCATGAACACCGCCCAGGCAATGCCCAGAGGCTTGGCAAACACGCCAGCGGCTCGATACTTGATCAGAAAGAACAAGCCCGGCAGCGCCGTGAATGCATAAAACAGGTTATTGGTGATCTTGGCTGAGGGGTTGAGGATGAAGCTCAGCAGGAAGATGACGATGGCAGCCGTGAAGTACTGCTGTACTTTGCTGCCGGGTACTCTTATCGGGTCAACTGACATTATTAAGCAACCAACCTGCTACTAGGCCAGCGAGCACAGCGACGATCAGCTTGATGCGATCCCGACGTTTGCGACGCTGTTTATCAAGCCGCTCCTGCGGCACCTCCACGTGCTCACCAAACCCGGTGTGCAACACGGCATCATTTTCCAGAATCAGAGCGTAACGGTTTTGCGCAGCGAATAATTGTGAAAGTTTCTTCTCGCCACCGTGTTCGGCATAAGGCGCATGCTGCAGGTAATCAGCCAGGCGGCGCAGCCCCGGATTGAAGGAAAACCCCTGCCATTCCGGCTTGTGCGAGCCCAGTTTGTAAAACGGGATACCCTCGACCACTTCACGCTCGTTCAGGTAAACGTAAGGGCTGTGGATACGCAGATCATGATTGTAGCTGCGCAACCAGACTTGCAAGGCCTGAGGGTCGTGTTCCAGGAGCGTCATCGACTCTTCGATGAAGTGCGGACGGTAGAAATCCCAGTCGTCTTCGCAATGGAACACCCAAGACGTTTCGATCAGCGAATAGGCCGCATCGACAGAGCGCATCTGCCCCAGCTTGGGGTTGTTGATGATGAAGCGCGTATGCGGGTGCCAGTGCTCGGGAATGCAGGCCTGAACCCGGTCATCGCCGGAGTCTTCGGTAATCAGCACATGGCGTATGGGCGCAGTGTTGAAATGGTCGAACGTTTCCAGGGTGCGCTTCAACAGGTCGAATCGACCACAACTGGTGACGACCAGCGTAATGTCGCTGTTTTCGCTGAATACCATCATTCGTTCCCAATCATTGAATATTCATAATTCCCTACCATCCCAATCGTGACCGCAGGCGATCGATCCAGCTCGCCGCCGGCATGCTGCGCAGTGGCGCATGCATGGCATCCACGATGGCTTTTCCAAGGGCATGGAATGTAAAGCGTTCCTCGACCAAAGTCTGCCCATTACGAGATATTTCACTGGCCAGTGTGACGTTATCGCGCAATTTCGCCAGCTTTTCGCGAAGTTCGGGAATGTCGCGATAGAGCACGATGTTGTGCATGTCGACAAAGCCCAGCGCGCGGTTTTCTTCAGCGCCCTGGTCGAAGGCAAGCAGCACGCAGCCGCACGCCATGGCCTCGAAATTCTTGATCATGTACTCGCCCATGCCCACGTCGGCACTGACGAAAAAACGGATGCGGTTCAGGGTGTCGCAATACTCTTCGCCGGACTTGGTCCGCGTGACGAGCAGATTCTCGACCTGGCCCAACTCGTCCAGTAACGCTTTGCGGCCGCTGTAGGCCACGCTGTTGGTGCTGCCCACGAAGGCCAGTTCGATGTCACGCTCGCGTGCCTGCAACTGCAGCAGGCTCTGGTCATAGCCCTTGGGCACGAACACCGCATCGAAGCCTTCCTGACGCAGACGCTCGCTGACCATGAACCCCGAACAGATCACCCGCGCCCAGGGCAGCTTGCGGTAGTGCGCGCTGAACTTGCCGGTGTATTTGCACGGAATGTAGTTCTGGTAGGCATCGTGTTCGAGGATGACCAGATTGGGAATCGTGCGGATGAAGCCGACCTGACGCACTTCCTGCTTGAAACGCAGGAAAAACACGATCCGGTCATAGCGGCTGACGTCCACCTCACGGCGGAAATAACCACGCAGGTTGCGTTGCTCCGCAGAGCTCAGCCAGCGCACTTCGCATTCACAATGTGCGGCGATGCCGTCGTAGAGACGGTCCAGAATCGCACGCTGCTCTTTCTGGACCAGCAGTAGAACTTTCATGGTTTTCCTTGCAGTACTGCGCCTGCTGAATCAGAGATCACGGCTGCACCAGAACAACTCGTGTCGTCGCACCGCCTTGCGGAAGAATTCGTTTTCGCCCTCGGCTGGCCAATGGCGACCGGCCAGAACGCGCTGCAGCACACGGCGCACACGGCGCTTGAGCGGCATGGGTGGCAGCAGGTCATGCATCATCCCCAGTGCCATGGCCTTGTCGCGTTGCGCGGCGACCGACAATTGAAGGCTGTACGGCACCAGCGCCAGCGTGGCATCGAATACCGGCGGCAGGCTGATGCCGCTGTAGGCATCGCCCATCGGCCAGCGGTCGTTGTCGTGCAGGTGATTGGCATAACCGAGCACCACGTCCGGCTGCCATTCGAGCCCGAGCAGGGCTTCACGCACCGCAGCCTGGGCGCAGATGTGATCGGGATGAGGGTCGATGGCAGGGTGCGGCATCACCACAACCTGCGGCCGGGCCTTGAGAATCAGCGCGCGCAGGTCGGCGAGCAGGTTATTCCAGGTCGGCTGACCGTTGTCGCCGGGCAATGGCAGGGTATTGAACTGACGGAACAGGCGGGTATCGGTCAGATCCGCCTCGCGCGAACCAATCGGCGTGTCAGGCGCGGCCTGCATGGCGGGCAGTTGCAGGCAGAAATAGCCCAATTGCACACACTGCGACTCGGGCACCCCGCCCCAGCGCGCCACAGCGATACTGTCCCAGGCCCGCAAGCGGCCTTTCATGCGCGCAGCTTCGGCGCGCTCCATGCCCATCTGCCGATAATGCTCGGCCTCGATCTCACCGGCGGTCAGCGTGATGATCCACGCTTCCTCGGCCTGGCTGTACAGCCCGAAGGCGGCCAGCTCGGCATCGTCGGCGTGCGGTGCGATGACCATGACACGCTGTTTTCGCGCATCCGGCTGACGAAACAGCCAGAGCCGCGGCGTGCCGGCCAGACGGCAGCAACGCCCGCGCAGTTTCAGCACACCTGCGGCCAGCGGCTCGCCCAACCCGGTGAGGTTCAGATAACGCACACCGCAGACGCCGCGCTCGAATGCCTGCTGGTCGTTGAGGCCCTGACCTTGCAGATCGACCACGGGGTCGAGAAAACGCCCGAGCCAGGTGCTTTTGACTGTCAGCGCCAGTATCAGCGTCTCGTCGCCGTTCAGTTGCACAGCGGGGTCGATCAGCAACGTGCCGCCATCCAGGCGCACGCCCGGCACTTCGCTGTCGGCAGCGAAGGTGTACTGATAGTCGTCAGACGGCGAATAGAACAGATGATCGGCGAACCAGGCCTCATGAGCGACCCAGGCACACACGGCCAGCAGCGGGGCCAGCCACCAGGCCACCAGCACGCCCACCGCGATCAACAGGAGCAGCCCACCCAGCAACGCCAGCCGCTTGTTACGGCGATGGCGTTTGAGCAATTGCTGCTTGCGACTCAAATCTGGAACACCGGAACGGGGTTGCACCATCGGTCCTTGTACTCGCGGTCGGCACGACCGAAGGAAAAACGCAGTGATTTGCCCAGTGCGCGGGCGTTCTCCCAGGCAGACTGGGTATTAACGAAGCTGAGCACGCTGCCCGGGCTGAAATCACGGGTTTCGGGATCGACACCGCCGTTGACGTACTCGATGCTGACCCACTGCGGCGCTTCGACGCGATACACCAATTGAATGGCAATCGGCGCATCGTTGAGAAACACCACCGAACCGATCAGCAGCTCGCGCAACAGTTCGATGACTTCGGCCTTGTGCCGGGCACCGGTCGCTTCGAAGCCCCAGCGACGCTGAAACAGATCGCAGTACATACTCGCCAGTTCGGCGCTGCTGAACTCGCTGACAGGCCTTACCGTACCGCCGGCCTCTTCGAGCAAGCGAAGCTCACGACGCTGGTTGTAACGAAATTTCTTGGACAGTTCTTCAGGCGTACGCGCCATCGCCAGGGATTCGGTCTGTGGCTTGAAGGTACTGATGCGGCCTTCGTTGAGCGACGACACATAGCGAGCCCGATGCCGGACCGGCACCTGGATATCATCGGCCACCGGCAGAATCAGCTCGGCATTACCCAGGTCGAACAACCCTTTCTTGCCGTGGCGCTTGAGCTCGTCCTTGGACAGCGCCAGCGAGCGCCCCCAGGTGGCAATCGCCGCCTTCACTTCACCGCCCTGCTCCCAGGCCAAGTAACGTAAAGCGATGCCGGAAAAGGCCGACAGGCGCGCGACCACCAGCGGATGAGTGGCGACGCTGCCGCCAAACCGCTGCCAGGCCTGCTCGTAGGCAGCCGCATCGATCTGCACCCAGCCACGCTCGCGCCAGCCCTTGAATCGATTGAGCATCAGGCCCCCGCTGTCAGGCTGGAGACTTGTGGCAGACGCCAGAAGACATTACGCACAGCGTGATCGGAAAAACGTTCGCGCAAGCGCAGCAGCATGCGCTCGGCACAATCCTGACGTTGTTCGGCATCGAGACCGGCCATGTGCACCAGGCCGTGTGCCAGGCTGTGCACATCACCGAGCGGGAACAGCAGGCCAACGTCTTCGACCACTTCCTTGGCGCCGCCGCATGAGGTTGCAACCAGCGGCACACCGGCGACCATCGCTTCCAGCAGGACCATGCCGAACGGTTCGTGGTCCGAGCTCAGGGCGAACACGTCGAAGGCCTTGAAGTAGCGGCGCGCGTCAGGCACTTGCCCAAGGAACAGCACCTGCGGGCCGATGCCCAGTTCCAGCGCCAGCGCCTTGAGGTCTTCTTCCAGACGCCCCTTGCCGAGAATCACCAGTTGGCTGTTCTCGGGAAGATCAGGCAGCGCTTCGGCAAAACCGCGCAACAGCGTGGCCTGATCCTTGTCGGGATGCAGGCGACCGACATTGGCGACGATCCAGGCCGACGCCGACAGGCCCAGCTCTGCGCGGGCATCTTCAGCGGAAAACTGACTGCCCTGCAGTTGCTCGACATCGATCCGGTTGTACAGCGTCTGAATGCGCTCGGCCGACCACTTGGGCAGGCTGCTGCGCATGTCGTCGCGAACCGCGTCGGAAACACCGAGCAGGCTCAGGCGCTTGCGAAACAGGTTGGCGAACAGCTTGCGACTGCGCCGGTGGTAATCGCCGAACGCATGATGCACACCGATCACCGGCAGCTTCGTTGCCAGCAGGGCGATGTACACCGGCTTGAAGCGGTGCGCGATGCAAAAGCTGAACGAACGCGTCGCGGCGATCTTGCGCAGGTCACGGATGGCGCCCAGCTTCAGGCCACGAATGGCACTGGAGCTGTACTCCATGAACAGCACTTCGTCCGAACCGCAGTCAGCGACGACATCCGGATCGGCGGCACCGGTCAGAAACACCGTCGTTACCCGATAGCCCTTGCCGGCGAACAGGCTGGCGTATTGCCGCGCGCAGTCCAGAAACGGCCCGTCATAGCCGTGGCAGAACTGCAGTACGTGACGTTCAACCGAGCGTGTCATAAGCCTCGACGCCCTCTTTGACCACCAGGATGTCTTCCATGATCAGGTACTCGAGGTCCGAGCCGAAGAACATGTTCAGCGCATCGGTCGGCGAGCAGATCATCGGTTCGCCACGGCGGTTCAGCGAGGTGTTCAGGGACACGCCATTGCCGGTCAGGTTTTCCAGCGCTTTCATCATGTCGTAGTAGCGCGGGTTGTATTCGCGCTTGAGCACCTGGGCACGGGAGGTGCCGTCTTCATGGACGACTTCCGGAACGCGGGTTTTCCACTCTTCGGCCACTTCGAAGGTGAAGGTCATGAACGGCGCCGGGTGATCGATCTTGATCATCTGCGGGGCGACGGTGTCGAGCATCGACGGGCAGAAAGGCCTCCAGCGCTCGCGGAACTTGATCTGATGGTTGATGCGGTCGGCCACGCCGGTGACGCTCGGGCAACCGATGATGGAGCGACCGCCCAGCGCGCGCGGACCGAATTCCATGCGCCCCTGGAACCAGGCAACCGGGTTGCCCTTGACCATGATCTCGGCAATCCGCTCCGGCGTGTTGTCGATCTGGCGCCAGACCGGCTTGCTCGGGTGACGGGCACAGGCCGCGATCACGTCTTCGTTGCTGTACGCAGGGCCGAGGTAGACGTGTTCCATCTTCTCGACCGGCACACCGCGGGCGTGCGAAACATAGGCCGCAGCGCCCACCGCCGTACCGGCATCGCCGGACGCAGGCTGCACGAACAGCTCTTTGACTTCAGGGCGGGCGATGATGCGCTGGTTGAGTTTGACGTTCAGCGCACAGCCACCGGCGAAAGCGATCTTGCCGGTTTCCTTGAGGATGTCACCCAGGTAGTGATCCATCATCTGCAGCGCGAGCTTTTCGAACAGCGCCTGCATGCTCGCGGCGTAGTGAATGTAGGGTTCATCAGCCACGTCGCCAACGCGTTTCGGGCCGAGCCATTCGATCAGCTTCGGCGAGAAATAGAAGCCCTTGCCGTTCTCTTTGTAGCGACGCAGGCCGATGACGTTGGCCAGCTCGGTATTGATGACCAGCTCACCATTCTCGAAGGTCGCCAGACGCGAAAAGTCGTATTTGCTGGCATCGCCGTACGGCGCCATGCCCATGACCTTGAATTCGCCGTCGAGCATCTCGAAACCGAGGAACTCGGTAATCGCGCCGTAAAGGCCGCCCAGCGAGTCCGGATCGAAGAATTCCTTGATCTTGTGGATCTTGCCGTTTTCGCCATAGCCGAAGAAAGTCGTGGCGTACTCACCTTTGCCGTCGATGCCCATGATCGCGGTTTTCTCGGTGAAACCGGAGCAGTGGTAGGCGCTGGAAGCGTGGGCCAGGTGGTGCTCGACCGGCTCGATCTTGATCTTCTTCGGATCGAAGCCCAGTTGCTCGAGGCACCAGACAATCTTGTTGCGGTAGCGCTTGTAACGGCGATTGCCCATCAGCAGCGCATCGAGGGCGCGATCCGGTGCGTACCAGTAACGCTTGGCGTAATGCCAGCGGGCCTTGCCGAACAGGCTGATCGGGGCGAACGGAATCGCGACCACGTCAACGTCCGAAGGCTTGATGCCTGCCTGTTCCAGACAGAACTTCGCCGACTCGTAGGGCATGCGGTTCTTTGCGTGCTTGTCACGAACGAAGCGCTCTTCTTCGGCCGCTGCTATCAGCTTGCCGTCGATATAAAGCGCTGCGGAAGGATCATGGCTAAGGGCGCCGGACAGGCCAAGGATCGTCAATGCCACTAGTGTCTAGCCTCTTTAGTCTGCATGCAGGCGCAGGGCGCCCGAGAAAAGGTGTGCCCCCGCACAGCGAGCTGAGGGCAGCTAAAGGGCGGGATTATAACGTAATGACCAAGGATTGGCTCGACGCGCTGAAATGTCACTGAAGGCGGCCCGCCAGACGGTGTACGAAACGTCTCTTTCGCCACGCTGCATATTTATCTAAGGCGTTGCTGCCCGTCGCATCTGATTAATTGAGGCCTTTAGTCGCCGCCCCCGAGGCCGTCGATCAAACCTCAGCGCCTGGCGCAATGGAAAGCCTGTCATGACACAAACATCACCCTCTCTGAATTTCAACCTTTCAACGCCGAGCCCGGTACCGATGACGCCCAGCGATACCTGGCCTGGCGCGTCCGCAGCGCTGAAAAGGCTCGACGAACTGCGCACCCTGCTGGCCAGGGAACTGGACGCGCTGCCCCGGGCTGGCGAGGCCTTGTTGAGCGCCCTCGAAGGCGCTGACGTGTCCGAGCGCGAACTGGAAATTTTCAGTCTGTTGCAGCAGATCGACGACTACTGGACGGACCCGGGCGAAACCGCTGAAAGCCGCCGCGACCGCCTCGTACCGGCCTTGCAACGGGCCATGCTTGACGAAGCCCGCGTCAGGACTCACGAGCGCGACCTCGACAGTGGCTACCTGGCCTGTCTGCCCGACTCGCCCGAGCAGACCCAAGGCCCGGCGCTCACCTACTCGACGGTGCGGGTGCAATTGCATGATGACGAACAGATTGAAATGGCCGGCGTGCTGGTGATTTCCCAGGATCAGGGGCGCACGTTATTAATGCTGCCAGGGCTCGGCATCACCGGTTTTGCCACGCCGGCCATAATGGTCGCAACCCTTGCGCAGTGGCTCAATACGCCAACATTGCGCGATGCGCTGCTCAGCAATGCGCAACGACAGCATCAGGACCGGCTGGCCAAGATACTTCAGGACGCCGACCTGTACCTGGAGCCGTTCACGGCTGCCGATGTGCAACTGCAGCCCGTTACCACGGCACCGTTCATTCACGCGTTCGACCGGTTGCTGAACAAGCAGCGCAACGACATCCGGTACGCCTGTGAACAACCCGGCATAGCGGATCGGTTCAAGCGTCAGTCGCTGATCCAGCAGGCCATCGACATGCCTGGCCTGTTAGGCCCCGCCGCCATGCTCGAGCTGCGGGAGCTGACCAACAGACAACGTCAGTACCAGCGCAACTTGCCCGAGTGGATGAAGATCGCCAGCGCGGCGGATCTGCAAACCTATGCCCGGCACCTGCAACGCTACGACGCGGCGCATACTGCGATGCTGAGTGTTCTGGGCAGCGCGGCATCGCCGGAGCGGTTTGCCGAAATGCAGTTGCGCACGCGCCTGGCCAATGACCTGGGCCATGATCTGGACCCGCGGGCCTTGATCATCGACACCCGTCGCACGCTGCCAGCGACGAGCGAGACCTACCGCGTGACGCTGCCGCTGACCGAACTGGCGCTCTATGGTCTGCATCCGGGCGACGAGGCAGCAGGCTCGGACTTCCTCGACCAGACGCTCATCACCCTCGATGGCCAGCCGCTGGACGCCGCCTACTCGGCCTTGAACCCGGCCTACCTTGCCGCAGTGATTGACCAACTCGACCTGCGCGCGGTGTTTGGCAAGTTTCAACGCGAGGCCTATCAGCAGCAACACAACCAGCAGATGCTGCGCGCACTGGCGCGGACCCGACTGACCACGCTTGGCTGGGCGGCGAAGATGCAGGGGCATATCCAGCCCGATGATTTTGCGATTGTCGCAGCGCTGACCGGCACGGCGGCGAGTGCGCCTGATCCCACGGTGCGCGTGCAGCAGATCAAACTGAACGACCGCAACGTAATGGCCAGATTGCTGGTGTTTCGCAAGCAGGACGCTCAAGGCCGGACACAGCGGCTGATCATGTTCGCCAGCGAGGCGCCTGGGCAGCACTATTTCAAGGCCTTCGACACCGACACCCAACTGCTGCACGAGGTGGTTAGCTGGACAGCATCGCCGGCAATGACGGCCTGGCTGCTCGATCAGGTAGAGGTCGCTGCCCGTCCGGAACTAGAAGCGCAACTCACGGCCCTTCGCGAGAAACCCCAGCCTGCAAAGAACTTTCTGCAATTCATCGATCACCCCGATTGCGAGACGGCGTTGCACAGTTTTACCGACGAGCAGACCCGCGTATTGCTCTCCGAGCAGGCCCGCCATACCCCGGACTGGTACCTGCGCGCCAGCCGTGCCCAGCGCCGGGAACTACTGGCCCTTGAACACGCCATCGGTGGCGCGCTCGGCAACTATCAGGCCCAGCCGCACAACAGGGTTCAGTCGTTCCAGGACTACGTACACCAGCGTGCCAGCCAGCAGATCGGCAAACTGCTGGGCGTCCCGGCAGGCACGGTAGACCCTGACCTGATCGTGATCACCAGCGAGCGCGAAACGCTGACCTACACCACCATGCTGCTCCAGGGCTACAACGACAGCATCGACCCCTTGCGCACGTCAGCAGCCACCGACGCCACGTTCAGCGGCCCGCCGGGTCTCGACCTGAGCGCGCTGTCACCCGCGGCTGTCGCAGGCTCGGTACGTGGCCAGTGGCTGGCGGACGAGTACATTGCGCTGATCAGAAACACCCTGCTGAACAGCAAAAACGATGGCTATGCCTACCGTCGCCAGTGCAGCGTGAAGATCACCCAATTGCAGATGAAGGCCGCTGCACTGCGCAGCCTGCTGAAAGGTCATGTCGAGCCCGCGCAGTATGTCTGGCTCAAGCAATCACTGGATAACGCGCACCTGAGCGACTCGGCCTCACGCGAGCGTTTCCCCCTTTACCCCCTGCAAATACATGTGGATAAACCGCTGATCGCCTCGGGACTGACCGATGTCAATCAACTGGTTATTCCCAGCCCGCTGCTGACCCACATCGAAACCGTTCAGGGCTGCCTGATCATTTTGCCGACGCAGATCCGGCACGCCGCGCTGCTCTATACGCCGCAGGCACCTGACGGTCTCGAATTCCGACTGTTCAGCGATTTCGTGAGCTCGCTGAACAGCGAAGGGATGATCGATTACTACAAGGATCGCTGCCGCATCAAGGCACGCCGGACGTTGTCGTTCTTCCTGCGGGACATGCAGAAGGGCAATGCCAACAAGCCTCCGGTCATCCCCAGGGCATTCATTTCAGACGTCGCCGATACCTGCTTCAACCGGCCACTGGAGCGCAGGTTGCGTGATGTGGAAGAAACCACCACCGGCCGCCACGACATGCTGGCCAAGCTGATCTGGGTCAGTGTCGAAATCATTGCCACGGCCCTGACCCTGCCCTTCCCGCCGGCAAGCTTTGCGGTGGGCAGTCTGCTTTCATTGCATGACAGCGGGCAGGCACTGGCCGCGCTGAGTGCAGGCGACCGGGAGCGCGCTACGAACTACATGCTGTCGGCACTGTTCAACGGCCTCGGAGCAGGCAGCGATTTGCTGCTGGGTCTGAAAGGACTGGGCGTTTTGCACCAGCTTGAGAACGGCCAGCATTCGACCCCGGTGTTGCGCTCGTTCCAGCGCCAGCCTTCCCTGCCGCGTTACGAGGATCTGTACCCGGTAGAGCTGCAAGAGCAGGTATTTCTGCTCGGCAAGCCCAACGTCCACGGGCATGCGGCGGTGTTCCAGGCGCCCCATGTCGCTTCGGCACCACCGCTGGCAACCGGTCAGTTCGCGGCGCGCGAGGTCGGTGGCGCCTGGCAGCCGCTTCCTCCACTGCACCCGGCAGCGCAGCGCGCGCCGTCAGCTTTACGCATTGACCTGGCGGTCGACATTTCGCTGGATAACGTGCCGCGTATCGGCGATGGTCACGCGAAAGGCGTGCATGCGATCAATGGAAAACACTATATCCAGCTGTCAGACCGGGCCTTCGAGGTTCAGTACGACGCACACTGGCGCTGCTGGCAGATCATCGACCCGGCCAATCCGTTCGCCTTCTTCGGCAAACAGCCGGTTCGCCTGAATGATCAGGGCCAGTGGCTGCTCGTCGAACGGCAGCGCCTGCGTGGTGGCGGGCTGGACACTCCGGGCACTTATCGACCGCTACCTGAGGAAGCCAGCGCAAGCTCAAGCTCGCTGAACACCTTGAGCGACTATGAGATGCCGAGCGGCATGCGCGCGCACCTGGACATCGTCATCAACAAGGAGGTCTTCGACCCGACCGGCGCTGGCCTTGAAGTCTATTTCGAAACGTATTTCACCGAGGTGCGCCAGACCTTCACGACGCGTCGGGAAAATCTCTATCAGGACGCCCAGGCCTTTTTTGCCCGCTTCACCCCTCCACCCAGGCCGACCCTGCCCGCCTATCGCCTGCCCGGCAGCGTCGACACACTGATCGAGCACATCTTCAGCCACACTAACGGGCTGGTGTTCAGCGAGGCCCCGAAGTCGGTGGCCAGCAAGCGTCTGCTGCTGCTCAACATGCCCGTGCTCGCAGAGCAGCGTGTCGAGGTGCTGTACATCGAGCACCTGCTGATCGACAAACACCTGCGCAAGCTGGCCCGGTATCGCCAACTGGGCAAAAAGAGTCGCTCCGGCTCTCATGAACTCAAGTATTACCTGCAAGAGACCAATCGCGGCGCCCTGAACAACGCCAGCAGCGAATTCGATTACTACCACCTGATCAAAACAGCCCACCGTTACGGGATCGAGGTGCGCCCGTTCAGTTCGTCGATCAGCTATCCGTTTCTCGGCCATCCAGTGCTGGCGGCTGCCGATGACCCGACAGCGGCCATGAAAATGAGCAATTTCTTCGGTCACAAGCTCATCAGCCACGATATCGAGCCGGCCTCTGCCAAGCGCTGGGTAGCGCTGCTCGACCAGAAGCTGGCCACGACCCACGATCAGGTGCCCGGCATCGCTGAAATGCAGGGGGCCGTCAGTGTGCATATCCAGGACATCCCCGCCGGCCGGCCAACCCGCATCAGGCAAGGCGCGGGTGGGGCGCATGAACACACGCCGATTCACTGCGACTTCAGCGTAGCGTTTGCCGATCCGACGCTCCCCGCCAAGCCACTGCCCCCTGCCACTGCGCTGGATAACCTGCTGATCCGCGAGCTGGGCGACCCGGCCGCGATTGCCGAGGGTGAGCGCTGGGCCGGCGAGTATGGGTTTGTCCTGGACGACAACGATACCTGGCTGCGCGTGGAGCCCGATGACTGGAACGTTGACCGGCCGATGACGGCCATCCAGCAATCGCTGACCGATGCCACCTACGAAATGCCGCTGGAGACCCGAACAACGCTGCATAGCCTGGCGAACTTCGAAAAGAAAGGCCTCGATATGGAGTATTTTTTTGAAGACATCGAACTCGACACTGTGCGCAATACATTCGATCGGCTGCGCAGAAATCTGCAACAGGACGCCGCCCGGATCAGTGCAGCTCAACTGCCGCCTCGCCCGACATTGCCAGCCGTCGAACCGCAGACAAGCACTGCCGGGCTGCTTGAAACCCTGTATCGCCATACCGAAGGCCTGGTTATTGGCGAGTCGCACGCTTCGCTCGCCAGCAAAAAGCTGATCATCGACAACCTGCCGTTGCTGTCACAGCAGAACGTCAAAACGCTGTACATGGAGCACCTGCTGAGCGATCTGCATCAGGCGGACCTGGATCGTTTCCTCGAAACCGGGCAGATGAGCAAAACCCTGCTGCATGACCTGAAAACCCTGGACCGCGGGCATCACACCGACCCGGACGGGGTCTACACCTTCGAGCGGCTGATCATCAAGGCGCGGCAGCAGGGCCTGGAGATCCGCGCCATCGATTGCGCAGGCAGTTACCACCTCAAAGGCATCGCCGAGGATGAGTCCCTGATCCGCCAGCAAATGATGAATTACTTTGCCTCACGCACGATCCGCAGGCATCAGGAGGTGATGGGCTCGCACAGGTGGATCGCGCTGGTCGGCAACAGCCATTCCAACACCTACCAGGGCGTCGTGCCGGGCATGGCCGAACTGCAAGGCGGGATCGGCCTGCGGGTCGTCGATGTGGCACCGGGGCATTCGAGGGGAATAACGCTGGATCCGGGGGAGCTCGTCTCGGGTGGCATAGCGGATGACAAGGTCTACATCAAAGCTGATTATCGGGTGGAGATGGAGGTGCTGCGTCCACAGCCGGTCAGGCTGCCGAGCATCGAAAACCGCCTTTCCAGGCCGGGAATGTTTCTGGTGCAGGAGGGTGAAGGCAATCTGCCAACCATCATTCATCGCGCACGCGACACCTGGGTTCACCACACACCGGTGCTGCGCAATGAAGAGGGCAAGCTGTACATCGAGCGTCTGCGCTGGCCGCGCATCCACCTCAAACCCTTCGACGACATCGATGCACTGGTGGCAGCACTCGAAGCGATGAACCTCAAACGCATCACCTGAGCATTGGCGCGAGAGTCAGCCACTACCGATGATCGTTCCCATGCTCCGCGTGGGAATGCCTTTCGTGACGCT
Source organism: Pseudomonas sp. SZ57 (assembly GCF_009495975.1). Taxonomy (NCBI): domain Bacteria; kingdom Pseudomonadati; phylum Pseudomonadota; class Gammaproteobacteria; order Pseudomonadales; family Pseudomonadaceae; genus Pseudomonas; species Pseudomonas sp. SZ57. Next base: position 172,332 of record NZ_WIBD01000028.1, on the reverse strand, counting down.
CTGCGTCACCCAGAGGACGCGGAGCGTCCGGAACGGCATGCCAACGCGGAGCATTGGCACGATAATCTACACCTACCGATGAGCGCTCCGCGCTGGCACGAGGGTCAGCCGGGCTCAGTCCGTCGCAAGCTTCGGCAAGCGCTGTTCCAGCAACTGGTGCAGCGCGCTCTGCGCTGGCCAGTTGCGCATGAAGCGGGCACGGTCTCGGGCGTAGGCCGCAGCGAATGACGACTGCGAGCTGTGCTGCTGCATGGCGTCCAGGTCGATCATCGCCCAGCGATCGACGTGCCAGAACAGGTTATGCCCCTTGAAATCACCATGGCTGATGCGTGCCTGGATAAGCTGCGCAAAAAGCCGATCCAGCGCCAGCAGTTCGACCTCTGGCGCATCACCGCTTTCCACATAGGGAGCGAAGCGTTCGATGATGTCCGGCCCATCGATGAACTCGGTCACCAGCCAGGCCTTGCTGCGCAAGCCGAGAAAACGCTTTTCCTGCACGGCCAGCGGCTTGGGTGTGGCGATGCCGAGGAACATCAGCCGGTTGCCTTCGCGCCACGAATGCCAGGCCCGGCTGGGGCGCCAGAAGCGCTTGAGCCAGTGGCTGAAATTCTTGATGTTGTAGCGCTTGATGACCAGCGGACGACCATTGACCTCAACCCGCCCGACACTCGCAGCGCCACCGGTCTTGTACAGATGGCCCTTGTCGAGCAAGGCATCCGCCTGACTCAGCACCGGCAGCATCGCGGGTTCTTCCTCGCGACGAATGGCGCGGAACACCGAAGCGCTGTCCTCGACACTGAACAGACTGCAGTCGCGCACGGTTTTGCTCATGAAGTCCTTGAGCCGCCAGCTGCGAACCTTGTCGATCTGTTTTTGCAGCGCTTCCATTGGCAACCCATGCTCGGCATTGCTCAACAGGTAATGCACCAACAGCTCTTCAGTAAACGGTTCGAAAGACCTGGGTAACTGGGCAAAGAACACGCCGAGATTTTCCAGCACTTTTTGCCGCGACAACGGCTTACCAGCCTGTTCAGCACGAATGCCGGCGCCATCGATCAGGTACAACTGCCCCTTGTGGCGCAGCAGGTTGTCCAGGTGCAGGTCTTCCTGCCACAGGCCTTTTGCGTGCTGCAGGGCAGTGGCCGATAGCGCCTCGCCGAGCACCGCTTGCTGCTCGTCTGCCAGCGGTGGCAGGTGCTGAACAGCGTTCCACGCATCGCCCAGGCTGGGTGCCTGTTCCAGAAACTCGAACAACAGCCAGCCACCCTCGCCGTCCTGCAAACCGTCGGCCAGCAGCAGCGGCGTGGTCAGGCCCTGTTCGGCAAGCAGCCTTACCCCGGCCAGCTCACGCTGAAAGTGTCGGGCCGCCTTGTCGCCCACCAGCAGTTTTGCCAGCACCGTTCGGCCTCGCCAGACACCGGCCCCGACATAGCGCTGCCCCGGCAAGACACGCAGCAGGGTCAGCAATTGCAGTTCAGCCGATCCGGCAGCATCGGCCAGCGTCAGGCTCATCGGCAACTCGGGGGTACGTCCGGCGGTCTTGAGTTCAGACAGGCGCATCAACGGGTCTCTTTATCATCGCGGTGTTGAAGGTCTCGTTTGTGAGCGCCGCGCTTGCCCAGGCGCGCACTCCAGGCGTCGACCAGCAGGCTGTTCGGCGTGGCGTGCAGATAAGCCGCCAACAGCTCGCGCCGATCGGCCTCATTCCACATGGGCGCACGGCGCAGCAGCGGTTCGAGGTCGCGGGCAAGGTCACGCTTGCCGAAGATCACCGGGCGGGTTTTTTCCAGGTCGATCAGTTGCGCCTGATACCCCGTACCGGCTGCCTGAAGAAAAATATGTTTGGGGTAGAAGCAGCCATGCACCTGTCCGGCGCCGTGCAGCGTGCGCGCCAGCTGGCCGCAGGCGTGCAGTATTGCCTGACGCTGAGGGGCCTCCATCTGGTTCCACTGCTGCAACAGTTCGTCGAGATCGGTCCAGCCGTCCAGCGCACGCGTCATCAGGATCGCCCGGCGTTCGCCGTCGACCTTGCGCTCGCCATAGAACGCCGCCTGCAACGCCGGGATGCCCAGTTTGCGATAGCGACTGATGTTACGAAACTCGCGCGAGAACGACGGTTCGCCAAACGGGTGATGCAACGTGTGAGTCAGGTAGTTGCTCTGACGCTTGAGGTAAAAACCCTGACCGTCCAGGTCGAGGCGGAACACACTGCTCCAGCCGCCGCGTCCGGTATTGGGCTCATCGACGGCGTCGAGTCTGATGTTCCAAAGCGATTCAAAATCAGCCAGGTTGTGACGCGCCAGTAAAGGCTGGTCGGCACTGGCAATAAAAACGCTCATTCACGGCCCTCGAAAAAGCTGACGATATGTCGAATACGTTTTTTGTCGGAGGCGTTCAAACGCGTTCGCTGGCGGTATTGCAGGTAGAAGCGCAGGCGCTGGGTGGCCGACAAATGATACTTGGCGACCTTGTCCAGGCAGGCCAGATCCTTGGTGATCCGATAGCGCAGCATGAAGCTCCACCAGAATGCGCCATTGGGGCAATCGATGAAAAACAGCTTGCCTTCGTTATCCACCAACAGGTTGCGCCATTTCAAATCATTATGCGTGAAATGGTTGTCGTGCATGATCCGGGTAAAGGCAGCCAGCTGGCGACTGACTGCATCGACCCAGTGGCGGTCGGCCAGTCGCGGATCCTTGCGTTGCGCCAGTGCCGACAAGTCTTCGGTGTTCGGCAAGCCACGCGTGATCAATGCGCCGCGATCATACGCCGCGCCATTACGCTCCAGCCCCCAGGCCACGACTTCTGCGGTGGGGATGCCCCATTTGGCGAAGCGCTTGAGGTTCTGCCACTCGGACTTGACCCTCGGCTTGCCCATGTAGCGACGCAGGCCCTTGCCCGCACCCACGTAGCGTTTGACGTAGTAATAAACCCCGGCGCGCTCGACGCGGATCACGTCGGACAGCGGATCGCGGGTCAACTGCTGTCCCTGCAAGGCAAATACGGCATCCAGGCTGCCAAATTCCGGCTCCAGGAACGCGTACTCGGGCTCGAGCTTCCAGCCCGCCATCAGAGTGCGTCTCCGTAGCGCACTTTACGCTGATACAACTTGTCGGCTTTTTTATCCAGCCAGGTCAGCAGCGTCGCTTCCTTGAGCAGGATTTCGCGCAACGGCTTCTGGAAATAGCCCTGCAGAAAACGCAGTTTGTCGCGGCGGGTCAGGCCGATGTCCAACGCTGAAAAATACAGCGCGGCCAGGTCCTTGTTGCGCCAGCGTGGCGTGATCGCACGGCGGGTCTGGGCACGGTGCAGGTCGATGACCGAGAGTTTGAAATCGTCAGCGGTCACCGGTTTGTCGGTGTGCAGCAAAAAATGGCAGATGTAGCAGTCGCGATGATTGACACCGGCGCGGTGCATCATGCCGACCATGCGGGCGACTTCGGCAATGAAGGCTCTCTTCAGACGCGGCTCGGGCGGCTCGTTGCGCCAGTTGAGGCTGACGTCTTCAAGACTGGTGGTCGGTGCGAGTTCTTCGGTGACGATGAACGAGTGCTGCGCGGCAGGGTTGCTGCCACGCTCACCATAGGCCACGGCGGTCATGGTCGGGACGCCGACTTCATGCAGACGCTCGATGGCATCCCATTCCTTGCCCGCGCCGAGTACCGGCAGCTTGGCGGTCGCCAGGTTCTTGGCGATCTCGCCCCAGCCGATACCGCGGTGGATCTTGACGAAGTAACCGCGCCCGTCGACCTCGGTGCGCAGCGTGCGGCGCCCTTCCAACTCGCGGTAGACCTCACCGCTCAGGCCTTCGACCTCGACGAACGCATCGCGCCCCGCCCACAGGCTCTTGAACGGCTCAGCAAGGAACAGCTTCATCAATAGTGCTCCGCCAGAATCACATCCGCAGCGTGTTGCGGCATGCTGTAAAGGTCTGCCGTGTCGGCAAAGGTCAGGCCATTGCGCGACCACGCGCTGCGGGCGGCATCGTCCTGAAGCATCTCCGACAGGTAGCGATTGAGCTGCGCCTGATCGAACGGCTCATCCAGCACCCGCCCGCAATCGGCCTCGGCAATATAATGAGCGTAACCACAGACCGCGCTGACCAGGACCGGCAGACCGGCAACCAGCGCTTCGAGCAGCACGGTCCCGGTGTTTTCGTTGTAGGCCGGATGAATCAGCAGGTCGGCGCCCAGCAGAAAACGCGGAATATCGCTGCGCCCTTTCATGAAGGTCACCTGATCACCCAGGCCGAGCGCCGCGCTCTGTAATTGGAATACTTTGGGGTCGTCCTGACCGATTACAAACAGCCGCGTGCGCTTCTTCAGTTCGGCGGGCAGAGCCGCTAGCGCCTTGAGGCTGCGATCCACGCCCTTGGTCTTGAAACCGGAGCCGATCTGCACCAATAACAGGTCATCGTCGGCAAGGCCGAATTCCTTGCGAAAGCCTGCGCGGATGTCAGGTGCATCCGGCGGCGCGCGGCGATCCTGGGAAATGCCCGGCGGCAGCAAATGGAAGCGCGACGGCGGGGTGTCGTAATGCTTGATGAACAGCGGCTGCTGCACTTCGGAAATCATCAGCACCTGGGTTTTCGAGTCCCTGGCGAACACTGCGCGCTCGTAGTCGGCAAAGTGGCGGTAACGGCCCCACTTGCGATACAGCGGGCTGCGCAGGTTCTGCGCCTTGTCCTCGAAGCAGCCGTCGGCGGCGTAATACACATCCAGACCGGGCATCTTGTTGAAACCGATCAGGCGGTCCACCGGGCGTTTGGCCAGGTCTGCTTCCATCCAGGCGCTGAGCTTTTCGTTGCGCCGATGATTGAAGAACGCCTTGACCGGCGCCACCAGCACCTCGAAACCGGGCGGCACATCGCCTTCCCAGATCAGGGTATAGACGCGGATCTGATGGCCGCGCTGCTGGCACTCCAGCGCGATGCGCATGAAGTCGCGTTGCAGGCCGCCGAACGGGAAGTATTTGTAGAGTACAAAAGCCAGTTGCATCAGCCAGGTTCCTTTGCCAGCAACAGCGCGCCCAATTGGCTCGCTACTCGCTCGGGATTCAAGCGAGTGAAGCACATTGGCCACTCGCGCTTAAGGTCGAACCGGCGCTGATCGTCGGCGGTCGGTTGGTACGTGCATTTCTTTTGCAGGCACGGCGTGCAGCCCGGGTAGTCGCTGGCCAGATGCACCTGCGACTTGCCGTAGGCCCCGGTCAGACCCGGATTGGTCGGGCCGAACAGGGAAATGGTCGGCACATCCAGTGCCGCGGCCAGGTGCCCGATGCCGGTGTCTACCGCGACGCACGCCTGCGCGCTGGCCAGCACCCGCGCAACCCCTGCCAGATTGAGCTTTGGCAGCACGTGCGCACTGCTCAGACCCTCGGCAATACGCTCGGCGCGAGCTTTCTCTGCCGGGTTGCCCCACGGTAACTGCACTTGCAGACCGCGCGCTGCCATCAATTCGGCCAGTTGCCGCCAGTACAGCTCGGGCCAGTGCTTGGTGTCCCAGGTCGTGCCATGCAGGAACAGCACGAACGGGGCCTGCAAACTGTCATCCAGGGTCGCCAGTGGCTTGAGACCGTAATCGCCCATGCCGGACGGCTGTGGATAACCCAGCGCCTGAGCGAACAGCTGACGCAGCCGCTCGACCGCATGCTGCCCGCGTGCCACTGGAAAAGCGCGATCGTAAAAGCGACTGGCGACCGGCTCGCGTGCCGAATCGCGGTCCAGACCGGCCACCGGCGCATCGACATAGCGTGTCAGCCAGGCACTTTTGAACAGGCCCTGCGCATCGATCACCAGATCATAGCGCTGTTCGCGCACCTGCTGTTTGAAGCGTCGCCATTCCCCGGACCTGAAGGTCTGCCAGAGGTGCTTGCGCCAGCGGCGAATCGCCACCGGGATGACCCTGTCGACCGCCGGATGCCAGGCGGGAATTTCCGCGAAGCCTTCCTCGACCACCCAGTCGAAGCGAATGCCGGGCAGCGCGCGCGCCGCATCGGTCAGCGCGGGCAAGGCATGGATCACATCACCCAGTGAAGACGTCTTGATCAGCAGTACCCGCAAAATCAGGCAACCTCCACCGGCGTGCTACTCAGACGGGTCAGCGCCTGAGTCACGGCGTCCGGCTCAAGCAGACGCATGCAGTTGTAATGGCCGAAACGGCAGGTGCGCTCAAAGCACGGGCTGCACTCGATGCCCAGACGCACCACCTCCACTGCGTCGGCCAGCGGCGGCGTGAAGCCCGGCGAGGTCGAACCGTAGACAGCCACCAGCGGACGGTTCAGCGCTGCGGCCACATGCATCAGGCCGGAATCGTTGGACACCACCGCGTCGGCGCACGACAGCAGGTCAATGGCTTCGGCCAGCGAGGTCTCGCCACTGAGGTTGACGGACTCCTCGCGCAGGCCGGGAATCAGCTCCTGGCGAATGCTCTCACCGACCGGGTGATCCTTTTTCGAGCCGAACAGCCAGACCTGCCAGCCTTCGCGAATGCTCGCGTCGGCAACCTGTGCGTAATGTTCGGCGGGCCAGCGCTTGGACTCGCCGAACTCCGCGCCGGGGCACAGCGCCAGTACCGGGCGATCCAGCGTGAGGCCGAATTTGCTCAGTGCGGCATCGCGTGTGGTCGGGTCGATGCGCAGGCTCGGCCGCGGGTAAGGACGCGGCAACTCGGCGCCCTTGTCGAAGGCCAGGGCCATGAAACGTTCGATCATCAGCGGGTAGCGCTGTTTGTCGAGGGTTCGTACGTCGTTGAGCAGGCCGTAACGAAACTCGCCGCGCCAGCCGGTGCGCTTCGGGATACCGGCAAAAAACGGCACCAGCGCCGATTTCAGCGAATTGGGCAGCAGGATAGCCTGATCGTATTGGCCAGCAAGAGATTTGCCGATCCGGCGACGGGTCGCCAGTTCCAAGGCACCGTGACCCAGCGGAAAACTGAGCGCAGCGCGAACTTCCGGCATGCGCTCCAGTATCGGACGGCTCCACTCAGGGGCCAGCACGTCGATTTCGCACTCGGGATGACGCTGTTTCAGACACTGGAACAGCGTTTGTGCCATCACCATGTCACCGACCCAGCTAGGCCCAACGATCAGAATTTTCATGTTCTATCCAAAAACGACCAGAAACGATCAGGGAGGCCGATCAGACTGCGTGACGTTCCCACACAACCTGTCGCCTCCCTGTCATAGCTTTATAGAGTGTTGCAGCGGAATGTGGCGTCGCCGTGAGGCTCAGCTCAACCCCATCTGCGTCCAGATCCGCATCACCTCACGCCGCTGGGCATGAAACTGATCGCCGCTGACCACGCCCGCCTGCTTCTGCAAGGCCTGGCGATGTGCCGCCGAGCGATACGCCTTATAGGCTTCGCGCAACAGGCCGGCATCCGTATCCGGCAGCAGCCCGGCCTCTTCCAGCCCTTCGAGAATCCGGATGTTGTCGGTGTATTGCAGCAGCGCGGGATGCTCTCTGGACCACGCCAAGGCGGCGTATTGCACCATAAATTCGATATCGACGATACCTCCGGCATCCTGCTTGAGGTCGAATGGCACCGCCGCCTCGAAGGCATTGGCCGCCCTGCCGGCCGCTGTCGCGCGGGTCCCGAGGTTGTCACGCATCTTGGCGCGCATTTCGCTGACTTCGGCGCGCAGCTTGTCCAGATCGCGTTCGCGCCCCAGCACATCGGCACGGACCTTCTCGAATTGCTCGCCTACATCCCGGCTGCCGGTCATGACCCGCGCACGAACCAGCGCCTGATGCTCCCAGGTCCAGGCTTCATTGGCCTGATAGCGGGCGAAAGCGCCCAGAGAGCTGACCAGCAGGCCGGACGCCCCCGAAGGCCGCAGGCGCATGTCGACGTCATACAGCTGACCGGAGTTGGTTTGCGTGGTCAGCAAATGGATCACCCGCTGCCCCAGCCGGGTGAAGAACTGCGCAGTGTCGATCGGTTTGGCACCGTCGGTCTCGGCTTCCAGATCGCCATCATGAATGAACACCAGATCCAGATCGGAGCCGTGCCCCAGCTCGATGCCGCCGACCTTGCCGTAGCCGACGATCACAAAGCCCGGATCGCACAACGTGCCGTCCGGGCGCAAAGGCGTACCGTGGCGGGCCACGCTGTAGCGCCAGGCCAGCGCGAGCACCTGATCGAGAATCGCCTCGGCCAGCCAGGTCAGGTAATCACTGACTTTCATCAACGGCAGGCTGCCGGATATCTCGGACGCCGCGACGCGCAGGCTGTGCGCCAGTTTGAAATGCCGCAGGGCTTCCATCTGTTGCTCGAGATCGTCCTCGGGGATACGAATCAGCCGCTCACTCAGCTCGGCCGCCAGTTCCGGGGCCAGCGGCGGATTGAACAGCCGCCCTTCGTTGAGCAACTCATCGAGCAGCAACGGGAAGCGCGCGATCTGTTCGGCAATCCACGGGCTGGCGGCGCACAGGGTCAGCAACTGTCGCAGCGCGTCGGGGTTTTCCGTGAGCAGCACCAGGTACGCCGAGCGCCGCGCGACGGCCTCGACCAAGGGCAGCACGCGCTCCAGGACCAGGTCGGGCTTCTCATGTTCCACCGCCTGAGCCAGCAGACGGGGGATGAACGCGTCCAGCCGCTCACGGCTCAGACGCTGCATCGAACGCAGGTTGGGGCTGCTGCGCAGGTTGGCCAGATGTTTCAGCGCCTTCTCGGCATCGACGAAGCCGGCCTGCAACAGTTGGCGACCTGCGGCTTCTTCGTCTTGGGACTCTTCCCACAACGGCAGCCATTCGCCTCCCACCACCACTTCGTCATCTTCATCTTGCTCGTCGTCCGGATCAGCATCGGGGTCAGCAATGACCTGACGGAAGTGCCAGGCCACACGGCCACGCCAGTACATGAGCCGTTCGTGAAAGGCAGCCCAGTCAGCGAAGCCCATGATCAGCGCAACGCGCGCCTGATCCTGTTCGTTGTCCGGAAGCATCTGCGTCTGACGGTCGGCAATCGCCTGAATGGCGTGTTCGGTATAACGCAGAAACTCGTAGCCCTCACGCAGCTCTTCGGTCACGGCCGAGGGCAGATAGCCCTGCCCCTCGAGGGTTTTCAGCACTTTGAACAGCGGCCGCTGCTGCAGACTCAGGTCGCGGCCGCCGTGAATCAGTTGAAAGGCCTGGGCGATGAACTCCACCTCACGAATGCCACCGGCACCCAGCTTGATGTTTTCCGCCATGCCCTTGCGCTTCACTTCCTGCTGAATGAGCTGCTTCATGGTGCGCAGCGCTTCGATGGCCGAGAAATCCAGATAGCGGCGATACACGAACGGACGCAGCATCGCCAGCAATTCGGCACCAGCCGCCTGATCGCCACCGACCACGCGCGCCTTGATCATCGCGTAACGTTCCCAGTCCCGGCCTTGGTCCTGGTAATACTGCTCCAGCGCATTGAAGCTGAGCACCAGTGCCCCGGAGGAACCGTAGGGGCGCAGGCGCATGTCGACCCGGAACACGAAACCGTCGACGGTCACCGGGTCGAGCGCCTTGATCAGCCGTTGGCCCAGGCGAATGAAAAACTCCTGATTGTCCAGCGCACGCTTGGTACCGACGGTTTCGCCGCCCTCCGGGTAGCCGAAGATCAGGTCAATGTCCGAGGACAGGTTCAGTTCCACCGCGCCAAGCTTGCCCATGCCCAGAATGACCATGTGCTGGGGCTGCCCGGAATGACGACCGGTCGGGGTGCCGAACTGCTGGCAATGCCGGGCGTACAGCCAGTGGTAAGCCAGATCGATCGACGCATCGGCCATGTCCGACAGGTCACGGCAGGTTTCGATCAGGTTTGCCTGACGGGTCAGGTCGCGCCAGATAATCCGTACTTGCTGGCGTGCGCGCTGTCGACGTAGATTACGCCCCAGTTCATCCTCGCTGGCGGTGCTCGACAGCGCGTCGGCAAGCTGACCGCGCAATTGGCCGGCAGCGAAGCTACGCTCCAGCTCGCCCGAATCGGCCAGCTGCAGAAGCATCTGCGGATCACGGCAGACTTGTTCGGTTACAAAATCACTGGCGGCGCAGACCCGGTCGAAGGCTGCCTGTCGCGCCTCGGGCCAAGCGTTGAAAGAAGCCAGCGCGTCCTCGGACAGGACAGTCAGCGCAGCCTGAAACATCTGGCGGGCGCGGCTGATCGATGGCAGTAGAATGGCCGGAAATTCGGCCAGTAAAGGTAGGCTCATGGTCTATCCTTGATCGGCGTGCAGACGCCCGTCCGTCGTTACGGCGAGACGCGTCTGCCAGCACCGCTTGTCGAACAAAGGTTATAAATTGCTGGAAAAATCAAATTAGAAGCATAAAAATCCGCTTTTTCCCTGCAAGATATTCAATAGCGATCAACAGTAACGTTTTAAGCTACACGACAACAGGAGCGATTGAGTCGCTTCTCTGTAGTTTTACTACTGGGTCCGATACTCGGAGGGCTGAAATCGTCGTCGATTTGTAGTAAAACTACACGCCGCCGGATCCCACCCTCCGGAAATCCAAGAATTTATGTCGTCTGCCCACAAGGCCAGTCGCAAACTCAGGCAACCGATTCTGGAAGCCTTTCCGCCCTGGAGCAAGCCATGCAAGACCTCGATCCCGTCGAAACCCAGGAATGGCTGGACGCCCTGGAATCGGTTCTCGACAAAGAAGGCGAAGACCGCGCTCACTACCTGATGACCCGTTTGGGCGAGCTGGCCACCCGTAGTGGTTCGCAGCTGCCGTACGCCATCACCACGCCATATCGCAACACCATTCCTGTCACCCACGAAGCACGCATGCCTGGCGACCTGTTCATGGAACGCCGCATTCGCTCGCTGGTGCGCTGGAACGCATTGGCCATGGTTGTCAAAACCAACATCGGCGACCCGGATCTGGGCGGCCACATCTCCAGCTTCGCCTCCAGCGCCACGCTGTACGACATCGGCTTCAACTATTTCTTCCAGGCCCCGACCGACGAACACGGCGGCGACCTGATCTACTTCCAGGGTCATGCATCGCCAGGCGTTTACGCCCGTGCATTCATGGAAGGCCGCATCACCGAAGAGCAAATGACCAACTTCCGTCAGGAAGTCGACGGCAATGGCCTGTCGTCTTACCCACACCCGTGGCTGATGAAAGATTTCTGGCAGTTCCCGACCGTATCGATGGGCCTTGGCCCGATCCAGGCGATCTACCAGGCGCGCTTCATGAAGTACCTGGAGCACCGCGGTTACATCCCGGAAGGCAAGCAGAAAGTCTGGTGCTTCCTGGGTGACGGCGAGACCGACGAGCCGGAATCCCTGGGCGCCATTGCCCTGGCCGGCCGCGAGAAGCTCGACAACCTGATCTTCGTCGTCAACTGCAACCTGCAGCGCCTCGACGGCCCGGTTCGCGGCAACGCCAAGATCATCCAGGAACTCGAAGGCGTGTTCCGTGGCGCCCAATGGAACGTCACCAAAGTCATCTGGGGCCGTTTCTGGGACCCACTGCTGGCCAAGGACGTCGACGGCATCCTGCAACGTCGCATGGACGAAGTCATCGACGGCGAATACCAGAACTACAAGGCCAAGGACGGCGCGTTCGTCCGCGAGCACTTCTTCAACTCGCCTGAACTCAAGGCCATGGTTGCCGATCTGTCCGACGACGAGATCTGGAAACTCAACCGTGGCGGCCACGACCCGTACAAGGTCTATGCGGCCTACCACGAAGCCGTCAACCACAAGGGTCAACCGACCGTGGTTCTGGCCAAGACCATCAAGGGTTATGGCACCGGCGCCGGCGAAGCGAAAAACACTGCGCACAACACCAAAAAGGTCGATGTCGACAGCCTGCGTCACTTCCGTGACCGTTTCGACATCCCGGTCAAGGACTCCGAACTCGAAGCCCTGCCGTTCTACAAGCCGGAAGAAGGCAGTGCCGAAGCCCGTTACCTGAGCGAGCGTCGTGCTGCGCTGGGTGGTTTCGTACCGCAGCGTCGTGCGCAGAGCTTCAGCCTGCCGACCCCGCCACTCGAGACCCTCAAGGCCATCCTGGATGGCTCGGGCGATCGCGAAATTTCCACCACCATGGCCTTCGTGCGCATCCTGACGCAACTGGTCAAGGACAAGGAAATCGGTCAGCGCATCGTGCCGATCATCCCGGACGAAGCGCGTACCTTCGGTATGGAAGGCATGTTCCGCCAACTGGGCATCTACTCGTCGGTCGGCCAGCTCTACGAGCCAGTCGATAAAGAACAGGTGATGTTCTATCGCGAAGACAAGAAAGGCCAGATCCTCGAAGAAGGCATCAACGAAGCGGGCGCCATGTCCTCCTTCATCGCTGCCGGTACTTCGTATTCCAGCCACAACCAGCCGATGATTCCGTTCTACATCTTCTACTCGATGTTCGGTTTCCAGCGTATCGGCGACCTGGCCTGGGCCGCTGGCGACAGCCGCACCCGTGGCTTCCTGGTTGGCGGCACCGCCGGCCGTACCACGCTGAACGGTGAAGGCCTGCAGCACGAAGACGGTCACAGCCACATCCTGGCATCGACCATCCCGAACTGCCGCACCTTCGACCCGACTTACGGTTACGAACTGGCAGTGATCATCCAGGACGGCATGCGCCGGATGTTCGAAGAGCAGCAGGACGTTTTCTACTACCTGACCGTGATGAACGAGTCCTACGCCCAGCCAGCCATGCCGGCCGGTGTGGAAGAAGGCATCGTCAAGGGCATGTACCTGCTCGAAGAAGACACCAAGGAAGCGGCGCACCACGTCCAGTTGCTGGGCTCGGGCACCATCCTGCGTGAAGTTCGCGAAGCGGCGAAGATTCTCCGTGACGAGTTCAACATCGGTGCCGACGTGTGGAGCGTTACCAGCTTCAACGAGCTGCGTCGCGACGGTCTGGCTGCAGAGCGCAACAACCGCCTGCACCCTGGCCAGAAGCCGCAGCTGAGCTATGTCGAGGAATGCCTGAACGGTCGCAAAGGTCCGGTCATCGCATCCACGGATTACATGAAGCTGTTCGCTGATCAGATTCGTCAGTGGGTTCCAACCAAGGAATACAAAGTCCTGGGCACCGACGGTTTCGGCCGTAGCGACAGCCGCAAGAAGCTGCGTCACTTCTTTGAAGTCGATCGCCACTTCGTGGTGCTGGCAGCCCTGGAAGCCTTGGCTGATCGTGGCGATATCGAACCTAAAGTCGTGGCTGAAGCCATCGCCAAGTTCGGTATCGATCCTGAAAAACGCAATCCACTGGACTGCTAAGAGTCTGCTTCAAGAGCGCTGATCAGAGCGTAAACAGCCGAGGATGCGGAATTTACTCGACGTAAATGAGCATCCAACGCTGTTTCGTTGTAACTGAACCAGCGTATTCGTGAGTGAACAGGTTCTCCTAAGGAGAGACATAGTGAGTGAGTTAATTCGTGTACCCGACATCGGCAACGGTGAAGGCGAAGTCATTGAATTGATGGTCAAGGTCGGTGATCGCATCGAAGCCGACCAGAGCGTTCTGACGCTTGAGTCGGACAAGGCGAGCATGGAAATCCCTGCGCCCAAGGCTGGCGTCATCAAGACCATGAAGGTCAAGCTGGGCGACCGCCTGAAAGAAGGCGACGAGCTGTTCGAACTGGAAGTGGAAGGCGAAGCCGCTGCGGCCCCGGCGCCTGCTGCCGAACCTGCCGCAGCCCCTGCTGCTGCCGAAAAGCCGGCTGAAGCGGCACCTGCACCCGCAGCCGCCGAGCCTGCTCCGGCAGCCAGCGCCAGCGTTCAGGACATCCACGTGCCGGACATCGGCTCGTCGGGCAAGGCCAAGATCATCGAACTGATGGTCAAGGTCGGTGACAGCATCCAGGCCGATCAGTCGCTGATCACCCTGGAATCCGACAAGGCCAGCATGGAGATCCCGTCTCCGGCAGCAGGCGTTGTCGAGAGCATCGAAGTCAAGCTGGACCAGGAAGTCGGTACCGGCGACCTGATCCTGAAACTGAAAGTCGAAGGCGCCGCGCCTGCCGCTGCTCCGGCCCCTGCCGCCAGCGCACCCGCCGCTGCGCCGGCCAAGGCTGAGGCCGCAGCTCCTGCTGCCCCTGCTCCCAAGGCAGAGGCAGCACCTGCGCCGGCCGCTCCAGCGGCTCCGGCAAAAGACGGTGCCAAGGTTCATGCAGGCCCGGCCGTTCGTCAGCTGGCCCGCGAATTCGGCGTCGAGCTGAGCGCGGTCAGCGCCACCGGCCCGCACGGCCGTGTGCTGAAAGAAGACGTTCAGGCTTACGTCAAAACCATGATGCAGAAGGCCAAGGAAGCTCCAGCTGGCGGCGCAAGCGGCGGCTCGGGCATCCCGCCGATTCCGGAAGTCGATTTCAGCCGTTTCGGCGAGATCGAAGAAGTACCGATGACGCGCCTGATGCAACTCGGCGCTTCCGGTCTGCACCGCAGCTGGCTGAACATTCCGCACGTCACGCAATTCGACCAGGCCGACATTACCGACCTGGAAGCTTTCCGTGTGGCGCAGAAAGGCGCTGCCGAGAAGGCTGGCGTCAAGCTGACCGTTCTGCCACTGCTGCTCAAATCCTGCGCCCACCTGCTCAAGGAGCTGCCGGACTTCAACGCGTCGCTGGCACCTAGCGGCAAGGCCGTGATCCGCAAGAAGTACGTGCACATCGGCTTTGCCGTGGACACCCCGGACGGCCTGCTGGTCCCGGTCATCCGCGACGTCGACCAGAAGAGCCTGTTGCAACTGGCCGCCGAAGCCGCCGCACTGGCGGAAAAGGCGCGCAACAAGAAACTGACTGCGAACGACATGCAGGGCGCATGCTTCACCATCTCCAGCCTCGGCCACATTGGCGGCACCGGCTTCACGCCGATCGTCAACGCGCCGGAAGTGGCGATCCTCGGTGTTTCCAAGGCAACCATCCAGCCCGTCTGGGACGGTAAAGCCTTCCAGCCAAAACTGATGCTGCCGCTGTCGCTGTCCTACGATCACCGCGTGATCAACGGCGCAGCTGCTGCCCGCTTCACCAAGCGCTTGAGCGAATTGCTAGCGGACATCCGCACAATCCTGCTGTAAGCCCTGCAGGCCCGTCCCCGGACGGGCCTTGCTGTACACCTTTGCGAGCTGCCACGCTCGAACCTCAACCCCGCCTTCCAGCGGGGATTTTTTTGTCTGGCTATCGCGCCCATGCTCCGCGCTCATTGCTGGATCCTGTGGGAGTGACAGGGGCGGCGATCCGCATTGCTCACGAACCATCTTCTGGGACTGTAAGAGCCCCTTCGCGAGCAAGCTCGCTCCCACGACCTTTATCGTCGGTGCCAGGTCTGACTGGCGGGTGATACACTACGCGACATTTTTGTTTTGCAGGTTCACCGTCGTGACTAACACCGCTTTCAATTCTCTGCCTCTGTCCGCTGCCATGCTGGCTAACCTGGAGTCGCTTGGTTATGCCGAAATGACACCGATTCAGGCGCAGAGCCTGCCGGTGATCCTCAAGGGCATGGACCTGATCGCGCAAGCCAAGACCGGCAGCGGCAAGACCGCTGCGTTCGGCATCGGCCTGCTCAACCCGATCAACCCGCGTTTCTTCGGTTGCCAGGCACTGGTCATGTGCCCGACCCGCGAACTGGCGGATCAGGTGGCCAAGGAAATCCGCCGTCTGGCGCGCTCCGAGGACAACATCAAGGTCCTGACCCTGTGTGGCGGCGTTTCGTTCGGCCCGCAGATCGGCTCGCTGGAGCATGGCGCGCACATCATCGTCGGTACCCCGGGTCGCATACAGCAGCATTTGCGCAAGGGCTCGCTGGTCCTGGACGGCCTTAACACGCTGATTCTCGATGAAGCTGACCGCATGCTGGACATGGGTTTCTACGACGCCATCGCCGACATCATCGAGCAGACCCCGCAGCGCCGTCAGACCCTGCTGTTCTCGGCGACCTACCCGGTTGGCATCAAGCAGTTGTCCTCGAAATTCATGCGTGATCCACAGACCGTGAAGGTCGAGGCACTGCACGCCGACAGCCAGATCGAGCAGATTTTCTACGAGATCTCCCCGGAGCAGCGCCTGGAAGCAGTGGTCAAGGTACTTGGCCATTTCCGGCCGACGTCCTGTGTGGCGTTCTGTTTCACCAAGCAGCAGGTGCAGGAAGTGGTCGATCACCTGACCGCCAAAGGCATGTCTGCCGTCGGCCTGCATGGCGATCTGGAACAGCGTGACCGTGATCAAGTGCTGGCGATGTTCGCCAACCGCAGCACCTCGGTACTGGTCGCCACTGATGTGGCCGCGCGCGGCCTGGATATCGACGCGCTGGACATGGTGATCAACGTCGAGCTGGCGCGTGATTCGGAAATCCACATCCACCGTGTCGGCCGTACCGGTCGTGCAGGCGAGAAAGGTATCGCGGTCAGCCTGGTGGCCCCGTCGGAAAGCCAGCGCGCCCGTGCCATCGAAGAGTTGCAGAAAGCGCCGTTGAACTGGCAGCAATACGACAGACTGAGCATCAAGGAAGGCGGCAAGCTGCTGCCCGCCATGACCACGCTGTGCATCGGCTCGGGCCGCAAGGACAAGCTGCGTCCAGGCGACATCCTCGGCGCATTGACCGGCGAGGCAGGCATTCCCGGCACTCAGGTCGGCAAGATCGCGATTTTCGACTTCCAGGCCTACGTTGCCGTCGAGCGCAGCATGGCCAAACAGGCCCTGGAACGTTTGAACAATGGCAAGATCAAGGGCAAGTCGTTGCGCGTGCGGATTTTGTAAAGTTTATCGTTGACCCTGATAGTCCCTACACGCCGCGCCGAGCGTCATATACAGGCCCCGAAGGTCCTGAAAACGCGGTTTTCAGGCTTCTGCCCGCAGGGCGTAGGAGCGAACTTGTTCGCGAAGACGGTAGTTCAGACGATAAATCTTCGGAGAACCTACCGGCCCTTTCGCGAACACGTTCGCTCCCACGGCCTTCGGCCAGAATCAAAAACAGGCTTGTGCATAGCTTGGCGCGGAGCATGGGAACGATCGTGACCTGAAGATCGAGGAACCACGCTGTGCCCGTTACTGACGTTGTAATCATTGGCGCCGGCGCTGCCGGTCTGATGTGTGCGTTCACCGCTGCCGCTCGCGGGCGCAAGGTGATGTTGATCGACCACGCCAACAAACCCGGCAAGAAGATCCTGATGTCCGGTGGCGGGCGGTGCAACTTCACCAATATGTACACCGAGCCGGCCAACTTCCTGTCGCAGAACCCGCATTTCTGCAAATCGGCCCTGGCCCGTTACACCCAATGGGATTTCATCGCGATGGTCGCCAAACATGGCGTGCCTTATCACGAGAAAAAGCTCGGCCAACTGTTTTGCGACAACAAGTCCAGCGACATTCTGGAAATGCTTCTGGAAGAGTGCCGCCAGGCTGGTGTCAGCCTGCACATGGACACCTCCGTGCAGCAGATCGAAAAGACCGACGCCGGCTACAGCCTGCAGACCACGCTGGGCACCCTGAACTGCCAGTCGCTGGTGATTGCCACGGGCGGGCTGTCGATTCCGACGCTGGGCGCCACCGGCTTTGGCTATCAGGTCGGCAAGCAGTTCGGCCACACGCTGCTGCCGACCCGTGCCGGGCTGGTGCCGTTCACCATCACCGATCAGCTCAAGGAGCTGTGCACCGAACTGTCAGGTACCTCGGTGGATTGCCTGGTGAGCTGCAACGACACCAGCTTCCGCGAAAACATTCTGTTCACCCACCGCGGCCTCAGTGGCCCGGCGATCCTGCAGATCTCCTCGTTCTGGCAGCCCGGTGACACCGTGGAAATCAACCTGCTGCCCGATCATGACGTGCCCGCCTGGCTCAACCAGCAGCAGGCCGAGCGCCCCAACAGTGAACTGAAAACCCTGCTGGGCGAGATGTTCACCAAGAAGATGGCCAACCTGATCGCCGAACACTGGTTCGTTTCCAGACCGATGAAGCAGTACACCCACGCCGAACTGGCCGAGATCGCCGAAAAGCTGGCGAGCTGGCAGGTGGTCCCGGCGGGCACCGAGGGTTATCGCACAGCCGAAGTGACGCTGGGCGGCATCGATACCCGCGAAGTGTCATCCAAGACCATGGAGTCGCTGAAAGCCCCCGGCCTATATTTCGTGGGCGAAGTGCTGGACGTGAGCGGTCATCTGGGCGGCTTCAACTTTCAGTGGGCGTGGGCGTCGGCCTATGCTGCCGCACACTACGTGTGACGTAGTCGCTGATACGCAACATCTCGACACGGCAAACCGGTATAAATTTTGCGAGGCGGATGTACAGCCAGTCATTTGGTCTGTACATATCCTCCTGCACGATCGATCAATTGCGAACAGGGCCGTCAAGCTAACCCATGGCATCGAAATCTCTCCGTCATACATTCCGTCGATTGTGGGCGCTGGATAAATTCAGCTATAGCGTTCGAGTCTTTATCGCACTGACCGGCAGCATGGCGCTGTGCTGGTATCAAAACGAAATGGCGTTACTGATCCCGCTGTTTCTGGGGATCATCGCCTGCGCCCTGGCCGAGACCGACGACAGCTGGCAAGGCCGACTCAACGCCCTGGCGGTAACACTGGTGTGTTTCAGCATCGCCGCCCTCGCCGTCGAATTGCTCTTCCCCTACCCCATCCTGTTTGTCTGTTCACTGGCGCTGGCCAGCTTCTGCCTGACCATGCTGGGCGCGCTGGGTGAACGCTATGGCGCGATTGCCTACGGCACGTTGATCCTTTCGGTCTACACCATGATCGGCGTCGATCAGCGTGGCGGTGAAGTGCTGGACTTCTGGCATGAACCGATGCTGCTGGTGGCGGGCGCAGCCTGGTACGGCCTGCTGTCGGTGCTGTGGCAGATGCTGTTTGCCAACCAGCCGGTGCAACAGGCGCTGGCGCGACTGTTTCGTGAGCTGGGCCAGTACCTGAAACTCAAGTCGACCCTGTTCGAACCGATTCGCACGCTCAACGTGGAGGCCCGTCGTCTGGAACTGGCGCAGCAGAACGGCAAAGTGGTCGCCGCGCTGAACTCCACCAAGGAAATCATCCTGCACCGCGTCGGCAGCGGCCGCCCCGGTTCCAAGGTCAGCCGCTACCTGAAGCTGTACTTCATCGCCCAGGACATCCACGAGCGCGCCAGCTCGTCGCATTACCCCTACAACTCACTGGCCGATGCGTTTTTCCACAGCGACGTGCTGTTCCGCTGCCAGCGCCTGCTGCGCCAACAGGGCGCTGCCTGCCAGGCGCTGTCGGAATCCATCCAGCTGCGGCAGCCGTTCGTGTATGACCCCAGCTTCGCCGAAGCCATGGAAGACCTGCACGCGTCCCTTGAGCATCTGCGCATCCAGAGCAACCCTGCTTGGCGCGGCCTGCTGCGTTCGCTGCGCGCGCTGGCCGCCAACCTCGGCACCCTGGATCGTCTGATCAGCGACGCCAGCAACCCGGACGCCGTGGCCGATGCCACCGACAGCAGCCTGCTGGACCGCTCGCCGCGCAACCTCAAGGATGTCTGGACACGCCTGCGCCTGCAGATGACCCCGACTTCGCTGCTGTTTCGTCACGCGCTACGACTGCCGCTGGCATTGACCATCGGTTACGCGATGGTGCACCTGATCCACCCGTCACAGGGCTACTGGATCATTCTGACCACGGTGTTCGTCTGCCAGCCCAGCTACGGCGCCACCCGGCTCAAGCTCGGCCAGCGGATCATCGGCACCGCGATTGGCCTGACGGTCGGCTGGGTGCTGTTCGATCTGGTCACCAGCCCGATTCTGCAATCGATGTGCGCCGTGCTGGCCGGGGTGGTGTTCTTCGTCAATCGCACCACGCGCTACACCCTGTCGACCGCCGCCATCACGGTGATGGTGCTGTTCTGCTTCAATCAGGTCGGCGACGGTTACGGCCTGTTCCTGCCGCGGCTGTTCGATACGTTGCTGGGCAGCCTTATTGCTGGCCTGGCAGTGTTCCTGTTTCTGCCGGACTGGCAGGGACGGCGCCTGAACAAGGTGCTGGCCAATACCCTGACCTGCAACAGCATCTACCTGCGGCAGATCATGCAACAGTACGCCAAGGGCAAGAGTGACGACCTGGCCTACCGACTGGCACGGCGCAACGCCCACAACGCCGACGCCGCGCTGTCGACCACGCTGGCCAACATGCTCATGGAGCCCGGCCACTTCCGCAAGGAGGCCGACGTCGGCTTCCGCTTTCTGGTGCTGTCGCACACGCTGCTCAGCTACCTTTCAGGCCTCGGCGCGCACCGTGATACGCAGTTGCCGAGTGATGTGCGCGAACACCTGATCGATAACGTCGGTGCCACGCTGGCCGCCAGCATCGACGAGATCGCTGCAGGGCTGGCCGAGAAGAAGCCGGTTGCGGTACAGAGCGATGTCGAGGAAGAGCTGGCCGCACAACTGGAGCAATTGCCCGAAGACATGGACGAAAGTCAGCGACTGGTGCAGGCCCAACTGGCGCTGATCTGCCGCCAGCTGGCCCCGCTGCGTACCCTCGCCGCGCACTTGATCAAAGCTCCGGAGACTGCTGCAACCCATGCAGTCTGAGCAGTTCATCGTAGGTGCCATCCGCTTTCATGGCGGTAATTTCGCGATCGAAGTCGGCGACGATCTTGTCGTGGTGGGGATTTTTCAGGCTGACCAGAATATGCAGGCTGTTCTCGCTCAACGAGCCCGGTAGAAACTCGACCCGGTCACGCACCTCGTCCGGCTCCATCGCCAGGTTGTAACGGGCCACGTATTCGTCTTCCAGGGTCAGATCGACACGCTCGGCGGCAAGCATGCGTATGGCGGTGGAGAAGTTTTGCACCGGGACTTTCTGCAGCTCGGTGTCGTTGTCAAACGCAGGGGCATAAGCGTAACCCCGGACCACTGCGATGACGTACCTGTGCAATTGCTCATGGGTCAGGGTGCCAATCGGCGAGTCCTTGCGCTTGATGAAGCGCACCCGATTGAGCAGGTATTGCGCAGAAAACTGGCCAACTTTCGTACGCTCCTCGCTGAACCAGGCATTGATCAGCACATCATGACGCCCCTGGCTCAAGCCCAGCATCGCTCGCGCCCATGGCACTTGCTCGTACAGCGTGGTGTACCCGGCACGGCGTAGCGCCGTATTGACGATATCGGTCGCCAACCCGCCGTTGAGCAGCAGCGCGTCGGTAAAGGGAGGCCAGGGGTCGGCGACAAGACGCAGCTTTTCAGCTGCGTTGGCCTGCGCCATCAGCAGAACGACCAGCAACCCCACCGCTCGAAGCGACTGCGACATGCTCAGGTTCCTGAAAGGGGCGGCATACCCAATTTAATCCTATCGGCAGGGAAACGCTCGCGCGTTAAGGCGCCTGCCGTTTTTAATTGAAGACCTCAAGCAGGCAGTAGACAAGCAGGGCAAGCAACATGCTCAACCGGCGCAGCATTCATAACGTTGACGGCGTTTATTGGGAATGTCGCCGGATACGTTTAGACTTCGCTTCTGGTTTCCCTGCGAGTCTGCGACATGTCTATCAAATGGATCTGCAAACATCACACCGAGCTGAGCATCCAGCAGCTCTATGCCGTGCTGCAACTGCGTGCCGAGGTGTTTGTGGTCGAGCAGCAATGCGTGTATCTGGACGTCGACGGACAAGACCTGACGGGCGACACCTGCCACCTGATGGCGTGGCAGGAAGACAAGCTGGTCGCCTACCTGCGTTTGCTCGACCCCATCCAGCAAGGCGGCGACGTGACCATCGGCCGGGTGGTAACGGCGCCTTCGATTCGCAGCAGGGGCATCGGCCATGAACTGATGGAGCAGGCCCTGGAAAACGCCGAACGCAAATGGCCCGACCAGCCCATCTATCTATCGGCCCAGGCGCATCTGCAAGGCTATTACAGCCGCTACGGCTTCAACCCGGTAGGCGAGATCTACCTGGAAGACGACATCCCGCATATCGGCATGCGTCGCGATCTGGACTGAAAACCGCTCAGGGATACTCCAGCACAGCCTTGATGCGCGGCAGATTGTCGGCGATCCAACCCTTGTCAACGGCGCCCCAGTCACGGATCCGGTAGCTGCCGGCGTGATTGCGGCCGCCTTCGAGCTGCTCGAAGTCACACACAATGTCCAGATCGGCAAGCGCACTGATAGTGTCCTGCGCGGTACGACGAGGCATGCCGGTTGCCGCCATCAGTTCAGGGACACTGCTGGCGATCTGTGAATCGATCAGGTACGCCACGTACAGGCGGCGATAGAAACTGCTTTTGGTCTTGCTGACCTGCATCGTCGAATCCTTTTTCAGTGCTGGCTCAGCATGGCGCTCGTGCGGCCTGCAGATCGCGGTACGTCAGGTACACGCGCAAATCGAATTCCAGTTGGTGATAACCGGGCAACATGTGCTCGCACAACTGGTAGAACGCCTTGTTGTGGTCCGACTCACGAAAATGAGCCAGTTCGTGCACCACGATCATTTTCAGAAACTCCGGCGGCGCTTCCTTGAACAGCGCGGCCACACGAATCTCGTTACTGGCCTTGAGCTTGCCACCCTGCACTCTGGATATCTTGGTGTGCAGGCCCAGCGCGCGATGGGTCAGGTCCAGGCGATTGTCGAAAAGAACCTTCTTGATGGCTGGCGCGTTGCGCAGGTGATCCTGCTTGAGCGCCAGCGCATAGGCGTAAAGGGCCTTGTCGCTCTGGACCTGATGCCGCGCGGGGTAGCGCTGCTGTAGATAATCCGCCAGGCGATCCTCGGCAATCAGCTGCTGCACCTGATCCTGCAGGGCCTGCGGATAGGCCTGCAGGTATTTGAGCGGAGCATGGCTGGATGCAGTCATGGGGCCTTTGCATGAGATCGAAAAACGCCATTCTACAACAATCTGCTCTGCCTCAAGCCCGCCACGTCAAAGTGCCCGGGAAAGCGCAACGCGTCCTCTGGCACCATCGGATGAGCGATCAGAAAGCCCTGTATGACCTGACAGCCGTTGTCGGCCAGCCACTGATACTGCTCGGCTGTCTCGACGCCTTCGGCAATGACCAGCATATCGAGGTTGCGGCTCAGGTCGATGATACTGCTGGCCATCGCCGCCTCGCGCTTTGACCCGACGATGTTGGCCACAAAACGCCTGTCCAGCTTCAAGGTGTCGAGTTGCAGATTGCGCAGGTGCGACAGCGAGCATTCGCCCGTACCGAAGTCGTCGAGCGCAATGCGCACGCCGACGTCATGCAGCAACTTCAGCTGTTTATGGCTGTGTGTCAGGTTGTTGACCAAAGCGGTTTCAGTGATTTCCACCTCGATCTGCCCCGGCTTCAGCTCGAAGCGATCCATGGCGCGTTTCAATTCCGAAGCCAGATTGGGCAGACAGAATTGCGTGGGACTGACGCAGACACTCAGCACCATGTCAGGCGCGAAGATCCGGCTCCATGCCTGACGCTGCTCGGCGCCCTGATCAAAGATCCAGCTGCCGAGCCGGTTGATCAGTCGGGTCTCTTCCAGCAGCGGAATGAACAGCGCAGGCGGCACCTCTCCGACCGCAGGATGCTGCCAGCGCAGCAAAGCCTCGAAACCCCGCAAGCGACCATCCGCCACGTGAATCTGGGGCTGGTACACCACTGAAAAATCCCGGCCGTCGATGGCCGTACGCACGCTTTCCTCAAGCATCAGTCGCGAGCGGGCACGCCCGTTCATGTTCTGATCATAGAACCGATATTGCTGCCGTCCGGCACGCTTGGCTTCGTACATGGCGATATCTGCCGCGCGCAGCAGACCGTCCAGATTCGAGCCGCAATCCGGAAAGGTTGCAATGCCGACGCTGGCACCCAGCGTGATCTCGACGCCGTCGACCTGACGTCTTCCGGATACGCGCTCAATGAGCTTTTCGGCGATCTTGGCCGCCTGTTCGGGGTAATCGAGCCCGTCGATCACCACCGTGAACTCATCGCCGCCGATGCGCGCCAGCACATCGTAGGGGCGCATGCTGTCCTTGAACTGCTCGGCGACCCAGAGCAATACCTGATCACCCGCTTCATGGCCCAGCGCGTCATTGATCTGCTTGAAGCCATCCAGATCCATGAACAGCACGACCAGGTATTTATCGGCCCGCTCGTTGCGCAACAGCATGCTTTCAACGGCCTGATAAAGCCCTCGGCGATTGAGCAGGCCTGTCAATGCATCGGTGACGGCCTGTTTTTCCAGCTGCTGATAAAGATCACGGACCACCGACATATCGAGAACCGTCAGCACCATTGCTTTCTGTTCGGCAGGCAGCGCCGCGCAGGACAACGCCACTGGCAGTTGCGTGCCTTGCGCCGTACGCAGAATGGCGTCGTGCACCCGATAGGTGTCGGACTTGCGATAGTGCTGATAGAAACCAGAATCCAGCCAGTGGCCCACCTTCGGTTCGATGATGTAGTCCAGCACCTGGGTGCCGCGAAGGTGATCGACCGAGGTGTTCAATAACTGGCAGATAGCCGGGTTGGCAAAGCTGATAGTGCCCGCTTCGTCAACGACCAGAATACCTTCGGCGACGTTGGCCAGCACCGATGCATTGAACGCACGAGCCGATTCCAGCTCCAGCGACAACTGTTGCAGCGCACGGCGATTGCGCTGCTGTTCAAGCAGGGTCTGCACCTTGGGCTTGAGCACATTAGGGTCGAAGGGTTTGAACAGATAATCCGTCGCACCATTCGCATAGCCCTTCTGCACCGCATCCTGGGTCTGCTCATTGGCGGTGAGAAATATAATCGGCGTCAGGCGGGTACGCTGACTGCCGCGCATCAGCCGCGCGACCTCGAAACCGTCCATGCCCGGCATTTGCACATCCAGCAAAACCAGGTCGACTTCCTGCTCGAGAAGTACGGTCAATGCTTCAATTCCGGAACTTGCAGTCACGATGTGCCAGTCCGTTCTTTGCAGAACAGCGCACATCGTCACCAGATTCTCCGGGTAATCATCTACAACAAGTAAAACTGAAGAGCCATCATCTGGCTGGGTTGGCACGCGTTCCATGCTGCTTCTCTTTGTGGGCATGACGCCTGAGACTCAGGACGACCGTCATACTTTGGAATAACTCTAGCCTCGTCTCGCCAAAAGCAGAAGCAAGGCGCCTCTTCCCTACTGTCAAAGTTCGATCTAGCCGACTAACGGTCATTCTCTACACCCCTTGCAGGCTCTGCCCTGCAGAAGAAGTGACAGCACTTTGACGCCATCCGTTCGACATTTTTTTATTAACAAATTGTCCTACGAGCCGTATAAAAGTCGGCTGAAGCCTCGCGCCAGAGGCTTTTCCATGAGCGATACAAAGACATTTACGGACGGAGACAAAATGGTAGATCTTGGATCGTGGAATCTCAGCATCCCGGTGGGGTCACCCCCCAAGACCATCGAAACCGCTCAGTTAGTAAAAGGCTACGACGGTAAATATTTCAAATCCAAAACCGACTCCATTGTGTTCTGGTCGCCCGTCACCGGCACTAAAACCGAGAACGCCAAATATTCCCGTAGCGAACTTCGGGAAACGTGGTCCGACGGTTCGCTGCATAACTGGGTATATCCGGATGCCGACAACTATCTGAACGCCAAACTGGAAGTCGATCAGGTACCTTCCACCGGCAAGGTGGTCATCGGACAAATACACGCATACGAGAGCACAGAGCCGCTCCTGAAAGTCGAGTTTCAATACAAGGAAGACACCAAGACCGGCGATATCGTTGCAAAAGTTCGCAACCGCTATGACGATGACGAAAGCAAGGTTTACACCATCGTAGAAGGGGTGAAGCTGAATGAGACATTCAATTACGTCATTCACCTGAGCAAGGGCGGCAAACTGTCCGTCAGCGCCAAGGATCAGGACTGGAGCACGCGCATCAGCGAGACCTGGCGGGACAAGCCTCTGTACTTCAAGGCGGGGGTGTATACCCAGGACAATACCGGATACACCTCGGAGGGCGGCAAGGCGACGTTCTACAACCTCGACATCGATCACAACCAGAGCTGACCGGCACGCTGCTCCCGGCGCACATACAGAACGGCCCGCGCTTCACGAAGAAGAACGGGCCGTTTGTGTTTCAGTCAGACCTCTCAGCGGTTGGCTTTGAAATCCTGCTCGGCTGCCAGGAAACGGGTCTGCATGGATGCAGAAGCAGGCTTGCCGATCAGGCTGAACACCACGATCGCGAGGCTGGCCAGGATGAAGCCGGGAATGATTTCGTACAGCCCCATCGTACTGAACTGCTTCCAGAGCACCACGGTCGCCGCACCCACAATGACCCCGGCCAGAGCGCCGTTACGGGTCATGCCCTTCCATAGCACCGAAATCAGCACCACAGGGCCGAAGGCTGCGCCGAAACCGGCCCAGGCGTAACTCACCAGGCCCAGCACGCGGTTTTCGGGATTGGCCGCCAGCAGAATGGCAATGATCGCGATCAGCAGCACCATTGCCCGACCGACCCAGACCAGCTCGACCTGCGAAGCTTCTTTGCGCAGATAAGCCTTGTAGAAGTCCTCGGTCAACGCGCTGGAGCACACCAGCAACTGGCAGCTCAGCGTACTCATCACCGCAGCCAGAATGGCCGACAGCAGCACGCCCGCAACCCATGGGTTGAACAGCAGCTTGGCCAGCTCGATGAACACCCGCTCCGGGTTTTCAGTCACCGGCCCAGCAACATCCGGGTGCGCCGAGAAATAGGCGATGCCGAAGAAACCCACCGCTACGGTGCCGCCCAGGCACAGGATCATCCAGGCCATGGAGATGCGTCGGGCGCTGGCAATCGACTTGACCGAATCGGCCGCCATGAAGCGCGCCAGGATATGTGGCTGACCGAAATAGCCCAGGCCCCAGCCGAGCAGGGAAATGATGCCGATGAAAGTAGTGTTCTTGAACATGTCGAAGCTGGTCGGATCTTTCGCTTCAATGGCCAGAAAGGTGGTATCCACGCCGCCCGTTGCCAGCAGAACGATGATCGGCGTGAGGATCAGCGCGAAGATCATCAGCGTGGCCTGCACGGTGTCTGTCCAGCTCACTGCGAGGAAACCACCGACGAAAGTGTAGGCAATGGTCGCCGCAGCACCGGCCCACAGGGCGGTTTCGTAGGACATGCCGAAGGTGCTTTCAAACAGACGCGCCCCCGCAACGATGCCCGAGGCGCAATAGATGGTGAAGAACACCAGAATCACGATGGCCGAGATGATGCGCAGCAGGCCGCTGCTGTCTTCGAAACGGCTGCTGAAGTAATCCGGCAGGGTCAGCGCGTCGCCGTTGTGCTCTGTCTGCACACGCAGACGGCCAGCCACGAACAGCCAGTTCAGGTAGGCGCCGATGATCAGGCCGATGGCGATCCAGCTTTCCGACAGGCCGGACATGTAGATGGCACCGGGCAAGCCCATCAACAGCCAGCCGCTCATGTCAGAGGCACCTGCTGAAAGAGCGGTGACCACGCTGCCAAGACTGCGTCCGCCGAGGATGTAATCTGAAAGGTTGTTGGTAGAGCGATAGGCCATCAGGCCGATCAATACCATTGCCGCTATATAGATCACGAACGTGATCAAGGTAGGGTTGCTGACACTCATGAGTTCTGCCTTGGCATTATTTTTATGTTGGCACCCGATGCCAAAGGGAATGGCGACCGATATTCGGCACATCCCTGCTTTTGCACCCGACACCGCGTTGACTGATCGCTCCGCAAGGATTGGCAATCAATGACTGGCGGTTGCACCGCAGGAACGAATCCTATTAAACAAAGCAAACAAGGTGCAACCCATTTCATCCTGCAAGTTGCACCTGTTACAAAAAACCTGACGCAGATGCATTTACGCGCCATTTTAGGGCGTTTTCGATGCAATCTACAAAAAATCGCGCACCAGCATTGAGCGTAGCGCTGTTTTTATGAGCTGCTCGCCGGGAGCGTCACAAAATATTCTCCAAATCGGGTTGCACCCGGTTGCACCTCACCCCGTCCCGAGGCTAATCTGCGCCAAAGCCGATGCCACCTCCGCGTGGCTATAAAGAGGACAACACATGGCCACCACCACTCTTGGCGTCAAACTTGACGACCCTACCCGCGAGCGATTGAAAGCCGCAGCCCACTCCATCGACCGTACACCGCACTGGTTGATCAAGCAGGCGATTTTCAATTACCTGGAAAAGCTCGAGAGTGGTGCAACCCTGTTGGAGCTCAATGGGTCTGCCGGGAAGGAAAACGATGACCGCGGCGAGCTGGCAGAAGACGCGGGGCTGCAATGCTTCCTGGATTTTGCCGAGAGCATTCAGCCACAGTCCGTATTACGTGCAGCCATCACTTCCGCCTACCGTCGCCCCGAGCAGGAAGTGGTGCCGATGCTGCTCGAGCAGGCGCGCCTGAGCGCCCCGGTTGCCGAAGCCACCAACAAGATGGCCGCGTCGATTGCAGAGAAACTGCGTAACCAGAAAAGCGCGGGCGGTCGCGCAGGCATCGTTCAAGGCCTGTTGCAGGAGTTTTCACTGTCCTCTCAGGAGGGCGTTGCGCTGATGTGCCTGGCCGAAGCGCTGCTGCGTATTCCGGACAAGGGCACCCGCGATGCGTTGATTCGCGACAAGATCAGCAACGGCAACTGGCAGCCGCACCTGGGCAACAGCCCGTCGCTGTTCGTCAACGCCGCCACCTGGGGCCTGCTGCTTACCGGCAGACTGGTTGCCACTCACAATGAGGCGGGCCTTACGTCCTCGTTGAGCCGCATCATCGGCAAAAGCGGCGAACCGATGATCCGCAAGGGCGTCGACATGGCCATGCGCCTGATGGGCGAGCAGTTCGTCACCGGCGAAACCATCGGTGAAGCATTGGCCAATGCCAGCCGCTTCGAAGCCAAGGGCTTCCGCTATTCCTACGACATGCTGGGTGAAGCGGCGCTGACCGAACATGACGCGCAGAAGTACCTGGCGTCCTACGAGCAGGCCATCCACTCCATCGGCAAGGCCTCCCACGGTCGCGGCATCTACGAAGGTCCGGGAATTTCCATCAAGCTGTCGGCACTGCATCCACGCTATAGCCGCGCCCAGTACGAGCGGGTGATGGATGAGCTGTACCCGCGCCTGCTGTCGCTGACCCTGCTGGCCAAGCAATACGACATCGGTCTGAACATCGACGCCGAAGAAGCCGATCGCCTGGAGCTGTCGCTGGATCTGCTTGAGCGCCTGTGTTTCGAACCACAGCTCACCGGCTGGAACGGCATCGGCTTCGTCATTCAGGCGTATCAGAAGCGCTGCCCTTACGTGATCGATTACGTGATCGACCTGGCACGCCGCAGCCGCCATCGTCTGATGATCCGCCTGGTCAAGGGCGCTTACTGGGACAGCGAGATCAAGCGCGCCCAGGTCGAAGGCCTGGAAGGCTATCCGGTGTACACGCGCAAGGTGTACACCGACGTGTCCTACATCGCCTGCGCCCGCAAACTGCTCGCGGCACCGGAAGTCATCTATCCACAATTCGCTACGCACAACGCCCATACCCTGGCGGCCATCTACCAGATTGCCGGTCAGAATTATTACCCCGGCCAGTATGAATTCCAGTGCCTGCACGGCATGGGCGAGCCGTTGTACGAGCAGGTCGTGGGCAAAGTCGCCGACGGCAAACTGAATCGTCCTTGCCGCGTGTACGCCCCGGTCGGCACCCATGAAACACTGCTGGCCTATCTGGTGCGTCGTCTGCTGGAAAACGGCGCCAACACCTCGTTCGTCAACCGGATTGCCGACCACTCGATCTCGATTCAGGAGCTCGTCGCAGATCCGGTCAGCCAGATCGAACGCATGGCAACCCAGGAAGGCGGTTTCGGCCTGCCGCATCCGCGCATTCCGCTGCCGCGTGATCTGTACGGAACCGAACGCGCCAACTCCAGCGGCATCGACATGGCCAACGAGCATCGTCTTGCTTCGCTGTCTTCGGCCCTGCTGGCTACCGCGCACAACGACTGGAAAGCCGCCCCTATGCTGGGCTGCCCGGCCAGCGCTGGCACGCTGAGTGCTGCGCTCAACCCATCGGACCTGCGTGACGTGGTCGGTCATGTACAGGAAGCGTCCCTGCCAGATGTCGATAACGCCATCCAGTGCGCCTTGAGCGCCGGTCCGATCTGGCAGGCCACTCCGCCTGTCGAGCGCGCTGCGATTCTGGAGCGTGCCGCTGACTTGATGGAGGCTGAAATCCAGCCGCTGATGGGCCTGCTGGTCCGTGAAGCGGGCAAGACCTTCGCCAACGCCATCGCCGAAGTGCGCGAAGCCGTGGACTTCCTGCGTTACTACGCCGTGCAGGCGCGCAATGACTTCACCAACGACGGCCATCGTCCGCTGGGGCCGGTGGTCTGCATCAGCCCGTGGAACTTCCCGCTGGCAATTTTCAGTGGTCAGGTGGCTGCTGCACTGGCTGCGGGTAACCCGGTGCTGGCCAAACCTGCCGAGCAGACACCGCTGATCGCCGCACAGGCCGTGCGCCTGCTGCTTGAAGCGGGCATTCCGGAAGGCGTGGTGCAATTGCTGCCGGGTCGCGGCGAAACCGTAGGTGCCGGGCTGGTCGGCGACGAGCGTGTCAAAGGCGTCATGTTCACCGGTTCCACCGAAGTCGCCCGGCTGCTGCAGCGCAATGTGGCAGGTCGCCTCGACTCTCAGGGTCGCCCCATTCCGCTGATCGCCGAAACCGGTGGCCAGAACGCGATGATTGTCGACTCTTCGGCGCTGACCGAGCAGGTGGTGATCGACGTGGTGTCTTCGGCGTTCGACAGCGCCGGTCAACGCTGCTCGGCACTGCGCGTGCTGTGCCTGCAGGAAGATTCTGCTGACCGCGTCATCGAAATGCTCAAGGGCGCGATGGCCGAGAACCGCCTCGGCAATCCGGAGCGCCTGTCCGTGGACATCGGCCCGGTGATCGATGCAGAGGCCAAGGCCGGTATCGAAAAACACATCCAGGCCATGCGCGACAAGGGCCGCACGGTCTATCAGGTGGCCATCGCCGACAGCGCCGAACTCAAGCGTGGCACTTATGTGATGCCGACCTT
This sequence comes from Pseudomonas sp. SZ57, assembly GCF_009495975.1. Lineage (NCBI taxonomy): Bacteria > Pseudomonadati > Pseudomonadota > Gammaproteobacteria > Pseudomonadales > Pseudomonadaceae > Pseudomonas > Pseudomonas sp. SZ57. Next base: position 141,406 of record NZ_WIBD01000028.1, on the reverse strand, counting down.
GATCGAACTGGAAAGCTTCGATGAGCTGCAACGCGAAATCTTCGGTCCGGTACTGCACGTGGTGCGCTACAAGCGCAAGGAACTCGGCCTGCTGATCGATCAGATCAACGCTTCCGGTTATGGCCTGACCCTGGGCGTGCACACCCGCATCGACGAGACCATCGCCAAGGTCATCGACAACGTCAATGCCGGCAACGTCTACGTCAACCGCAACATCGTCGGCGCCGTGGTGGGTGTTCAGCCATTCGGCGGCGAAGGCCTGTCCGGCACCGGCCCCAAAGCCGGTGGCCCGCTGTACCTGTATCGCCTGCTGTCGACGCGCCCGCAGGACGCTATCGAGAAATCGTTCGTCCGCAGCGATGCGCTGTCTGCACCGGATACGCGCCTGCGTGAAGTTCTGGGCAAGCCGTTACAGGCATTCAAGGCCTGGGCTGCCAGCAATCAGCAAAGCGATCTGGACGCCCTGTGCAGTCAATACGCCGAGCAATCGCAAAGCGGCATCACCCGCCAGCTGGCGGGCCCGACCGGCGAACGCAACAGCTATGCGATCCTGCCGCGTGAACACGTACTTTGCCTGGCTGACGACGAGAACGATCTGCTGATTCAACTGGCAGCCGTACTGGCGGTCGGCAGCTCTGCCGTGTGGCCGGAAACCGACATCAGCAAACCGCTCCGTGCTCGCCTGCCGAAGGACGTTCAAGCGCGCATCAAACTGGTACCTGACTGGGCCAAGGACGAAGTCACCTTCGACGCCGTCCTGCACCACGGCGACTCCGATCAGCTACGCGCCATCTGCCAGCAGATCGCACAACGCAGCGGTGCCATCGTCGGCGTCAACGGCCTGTCCCACGGCGAAACCAACGTGCCACTGGAACGCCTGGTGATCGAGCGGGCATTGAGCGTCAACACCGCGGCGGCGGGTGGCAATGCGAGCCTGATGACGATCGGCTGATGCCGTGCGTTAACAGATGACGCAGAGCGTCAAGAACGGCATTCCCACGCTGGAGCGTGCGGAACGAGAGGTGTCTGAAAGACACCGACCGTTCCCATGCTCTGGACTATCCGCGTCCGCTCTCGATACCCCCTGCACACGCTCGACCATCACCCGAATCAATCTTGCTACCCTCCCCCCTCAACCCGACCTAGACTTGAGCCATTCCAAGAACAGGTACGCCATCATGTCCGAGTCGCTGCTCAGTTCCCGAAATCTGGCTTTCGAGCTGTATGAAGTTCTGGACGCCGAAGGTCTGACGCGTCGCGAGCGCTTTGCCGAGCATTCGCGGGAAACCTTTGATGCGGCGCTGGGGACGGCGCGCGCCATTGCGGAAAAGTACTTTGCACCGCACAACCGCAAGGCTGACGAAAACGAGCCGCGCTATGAAAACGGCGAAGCGATCCTGATTCCTGAGGTCAAGCCCGCGATAGACGCGTTTCTCGAGGCCGGCTTTCTCAATGCATCACGCGACTTCGACGCAGGCGGCATGCAGTTGCCTACGCTGCTGTCGCAAGCCTGTTTTGCCCACTTTCAGGCTGCCAATGTCGGCACCACGTCGTATCCGTTTCTGACAATGGGCGCGGCCAATCTGATCGAGAGTTTTGCCGACGACGAGCAGAAGCAGCGTTTTCTGCAACCCATGATCGAAGGCCGCTTCTTCGGCACCATGGCGCTGACCGAGCCGCATGCCGGTTCGTCGCTGTCAGATATCCGCACACGCGCCGAACCGGCAGGCGACGGCACTTATCGGCTGCGTGGCAACAAGATATTCATTTCCTGCGGGGATCATTCGCTGTCGGAGAACATCGTGCACATGGTCCTGGCAAAACTTCCGGATGCGCCAGCCGGGGTCAAAGGTATCTCGCTGTTCATCGTGCCCAAGTTTCTGGTCAACGATGACGGCAGCCTCGGCCAACGCAATGATGTACTGCTGGCGGGCCTGTTTCACAAGATGGGCTGGAAAGGCACCACCTCCACCGCGCTGAATTTCGGCGATAACGGTGAGTGTGTCGGCTATCTGGTGGGCAAGCCTCATCATGGCCTGAATTACATGTTCCAGATGATGAACGAAGCGCGTATCGGCGTGGGGCTTGGTGCGGCGATGCTGGGTTATTCCGGCTACCTTTATTCACTGGAGTACGCCCGCGAGCGGCCGCAAGGGCGCTTGCCGGACAGCAAAAGCCCGGACAGCAAGCCGGTCCCCATCATTGAGCATGCTGACGTGCGGCGCATGTTGCTGACCCAGAAAGCTTACGTGGAAGGCGCGTTTGACCTGTGCCTGTACGCCTCGCGGCTGTTCGATGACACACAGACCGGCGAAAGCGAAGACGATCGCAAGCACGCGCATGAATTGCTGGACCTGCTGACCCCGGTGGTCAAGTCATGGCCGTCGGAGTTCTGCCTGAAGGCCAACGAACTGGCGATCCAGGTCCTGGGCGGCCATGGCTACACCCGCGAATACCCGGTCGAGCAGTATTACCGGGATAACCGCCTCAATGCGATCCATGAAGGCACTCACGGCATCCAGTCGCTCGACCTGCTTGGCCGCAAGCTGGCGCAGAATGGCGGCACCGGCCTCAAGCAACTGCTGCGCCTGATCTCGGCGACCTGCGAACGCGCCCAGACTCATCAGGCACTCGACGAACTGCGCCAGCCTCTGCAGCAACTGGTCGCACGCGTGCAGGCCGTCACCCTCGGGCTGCTCACCGATCTGGCACAGGGCAGAATCACCAGCACGCTGGCCAATTCGGCGCTGTACCTCAAGGCATTCGGCCACACGGTAGTCGGTTGGCGATGGCTCGAACAGGCGGTCCGCGCAGAAGAAGGCCTGAGTGGCGGCAATCAGGCCGACGGCGACTTTTACCGCGGCAAACTGCAGGCAGCCCGGTACTTCCTGACGTGGGAAGTACCGGGCTGCCATCACGAACTGGCGATTCTGGAAAGTCGTGATGACACCTGCCTGGCAATGCGCGACGACTGGTTCTGATTAAAACCTGACTAGCACTTGATCAGTGAAAGCCGAACAGATCCGCCAGTGGCTCTTGCGGGAAAAACCGGTCGACCAGTGGCTTGGCATCGTTACCCAGCTTGAGTGCGTACTGCTCTCGGCTGAAGGGCTCGCCCGTGCGCATGTCGTAAAGCGCCCGCCCCGGATGAGGGCGATCGACCTCCTGCATCTGGATTTTCATGATGCGGTAAAACTCGCCGCTCACCTCTTCGATGCTGTCTATCTGAAAGTAGCAGCCGGGCAAAAAGATTGATTCGGCTTCCTCGGGCGAGGCTGAAAACGGTGCAATCGGTGTGGCCCGCAGGTATCGGCCCTTGGGCAGAACGAAGACCACCGAGGTGTCATCGAAGGTTACCGGCCCGATCAAGGCGTTAGCGGGTGCACCGGCCCGACTGCTGGCGAAGGCGCTGACCACATAGGGGTTTTCACTGAACGAGGTGACATCGGTATTGACCAGCACATCACCGACCTTGATCTGCCCGCTGCGGAACACGGCACCCGAAGTCCCGCGATCACCACTGCCGCCGCGGTACAACTCGACATCATTGTTGTACCCCACCACCTGGATGTCATCGGCCAGTCGCTCGATGAGTCGTACCTGATTGGCCCTTTTGCTCTCGCCCGTGCGCAGGAACTGATTGAATTCAGCGTCATCCTGGGTGTAGAGCATGATATTTCTGCCGTAATAGTCGTCCTCTCCGAGCTTGAAAACCCGGTGTTTGCCATGCCAAGGGTCTTTGTACACCTCGTCGCCGTCGGGTGATGAGTCCGACATAGGGGCCTCCTCAGGGCCTGGCTCCCAAATCGTCATCACGTCTTTCTGCCGAGCCAACGCCACTTCAGAATAGTGTTGCTCATTGAACAGATCCGTTTGCAGATACCTGTCCCAAAAGGCCGAGTGCACGGTCACATAAGGCTTGCCCGTCGCGGCGGATGCACTGCTTGACGGCACCGGCACATCCATCGGGGCACCGCCCTGCAGACCAGGCGAGCCAAGCAACGTCCACTCTCCGCTGGCGTTCAAGCGCACAGGTTTACTGCCCACGAATGCAAACGGGTTGTCCGGGTTGACGATAAACCAGCACTGCTGCTGTTCATTGAACATTACGCGATAGGGCAGTTGCGCAAGCTTGATCCAGGTTTCGCCATTGCCCAGCGTGTAGATGCCGCGAAACCTGCCCTCCGCAGTTGAAGGCGTCAGGCTGTCGAGCAGCAGGTTGCCTTCCATATTGTCCAGCGGATGGGCTGGCGCGCTGCTGCTTTCCAGCACCTCGCTGGAGATCGGCAGCCCTTCGGTTGCAGCCACCGGCACAGGCTGAGGGACGGCACGTATGGACATCAGCAGAGGCAGATTGAACAGCAGATAAATGATGTTGATGATCGCGCCCAGCACGCCCGCCTTGCGCTGCGCAGCGGTCTTGCCATTGACCGCCTGGTCGATGTTCAAACCGGTATTGGCGAGACTTGCGCCAACCAGCGTCAAGGCGATCGGCCAGCCCAACGGCGCAAGCCCGCCAAACGCCTGCATGAATGCGCCCAGGTAGCCGATCCACATCTGTTTGCGCAGATCCGCATTGGAGGTCAGCAGTTCACGTGCATCGGCGGTCATTCCCTGTCGGGCGACGTCTCGCAGATACACGAAGGGATCACCCGCAATAGGTGTTTGCGCCAGGTTGACCAGTCGAACGTCGGCACGCCAATCGTGCGCAAGCAACTGGCTCACCGCGCGAAAGAACCGCTCACCATCCTTTTTTCGGGACGCCTCGCCACGCAGAAACTGACGTGTTATCGCCTTGTCGGCGTGCTCGCCCATGAACCGGACCTTGAGCCAGCGGTACACCGCACGTTCGCTATCGAACGCCATGAACGGCTGCTCGGCATCGGGCCAGTAGATGATCTCGCGGCCAGCGGCGGTGACGATACGCAAAATGTCATGGGCCTTGATGCCGTCGATATCCAGCGTATGTACCGTGACACCGGGAGTCGCAGGGGGCGGGCCCTGCAACGCCTTCAGCGTAGGCGTCTGCAAGGGATCGGCGGTGACGACGCACGTGACGTGCTTGAAATCATCGGCTGAAAGCTGGCCCTTGCGCAGACAGTGACTGGCCGCAACCAGATAGCGTGCCTTGGCCAGGGTGCAAAAGTTCTCGCTGTGCAGGCTCCAGAAACGCTCCATACGGCGGGTGTACAGCGCGCTGAAATCAAGCGTCCACATGTCTCTGAGCACGTCCTGAGGAAGCATGGGCACCTCGTTGCGCTCGTCGAAAACCCCGTGAGCCGGGCCATCGGTATAGAAACCGCCGTACAGGGAAAGCTCGTCGCTGGCTTCCTGATCGTGGGCGCTGAAGTGCCGCATGAGCAGCTCGATCAAGGTCATCGACTGCACCGGCGTTCCGGAATGCTGCCAGCCGGTAAACGTGCGCGGACTGCTGCTGGCACTGCTGAAACGATGCCAATACACCTGCTCCGGGGCAAACACGCGCTGGGTGTGCTGCAGAATGATCCTGCTGGCGGCGGTATGGGCCAGATCGTAGAGATCGGGATAATCGAGAACGAACTGCTGCGCACGTTCGCGCAACAGTTGCTGGTCGGTTTGGGGTGTTTCCAGGGGGTTAGGTGTCATGACGTCTTCCTGTATGAGAGAAGTCATGCACGTAATCATTCATCAGAGCGTTGGTGGCGCTAACTATCTATACCCTTCACCTGATGTTGAATGCATGCAGCGGCTCAGCCGACGAGCCGCTGCAAACATCGAAGGCTACCAACCGTTCGCAGCGCCTGCAGTGATTATTGCTTTGGCCTTGAAGGGGAAATAGAAGTCCACTGCATCATTCAGATAGGCGTTGTATGTCGGAGACACGACTTCACCAGGCGCAAGATAGGAGCGCTCCAGCAGGTCGAAGCAGTCAGGCCGCAGCGTTCTCAGCACATCTGACATCAATTTAGGGCCGGTCAGGTACGAAATCCGCGTCATATAAGGCGTCATTCTTGTTTTCGATGCAGCTTGCGAAGCTTCATCGGTACGGTCGATGTAAGGTCTGCGAGTGCTGAAGAAGGACTTGTTCGTCTGCTTCTCACTGTCAAAACGTATTTTAATTTCTTTGAGCATCCGCTTTAAAACCGGATTGTCCGGGTGACTGGCGAAGTGGCTATTGTTTGGCCCGGTGTAGCTCAATTGCCGAGCGTCTACGCGCCCTCCTAACAGTACGTCATTCGGACCGGCCTTCAATGGGACCTCCGCGAAAGGGACATTGATCGTATCGTCGCAGTCGAGATAGATGCCGCCATACTCGTCAATCAACCGATAACGCAGAATATCCGAAGCAGCCGCGTAATTACGGTTATCCGAATACCTGAAATAGTTGAATGCCTCGGCATTTTTACCCGTCAGGAACTCGGAATAGAACGGTTCTTCCTTGAGAAAGGAAATGTGCATTTGCGGGTGTTCAAAAAAGTGATCGAACAGTTGCTCATACGCCGCCGGATCATCGATATCAATATGCAGTTGAAAGCGTAAATCCGGACTGGTGCGCATGTTGTGCAGCATGTTGTCCAGAAGATCTGCACCCGGCATTCGCTCCCCCATCCAGATGTGATGAACCATGCGACTGACGGGTTTGGCGTCTGCAGGCAGCCTCGGGACACGAGGAAAAGAATAGAGCTCAAAACGATGGCTCTGGGGCAGTTTTGCCTCCACTTTCAAGAATGCGTCTTTTGAACCGCGGTTCCACACCCCGTCGCGATCCCGCCACACCAGACCGACTTTGTCAGATGGGTCAGTTCGCCAGCAGCGACTGTCGGGGTCGTAATAGACATTTGTCTTTGCCCCCTTGAGCTGAATGAAATATTTCTCTACGACCGTCCCTTTCGACTGGCTCAGGACTTCCTCAATGAGGATTCCGTCCATAGGCAACTCCACCTGCACCTTGGGCCCCCAGCGCTGAATCTCGACGGCTGGCTCGTCAGGCACGACTGCCACCACGGCACTGTCTGCCTCACTGGCCGGCGGCAATCGCGAGCCGTCGAAGCTTTCCCCGCCACGCAACCCGAGCTTGAGGTCCAGGTCCCAATAGCCGGTGTCGATAGTCTTCACATAGGGCCCCCAGACACGCGGATCAGAATCAGAGCGAATCCGGTACTGCTTTTCCTGTGGCACCCACTCGACCCGAAACGCCTGATCATGCAGCTCGATGTAACTTTTGCCTTGCAGCGGATAGATACCCGCCACTTCGCCCGAGGCCAGTCCTGGCAGGTCTTGAGTCACTTCGAGCGCGTGCAATAGACGGCGCATTTTGGCATCGAGCGAACGCAAGGCCGGTGGTTCTTCCCTGAACACCGGAATCGGCTCGACCTCGACAGCAGGGTCGATCGGGGTGGTTGGACCAGGAACCTCATAACCGTCTCCCGCCTCGTCAATCAGCCCGGTTTCGGCGCCCGCCTCGACCGCAGCGCCCTCCTCGGCAAGGATCGGCAAAGCGTTCAACACCCCGAAGGCAATCCGCCCAAGCCCCGCCTGGCGCTCGTCCAGCGTGCGGCCATTGACCGCCGCATCGACGCCCAGCCCGACCAGCGCGAGAGACAGCCCCGCGATGACCGGAATCAGCTCAGGAAAGACGATCGCGACGCCGCCCAGGACAGACACGCACTCACTCAGCCCGCTGCTGACTTCCTCTTTCCAGTAATCGCCATGGCTGCGTATTTTTTGCAGCGCGTCCGCTTCAGACTTCGCCTTGACCCGATACTTGAAGTGCGAGAACGGCCAGGGCTGCAGCGGCTCGCCGAACTGCACCAGTTTGCGCGGGTTCCACGCCCCGGTCGCTGAGTCCAGCAGTTTCGGGTAGACAGCGAAGCCTCTGAGGGCGGTGGCAACGCCACTGTAGAAAAAGCCATCGACGTCATCCGCAGCACTGAAATGCCCCTCGAAAGACCGGCGTTTGCCTGGATCCTTGCACATCAGCGCGATCCAGTCCTTGAGCGCGTCGGCGTTGGCGAAGGTATGAATCGGTGACGAGTTGCCGGGGATATAGAGCAGCACGGTCGGCGAATCGACACTGCGTATGACCATGATGTCGGCCGCGCTGTAGCCGTGCACCTGCAATTCGGAAATCGTCACCCGAGTGGAAATCGGCGCGGCGACAAAAGTGTCGAAACTCAGCTGTTTCCAACCCTGATCAGCGGGCAGCCCGAGCGCCTCCAGCACCATGTCCTTGTGCTCGGCCTTGAGCGTATTTTCCTCGGCTTGCAGCCAGGCCGCCCTGAACAGACCGGCCTTGAGCATCAGGTTGTAGTCTTCTGCGTGCGCCTGCCAGAACTGTTTCAGGTAGGCGAGATAGCCGGCTTGCAGGTTGTGATCCCAGATGTATTGCTTGAACGCCTCGGCCGTCAGGCGCAGTTGCGTCGTCGAATCGTAGTGCTGCGGATCGGATTTCCGGTACACCGCCTCATAAGCGACGCAGTCATAGGGCGGTAGTTTTTCATCCACGACCTGACAGTCGAGACCGTCCTCATGATGGGGCTGCAAATGCCCGAGGTGATCAAACCAGTCACCATTGCCCTTCTGCTGCCAGTTGCGCAGCAGCGCCTCGGTCAGCGTCATCGAGTGAGCGACATTGGCGCGGTGAGGGGCGGGGTAGAGCTTCGGGTCTTCGATATACAGCGTCGCGATCAAGGTGTCGTCCGGATCGATCTCGATACCCCACCTTGACTGGCATTCCTGTGCCACATCCCGCGCAGCAAGGGCGGCAGGTGACTGCAGGTTGATCGGGTGAAGCCGGAAGTGATCGCTGACCGAAAAGTCCTCGCGCTCACGCGTCAAGGACTCTGCGTCAGAGTCATCATCGCCATCACTGTCGCCATCGTCGAAGTCGTCGAAGTTGTAATGTGCTGCAAAATCATCGTCCATGATGAAGAACCTTCTTGGTGATTGGAGCCCTGACAGTAGGGAGCAAGAAGGCCTGGTCTGCGGTATATAACTATGTGTCAGCCGCTGGATTGCAACCAATCGTGAGCCCGGTAGCGCCGCTCTGCGTCAATCGCTCGAAATTGCTCTTTGACAGCCAAGCAATTCAACAGGTTAAATCCCTTGGCACGCGGACTGCATGGTCAGCTTTCGCCCTTCCCGCTTCAATTCAGTTTTCTACGGAGTACCGCCTTTGGACGCCACCACCATCAACAGCCTGTTCCTGATCGGCGCGTTGCTGGTAGCCGCGAGCATCCTGGTCAGTTCTCTTTCGTCGCGCCTCGGCATTCCGATCCTGGTCATCATCCTCGCGGTGGGCATGGTGGCTGGCGTCGATGGCGGCGGGATCATCTTTGACAACTATGCGACCGCCTACCTGGTCGGCAACCTTGCGCTGGCGGTGATCCTGCTCGACGGCGGGCTGCGCACGCGGGTGGCCAGTTTCCGGGTTGCGCTGTGGCCAGCCTTGTCGCTGGCGACGGTGGGCGTGCTGATCACCACCGTACTGACCGGCATGATGGCGGCGTGGCTGTTCAATCTCAGCGTTATCCAGGGCCTGTTGATCGGCGCGATCGTCGGCTCCACAGACGCTGCGGCGGTGTTCTCCCTGCTGGGCGGCAAAGGCTTGAACGAGCGCGTTACCGCCAGCCTCGAGATCGAGTCGGGCAGCAACGACCCCATGGCCGTATTCCTGACCGTCACCCTGATCGGCATGCTGGCCAGTGGGCAGACCGGGTTGCACTGGGGACTGCTGGGGCACCTGATCCAGGAATTCGGTATCGGCAGCTTCATCGGTCTGGGCGGCGGCTGGATCCTGCTGCAACTGGTCAACCGCATCAATCTGGCCGCTGGCCTCTACCCGATTCTGGTGATTGCCGGCGGTCTGGCGATCTTCGCCCTGACCAACGCCATCCACGGCAGCGGTTTTCTCGCGGTCTACCTGTGCGGCCTGGTGCTCGGCAACCGGCCGATTCGCAGTCGCCACGGCATCCTGCACATGCTCGATGGCATGGCCTGGCTGGCGCAGATCGGCATGTTTCTGGTGCTGGGCCTGCTGGTCACGCCGCACGATCTGCTGCCGATTGCGATACCGGCGCTGGGTCTGGCGCTGTGGATGATTCTGGTGGCACGTCCACTGTCGGTGATGGTCGGCCTGCTGCCGTTCAAGGCCTTCCATGATCGCGAAAAAGCCTTTATCGCCTGGGTCGGCCTGCGTGGCGCGGTACCGATCATCCTCGCGGTGTTCCCGCTGATGGCCGGCCTGCCCAACGCACAGCTGTACTTCAACCTGGCGTTCTTTATCGTGCTGGTTTCGCTGTTGCTGCAAGGCACCAGCCTGCCGTGGATGGCCAAATTGCTGAAAGTGACGGTTCCACCTGATCCCGCGCCGATTTCCCGGGCCGCGCTGGAGGTGCACGTCACCAGTGAATGGGAGTTGTTCGTCTACCGCCTGGGCGCTGAAAAGTGGTGCATCGGCGCGGCGCTGCGCGAACTGAAGATGCCGGAAGGCACGCGTATCGCGGCACTGTTCCGCGGCCAGCAACTGCTCCACCCGTCTGGCAGTACGACGCTGGAAGTGGGTGATCTGCTGTGCGTGATCGGCCACGAACACGACCTGCCGGCGCTGGGCAAATTGTTCAGCCAGGCACCGCAGCGTGGGCTGGACCTGCGTTTCTTCGGCGACTTCGTGCTCGAAGGCGACGCAAGGCTGGGTGAAGTGGCCGCCCTGTATGGCCTGAAACTCGATGGCATCGACCCAGGAATGCCGCTGAGCCAGTTCATCGTGCAGAAGAACCGTGGCGAGCCGGTGGTCGGCGACCAGGTTGAATGGAATGGAACTATTTGGACCGTTGCCGTCATGGACGGGAACAAGATCCAGAAAGTGGGCGTCAAATTCCCCGAAGGAACCCGCCCGGGCCCCGGACTGTTCCTTTAAACTGCCAACCCACACGTATCATCATGCGACCGGTGTCTATGTTTTCCCTGCGTTCCTTTTGTGCTGCCGCACTGTTTGCGCTCTGCCTGTCTTCTTTCCCGGCGCTTGCCGCCGATCCGCCCAGCAGCGACGCTGTTCAGCAAAGCCTCGACAAGATTGCCGACCGCAAGCTGCCTGACGCCGAGCAGAAGGCACTGCAACAGGTCCTAGAGCAGACACTGGCGTTTCTGAACAGCAAGCAGGACAGCGAGCAGAAGCTCGAAGCGCTCAAACAGCAGCTCGCCCAGGCGCCAAAACAGACTTCGGAAAACCAGCGTGAACTGGCCCGCCTGAAAGAAAGCAAAGTGGTGCCCGTGGCCCAGCGCTACGGCGGCCTCGACGTGCCGCAGCTGGAGCAACTGCTCAGTCAGCGCAGCACCCAGCAGAGCGATCTGCAGAGCGAACTCAACGACGCCAACAGCCTGGCCATTACCGCGCAAACGCGGCCGGAGCGCGCCCAGACAGAAATCAGCGCCAACCAGACGCGCATCCAGCAGATCAACGCCATCCTCAAGAATGGCAAGGACAACGGCAAGACCCTGAGCGCCGACCAGCGCAATCTGCTCAATGCAGAGCTGGCCTCGATCAACGCCCTCAACCTGCTGCGTCGCCAGGAACTGGCCGGCAACAGCCAGTTGCAGGACCTGGGCAACAGCCAGCATGACTTGCTGACCGAGAAGGTCGCGCGCCAGGAACAGGAAATTCAGGACCTGCAGACCCTGATCAACGACAAGCGTCGTGCCCAGTCGCAGAAAACGGTTGCCGACCTGTCTCTGGAAGCGCAGAAGTCCGGCGGCAGCAGCCTGCTGGCGACCGAAAGCGCCGCCAACCTCAAACTGTCGGACTACCTGTTGCGCGGCACCGATCGCCTCAACGAGCTGACCCAGCAGAACCTCAAGACCAAGCAGCAACTGGACAACCTGACCCAGACCGATCAAGCCCTCAGCGAGCAGATCAACGTGCTGAGCGGCAGCCTGCTGCTGTCCAAGATTCTCTACAAGCAGAAGCAGGCGTTGCCGCATCTGGAGCTGGACAAGGGTCTGGCCGACGAAATCGCCAACATCCGCCTGTATCAGTTCGACATCAACCAGCAACGCGAACAGATGAGCACACCGACCGCTTACGTCGAAAAGCTCCTCGCCACCCAGCCGCCTGAAAACGTCACCCCGCAACTGCGCCGGACGTTGCTGGACCTGGCCATCACTCGCAGTGACTTGCTTGAGCGCCTCAATCGCGAGCTGAGCGCGTTGCTCAACGAATCCATCACCCTGCAACTGAACCAGAAGCAGCTGACCAGCACCGCACAGGGGCTGCGCGCCACACTCGACGAGCAGATGTTCTGGATCCCCAGCAACAAGCCGCTGGACGTGGAGTGGTTTCAGAATATCTGGCCGCGCCTGCAAAAGCAGGTCGCTACCCTGCCGTGGACATCCAGCCTCAGCGAACTGTCAGATGGCCTGACCCAGCGGCCGCTGCTGTTTCTGCCCTTGCTGCTGTTGATCGGCATACTGACCTGGCGACGCAAGGCGCTGTACCAGAAGCTCAATCGCCTGCACGCCGACATCGGTCACTTCAAACGTGACAGTCAATGGAAGACGCCACTGGCGCTGCTGATCAACGTGCTGCTGGCCATGCCCGTCGCACTGGGGCTGGCACTGTGCGGCTACGCGCTGCAGATCGACGCACGCGGTCAAAACGCCAACCTGGGCGAGGCCTTGCTGCAGATCGCCCTCGCCTGGCTGGTGTTCTACACCGCCTACCGCGTGCTTGCCCCGTCTGGCGTTGCGCAACTGCACTTCCGCTGGGAGACCGCACAGGTCGAGTTCCTGCGTGGCTGGGTGCGTCGCCTGGGGCTGGTCGTTCTGGCCCTGGTGGCGGTGGTGGCCGTCGCTGAACACCAGCCTGCCGCACTGGCCGACGACGTGCTGGGGATCGGCGTGGTGCTGACCTGTTACGCCCTGATGACCTGGCTGCTCGCTCGCCTGCTGATCTCAAGCCCGACGCATCACAACGCCTCACTGTTCCGCAAAACCGTCGGCTTGGTGTTCACAGCATTGCCGGTCGCGCTCTTCCTCGCGGTTTGCTTTGGCTATTACTACACCGCGCTCAAGCTCAGCGACCGCCTGATCGACACCCTGTACCTGATGATGATCTGGCTGATGGTCGAGGCGACGTTCGTCCGCGGCCTGAGCGTGGCCGCCCGGCGTCTGGCCTATCAGCGCGCGCTGGCCAAGCGTCAGGCAGCCAGAGAAAACGGCGACAGCGACATTCCGGTCGAAGAACCCAAGCTGGACATCGAACAGGTCAACCAGCAGTCGCTGCGCCTGATCCGTCTGGCCCTGCTGGCCGGATTCGTCGGCGCACTGTACCTGGTGTGGGCCGAGCTGATCACCGTGTTCGCCTACCTGGACAACATCATTCTCTACGAATACACCAGTGGCACCGGTGCCAACATGAGCATGGTGCCGATCAGCCTGAGCGATTTCCTCGGTGCGGGGGTGATCATCGTCATCACCTTCGTACTCGCCGGCAACCTGCCCGGCCTGCTGGAAGTGCTGGTGCTGTCACGCATGAACCTCGCGCAGGGCAGTGCCTACGCGACAACCACGCTGCTGTCTTACACCATCGCCGGTGTCGGCTTCGTCACCACGCTGTCGACGCTGGGCGTGAGCTGGGACAAATTGCAGTGGCTGGTCGCGGCGCTGTCGGTGGGTCTGGGCTTCGGCATGCAGGAAATCTTCGCCAACTTCATTTCCGGCATCATGATCCTCTTCGAACGTCCGGTGCGGATCGGCGACACCATCACCATCGGCGCCCTGTCGGGGACGGTCAGCAAGATCCGCATCCGTGCCACGACCATCACCGACTTCGACCGCAAGGACATCATCGTCCCGAACAAGACCTTCATCACCGGCCAGCTCATCAACTGGTCGCTGACCGACACCGTTACCCGCGTAACCCTCAAGCTGGGCGTGGATTACGGCTCGGACCTGGACCTGGTGCGCTCCCTGCTGCTGCAAGCCGCCCGGGAAAACCCTCGGGTGCTCAAGGAACCAGAGCCGATCGTCTACTTCCTGAACTTCGGCGAAAGTACCCTCGACCACGAACTGCGCATGCACGTACGCGACCTGGGCGACCGCAACCCGGTGCTCGACGAGATCAACCGCTTCATCAATCGCGAGTTCAAGAAGCAGCACATCAACATCTCGTTCCGTCAGATGGAGATCTACCTCAAGAACACCCAGGGCCTGGAATACAAACTGGTGCCCGCAGAGCCGGTCGACAAGCATGGCGCACCAGATGGGCAGACGACCCTGCAACCGGTGAACACCCAAGTGGCCCCGGCGACCAAAGATGCGCCCGAGCCGCCTGAGTTGCGGCTGGATTGAGAAGAGTGAAAGTGTGTGTCGACCGGGCTACCGTCCGGTCGACACGCGCTAGCGATTAAATCAGGCCTCAACCCGCCCAATCACCACCTTCGCCTCCAGATACCCCCCAGGCTCCTTGCTGATCTGCACGGTTCCGGCACACGGCGCCAGTATCGATGTTTCCATCTTCATCGCCTCCATGATCGCGATCACCTGCCCCTTTTCTACCGTCGCACCGTCTTCAACCGCCCAGGCATGCAGGTTGCCCGCGACCGGGGTCAGGACTGCGTGCGGGTCCGGGGCGTTGGCCGCTGGCTGGCTGGCGTCAGCCGGGGCGTCAGCGTTCAGGCTCATGCCGGCCAGCAGCGCTGCAGGCAGGCCCAGTTCGTGGCGTTTGCCGTCGATTTCAACGAAGGTGCGCAGCACGCCGGGATCGACCGGCTCTGCGTTGCGCGGGGCGATGGTGACGTGCTCGGCGAAGTCGGTTTCGATCCAGCGGGTGTGTACCGCGAAGGTGTCGGCGGCGGTGAAGTCGGCATGGTCCATGACCGCCCGATGGAACGGCAGCACGGTGGCCACGCCTTCCACCTTGAACTCGGCCAGCGCACGGCGGGCGCGGCTGATAGCCTGTTCGCGGGTTGCGCCGGTGACGATCAGCTTGGCGATCATCGAGTCGAAGTTCGGTGAGACCCTTGAGCCTTCTGCAACGCCGGTGTCCAGGCGCACGCCCGGACCGGACGGCGGCTGAAATAAAGTGATAGATCCCGGCGTCGGCAGAAAGCCGTTGCCCGCGTCTTCGGCGTTGATGCGGAATTCAAAGCTGTGGCCGCGTGGCACAGGCGTGCCATCGAACGACAGCGGCAGGCCGTCGGCGACGCGGAGTTGTTCGATGACCAGATCCACGCCGCTGGTTTCTTCCGTCACTGGGTGTTCGACCTGCAAGCGCGTGTTGACCTCCAGGAACGACAGGGTGCCATCGCCGCTGAGCAGGAACTCCACCGTACCGGCACCGACATAGCCCGCTTCGGCGCAGACCGCGCGGGCCGACTCATGAATGCGCTGGCGCAGTTCGTCATTCAGATAAGGCGCTGGCGCTTCTTCGATCAGCTTCTGGTTGCGACGCTGCAACGAGCAGTCACGGGTGCCGACCACAACCACCCGGCCATGACGGTCGGCGATGATCTGCGCTTCGATGTGCCGTGGGCGATCCAGAAAGCGCTCGACGAAGCACTCGCCACGGCCAAACGCCGAAACCGCTTCACGCACCGCAGACTCGTACAGCTCGCTGACTTCATCGAGCTTCCAGGCAACTTTCAGGCCGCGACCACCGCCGCCAAAGGCTGCCTTGATGGCAATCGGCAGGCCGTGCTGCTCGGCAAACGCGACCACTTCAGAGGCATCGTTTACCGGGTCTTCCGTACCGGCCACCAGCGGTGCGCCGACTTTCAGTGCGATGCGCCGGGCCTGGACCTTGTCGCCCAGTGCGTCGATGGTCGCAGGATCGGGACCGATCCAGATCAGACCGGCGTCGATCACCGCGCTGGCGAATTCGGCGCGTTCCGAGAGAAAGCCGTAGCCTGGGTGAACCGCGTCGGCACCGGCACGCGCGGCAACCGCCAGCAGCTTTTCGATATTCAGGTAGGTGTCGGTCGGGCGTTCGCCCTGCAGCCCATAGGCTTCATCGGCCTGACGCACGTGCAGCGCGTCGATATCGGCATCAGCGTACACCGCCACCGAGGCGACTCCGTAGTCACGGCAGGCACGGGCAATACGAACGGCAATTTCGCCACGATTGGCAATCAGAACCTTTTTCATCTGTTCTTGGTCTCGTCTGAAGTGGCGGGGCACACTGGCTCGAAGGCGCTCAGCGGATTGAAGCGAATGCGGGCATTGACCGGAATCTGCCCGGCCTTGTCCAGGTGGTAAGTGGCGACTGCGCCGATGACCGGGTAACCGCCGGTCAACGGGTGATCGGCCAGAAACAGTACCGGCTGGCCACTGGGCGGCACCTGAATGGCGCCGACCGTGGTGCCCTCGCTGGGCAACTCGCCATCGACGGCACGTTGCAGCGATTGCTCGCCCGCCAGGCGAATGCCGATACGATTGGATTGCGGCGTTACCAGCCAGGTCTGTTGCGCCAGCAGTTGCTGGGCTTCGGCGCTGAACCAGTCACTGCGCGGGCCCATGACCACATCCAGGGTGATGACCTCATCGCTACGCGGCATCTCGAAGGCCGGTTGTTCGGCAGTCGATACTGAAAGGCCGCCAGTTCTGCGCGTGAAGCCCAGCCGGTCACCCGCTGCCAGCGCGGCGGGCCCGACCTGGGCCAGCGTGTCGGTGGACAGGCTGCCGAGCACCGGCTCATGAATGAAACCGCCACGAACCGCCAGATAATTGCGCAGGCCGGCAGTCGGGGAACCGATGCTGACCTGATCGCCGTTCTGTAGAGAAAATGGCGCATAAAGCCGCGGCTGCAATTTTTGTCCTTCGGCGGTCAGCACCTCGACGCTGACCTGAGCCCCGGTAATCGCCACAACGGTCTGCCCCTGACAGGTGAAGGTCAGGCCGCCCATGAGAATTTCCAGGCACGCCGTCGCCGGATCGTTACCCACCGCGCGGTTGGCAGCGCGCAAGGCGCCGCGGTCCAGCGCGCCCGATGCGGAAACACCCTGCCCCGCGCGACCGGGACGCCCCAGGTCCTGAAACAGGGTCTGCAGACCTGGCGTCTCGATCTGCAGATAGTCTTCGCTGACCGTCGTCGCCTGCGGCCGGACAGGTGCGGCAACCTGCACACGGGTCTCCGGGAGCGGACCGGCATCCTGGAAACGCACGCGATAGCCGGGCTGGAGCAAGGCGGGCTCGTCGCGGCCCAGATCCCACATGGTTGAGGTGGTCACCCCGATAATCTGCCAGCCGCCGGGGCTGGCCTGTGGATAAATGCCACTGAAACCACCGGCCAGTGCCACTGCGCCAGCCGGAATACGTGTGCGCGGCGTGCTGCGCCGTGGCACCACGAACCCGGCGCCACCGCTGAGGTAGGCAAAACCGGGTGCAAAGCCGCAGAACGCAACGTTGTAGTCGCTGCCAGTGTGACGCTTGATCACTTCCTCGACGCTGATGTCCAGCTCGCGGGCGACATCGGCCAGGTCTTCGCCGTTGTAATGCACAGGTATTTCAATCAGCTTGCCCGCCTCGCGGGCCTTGCCACGAATGTCGCGCGAGGCGATCTGTGTGGCGAGCGCTTCGAAACCGATGGCTGACGGACGAAAGTGCACCAGCAAGGTTCGGGCGGCCGGGACGATTTCCTCGACGCCAGCGATGGGCATCTGCTGTAACGATTCGAACAGGGCCAGGGTCTCGTCCAGATTCGACAGTTCAACCAGGAGTGCATCCAGGTTGGCCGGGTAGAAACGCATGAGCCTCTCCTATACGTGGTAGTAGCTGTCCGGAATATCGGTAATGAACATGTGGCCCGGCGCGTGGGAAACCGCAAACGGCACACGGGACGCCATGACCACCGCCTGCGGGGTCACGCCGCAGGCCCAGAACACCGGAATCTCGCCGGGCCTGATCGTCACCGCATCACCAAAATCAGGGCTCGCCAGGTCGTTGATGCCGAGCAGTCCAGGCTCGCCGACGTGTACTGGCGCGCCGTGCACACCGGGATAGCGCCCGGTGATGCGCGCCGCTTCGGCCACCCGGTCCGCCGCGATCGGGCGCATCGACACCACCATGTTGCCCTGCAGGCGCCCGGCCGGGCGGCAGACGCGGTTGCTGCGGTACATCGGCACATTGCAGCCTTCGCTGATGTGGCGCACATCGATGCCGGCGTGCATCAGATCGGTTTCGAAGGTGAAACTGCAGCCGATCAGAAAGCTGACCAGATCAGTGTGTTGCGCCCAGATGTGGCTCACGTCACTCAGCTCTTCGGCCAGTTGCCCGTCGCGCCAGACCCGGTACAGCGGCAGGTCGGTGCGCAGATCTGCCTGCTCGGCCAACAGCGTGGTGTGGCTGCCGGGCTCTGTCACATCCAGCACCGGGCAGGCTTGCGGGTTGCGCTGCGCGAACAGCAGAAAGTCATACGCCCATTCACGCGGCAGCGTGATCATGTTGCACTGGGTCAGACCGGGCGCCTGGCCAGCGGTCGGCGCGACGAATCCCTGGCGATAACGGGCACGGGCGGCCCTGGCTGCCTCGCGGGCGAGTTGCAGTGAGTTCATGATCAGCCTCGATTGAATGCGCGGACAGTGACGCCTGCGTCGTGCAAACGGTCTTTCAGAATACGCGCGATGTTCACCGCGCCCGGGCTGTCGCCATGCACGCAGATCGAATCGGCCTGCAGGCTGATTTCGCGGCCATCTTCAGCCTCGATGACGCCTTCGCGCACCAGGCGCAGCATGCGCTCGGCGATCCGTTCGGCGTCGTGCAGAACGGCACCGGGCCGCGAGCGCGAGACCAGCGTGCCTTCAGCGGTATAGGCGCGGTCGGCGAACGCTTCGGCGACGCAGGAAAGCCCGGCTTCGCGTGCCCAGTCGAGCAGCGGGGAATTAGCCAGGCACACCAGCTTCAGCGCGGGATCAATGCGCAACAGCGCCTGAATGACCGCCGTGGCCTGACGCTGATCACCCGCGATGGTGTTGTACAGCGCGCCATGCGGCTTGACGTAGCTCACGCTGGTCCCGGCGCTGCGGGCCAGGCCCTGCAGTGCGCCGATCTGATAAATGACGTCGGCGGTCAGTTGGTCGCTCGGGATGTCCATGTTGCGGCGGCCGAACCCTACCAGGTCCGGGTAGGCGACATGCGCGCCGATGGCAACGCCCCGTGCCGCAGCGGCCTCGAGGGTGCGCAGGATCCCGGCCGGGTCACCGGCATGGAAACCGCAGGCCACGTTGGCGCTGCTGACCACATCGAGAATCGCCTCATCGTCGCCCATGCTCCAGGCGCCGAAGCTTTCACCGAGATCACTGTTGAGGTCTATCGCAGGCATTTTTATTCTCCGAAATCAGGCTGCATTGATGAAGGCAAAGATGGCTCCCGCCGATTTGAACGCCATGTACCACGACAGCAGGCAGGTCAGCACGCCCAGCACCAATAGCCAGCGCGGGTAGTGGTAGCCGTCCATCATGTCGGACCGGCGCCAGCCGACGTACATGAAAATGCTCAGGCCCAGCGGCAGGATCAAGCCGTTGAAGCCCCCGGCAAAGACCAGCAGCGCGGCCGGTGGTTTGCCCCACATGACGTATACGACCACGGTGATCAGAATAAAGCCGACCGTCGCCAGGTTGCGCGCGCGTTCAGTGATGCGTTTGGAGAACACGGTGATGAACGACATCGAAGTGTAGGACGCGCCGATCACGCTGCTGATGCCGGCCGCCCAGAGCACCAGGCCGAACATGATCAGGCCGAAGTTGCCAGCGGCAGCGGTGAACGCCTGGGCCGCAGGGTTTGCACCCTTGCCGGACACATCGATGACGACGCCGCTGGCGACCACGCCGAGGATCGCCAGAAACAGTATGTAACGAACAACCCCGGTGACCAGAATACCGGTCAGCGCCGCCTTGGACACCACATCGATGTTCTCGACCCCGACGGTGCCGCGATCCAGCAATCGGTGAGCACCGGCGTAAGTGATATAGCCGCCGACCGTGCCACCGACAATGGTGGTGATGGCCGCGAAATCGACCATGTCCGGCAGAATGGTCTGGCGCAGCGCTTCACCCAGCGGCGGGTGCGAGGCAAAGGCGGCGAACAGAATCAGGCAGACCTTCAGGGTGCCCAGCACCATCATGATGCGGTCCATGGCAATGCCGGCGCGGTGCGATGAGAAAATCGCGATGGCGATCAGCGCGCTCAAGGCGCCACCCCATTTGGGGTCAAGACCGGTCAACGCATTCAAGCCCAGGCCCGCACCCGCGATGTTACCCAGACTGAACACCAGGCCGCCGAAGATCACCAGTACCGCCAGCAGATAACCGCTGCCCGGGATTGCCGCGTTGGCCAGATCGGCCGCGCGCATTCTGGTCAGCGTGACGATGCGCCAGACATTCAGCTGCACCACGAAGTCGATCAGGATCGAAGCCAGGATGCCGAAGGCAAACGCCGCCCCCAGCGTCGCGGTAAACGTGGCTGTCTGGGTCAGAAAGCCAGGACCGATGGCAGAGGTCGCCATCATGAAGATCGCGGCGATCAAAGAGGCGCGGCGCGCCTTGGTGAACTCATTGGCAGTCTGTGTCACGGCGGCATTCCTGAGATGAGAGGTATTCTGCCAGAGCAACGACCATGCCAAAGGTCATTCAAGCGTGCCAAGTTGTAGATACATAAAGATAATATTGTTGAACAATGTAGATAGCATGGATCAACCATGTGCACCATGTTGTTACGCAGGGACTCAGGTGTGCTACCTGATGAAGCATCTGCTGACCTTCGTCCTTGCCAGCCAATGAGCTGTCGTGGAATATCGACCTGGCTTTTCTTTCTCTGGACCCTTTATGAACGACGCTGCCTCTGCCCTCCCTCGCACCCTCGGAGAATCGATCACCACTGAGCTTCGCAGAATGCTGGTCGAGGGCGAGCTGGTACCCGGTCAGCGCCTCTCGGAAGCCGCTCTGGCCGAGAGTCTGGATATTTCCCGTAATACCCTGAGAGAAGCCTTCAGAGTGCTGACCCGGGAAGGACTGCTGACCCACGAACCCAATCGCGGGGTCACCGTGGCCGAGCCTGATATGGCTTCGATCATCGATATCTACCGCATTCGACGCTTCATCGAATGTGGGGCGATTGCCCAGGCTTATCCGCAGCATCCCGGTGTGCTGCACATGCGCAATGCGGTCGAGGCAGGCGTGCAGGCGCGTGAAGCGAAGGACTGGATTGCCGTGGGCACCGCCAACATGATGTTTCACAAGGCCATCGTCGAGCTGTCCGACAGCCCGCGACTGGTGGCGTTTTATGCACAGATATCGGCAGAGTTGCGACTGGCCTTCGGCCTGCTCAACAACCCCGAGCTGTTGCATTCGCCTTATCTGGACATGAATGCTGCGGTACTTGGGCGCCTGGACGCGGGCAAGACCGATGAGGCGACGCGCATGCTCGAGGATTATCTGGTGCAATCGGAACGAACGATTCTGGCCGCCTTCGAGCGAAGCCGGAACCGGTAGTCCGGGCGCAGGCCCGATCACCAGAACTACCACCCAGGGACCCGGTCTACGGGTTCTGACCGTTGCAACACGCCCGACGAGCCAGGCAGGCCGCCGCTTCGTTGAAAGCCTGAAATCCCCCTCTGGAGGCGATACGCTTTGAAAGCACTCGACGAACTCATTTTCGACAACCGCTTTGCCCGTCTGGGCGATGCGTTCTCCACTTCCGTGCTGCCTGAGCCCATTGATGCGCCGCAGCTTGTGGTTGCCAGCCAGTCAGCGCTGGCGCTGCTGGACCTGGCGCCTGAACAGGCCGATCTGCCGTTGTTCGCGGAAATCTTCAGCGGTCACAAGCTGTGGTCCGAAGCAGAGCCTCGGGCGATGGTGTATTCCGGGCATCAGTTCGGCTCCTACAATCCGCGCCTGGGCGACGGTCGCGGGCTGTTGCTCGGCGAGGTGTACAACGACGCCGGCGAGCATTGGGATCTGCACCTGAAAGGCGCGGGCCAGACACCGTACTCACGGATGGGTGACGGGCGCGCCGTATTGCGCTCGTCGATCCGCGAGTTTCTGGCCTCCGAAGCCCTGCACGCACTGGGCATCCCCAGCAGCCGCGCGGGGTGCGTGGTCAGCTCCAGCACGCCGGTATGGCGCGAAACCCAGGAACATGCCGCCATGGTGCTGCGCTTGGCGCAAAGTCATGTGCGCTTCGGCAGTCTGGAATACTTTTTCTACACCAAGCAGTCAGAGCAGTTGAAGACCCTCGCCGAGCATGTGCTGACGATGCATTACCCGCACTGTCAGGAGCAGCCGGAGCCGTATCTGGCGATGTTCCGGGAAATCGTCGAGCGCAACGCCGAGCTGATTGCCAAGTGGCAGGCCTACGGCTTCTGCCATGGTGTGATGAACACCGACAACATGTCGATTCTGGGCATTACCTTCGATTTCGGACCGTTCGCGTTTCTGGACGATTTCGATGAGCATTTCATCTGCAACCACTCCGATCACGAAGGTCGCTACTCCTTCAGCAATCAGGTGCCTATCGCGCAATGGAACCTTAGCGCGCTGGCGCAGGCGCTGACCCCGTTCATCAGCGTGGAAGCGTTGCGTGAGGCCATCGGTTTGTTTCTGCCGTTGTATCAGGCCCACTACCTGGACCTGATGCGCCGCCGACTGGGCCTGACCGTTGCGAATGATCAGGACGAACAACTGGTCAGCCAATTGCTGAAATTGATGCAGAACAGTGGCGTGGATTACACCCTGTTCTTCCGCCGCCTGGGTGACCAGCCAGCCGCCGAGGCGTTGCGCACGTTGCGTGACGACTTTGTCGATATCAAGGGCTTCGATGGCTGGGCGCAAGCGTATCAAGCGCGTATTGCCCTTGAGAACAACGGCACCGAGCAGGAGCGTCAGACCCGCATGCATGCAGTCAATCCGCTGTACATCCTGCGCAACTACCTGGCGCAGAACGCCATCGCTGCTGCGGAAAAAGGCGACTACGAAGAAGTCCGCCGCCTGCATCAGGTGCTCTGCACCCCCTTCACCGAACAGCCCGGCATGCAAGGCTACGCCCAACGCCCGCCGGACTGGGGCAAGCACCTGGAAATCAGCTGTTCGTCGTGAGGCTTTGATTCCCTATCGTGCCCATGCTCAGCGTGCTCTGCGTCCTGCCTTGAGTGTGCGGCGCGGCGCAGAGTTGTGACGCAGAGCGTCACCCACGGCATTCCCACGCTGGAGCGTGAGGAACGATAATCCTGTAACTATCGTGCGGCGCTCCGCGTCGCATGCAGTTCTGGACGCTCCGCGTCCTGTCTTGAGTGTGCGGCGCGGCGCAGAGTTGTGACGCAGAGCGTCACGAACGGCATTCCCACGCTGGAGCGTGAGGAACGATAATCCTGTAACTGTCGTGCAGCGCTCCGCGTCGCATGCAGTTCTGGACGCTCCGCGTCCTCTTTAACTATGACAGCCCTGCATCCACCAGCCATTGCTCCAGCCCTTCGAGGTCGGGAATGCGGGCTACGGTTTCGCCGATCTGTACGGCGGCCAGTTCCAGTTCGGCCAGCGGGACGTCGACATAGCTCAACTGGCTGTCGACCTTGCACGAACGCGGGATGCCCTGGGTCAGCAGAGCGATGAACCTGACGTCGTTGCGTCCGCCCAGCGCGTTGAGCACCACGATCCGGGCTCGACCGCCAACGCGGGTGCGGCCTCCGCAGGCGGCTTCGAAGCTGAGCAGCGGCAAGGTCAGTTCGCGCCAGCTGATCGGCCCCAGATACCACTCGGGGGCGTCCGGCTCTGCGCTGCAATCCTGGTAATCGATCAACTCGGCGACCGCAACATTGGGCAGCAGCAGATGCCGGTCACTCAACGGCACCAGCAAGCCAGTCAGGCTGGTCAGACGGCTGGTCTGGAACGTACCTTCAGACATGCACCTGACTCCAGTAAGCGATGCTCTCCAGCAACACGTTTTCCTGATACGGCTTGCTCAGGTACTCGTTGACGCCCACTGCCATCGCCCGATCGCGATGCTTCTGGCCCGAGCGGGAGGTGATCATGATGATAGGCAGGTCCTTGAGCTGTTCGTCCTGGCGGATCTGGCTGGCCACTTCAAAGCCGTCCATGCGCGGCATTTCGATATCGAGCAGCATGATGTCAGGCGTGTGCTCCTGCAACAGGGTCATGGCATCGACCCCGTCCTTGGCGGTCAGCACATGCATGCCGTGGCGTTCCAGCAAGCGGCTGGTAACTTTACGCACCGTCACCGAATCGTCCACCACCATCACCAGCAATGGTCTGGCGTGCTCGGCTTCGTGGTAGGCAGGCGCCAACCCTCTGAAAGGCAAGCCCTGCAAGGTACGAATCTGCGCCATCAGATCAAGAATCAGCACCACGCGGCCGTCACCCAGAATGGTCGCCCCGGAAATGCCCTGGACCCTGGAGAACTGCGTACCCAGGCTCTTGACCACGATCTCGCGCGAGCCAGCCAGCGCATCGACCTGCACCGCCACCCACTGATCCTGCAGATGCACCAGCAACACCGGCAGCGGCTGCAATTGCCCCGCCAGCCTGGGCGGACTGCTGCCCAGCAACTCGCCCAGATAACGCAATTCGTAACTGCGCCCGCCATATTGATAGCGCGGCGGGGTGGTCTGGTAATAGCCGTCCAGCTCATTGGCCATGACGCGCACGATGCCATCGACGGTATTGAGCGGCACCGCATACTGTTCTTCGCCGCACGTCACCATCAACGCCCGGTTGACCGACACCGAAATCGGCAGTCGAATACGGAAGCGCGTGCCCTGGCCCGGTACCGAGTCGATGACCATCGAACCGCCCAGTTGCTTGACCTCGGCGTGCACCACATCCATGCCCACGCCACGGCCGGAAATCTGGGTGATGATCTCGCTGGTGGAAAACCCCGCCTGCAGAATGAACGGCAACACTTCATGGTCGGACAGATCGGCATCCGGATGGATCATGCCGCGCTTGATGGCCTTGCGGCGTACCGCAGCGAGGTCAACACCAGAGCCGTCATCGCTCAGTTCGATGACCATATCGCCGCCTTCGTACATCAATTCCAGACTGATATGGCCCTGTTCCGGCTTGCCGGCTGCGATGCGTTTTTCGGTGCTTTCAAGCCCGTGATCGACGGCGTTGCGCAGCATGTGCTCCAGTGGCGCGACCATTCGCTCCAGCACGTTGCGGTCCATTTCACCGTCGGCGTTGCCCACTTCGAAATGGACTTTCTTGTGCAGCTCCGAGGCCACCTGGCGCACCACGCGACGCAGGCGCGGCACCAATCGTTCGAACGGCACCATGCGCGTACGCATCAGGCCTTCCTGAAGCTGAGTGTTGACCCTGGCCTGTTGCGACAGCAGCGTTTCCGCATCGCGAGCGCGCGCACCGAGGGTTTCCTTGAGGTCCATCAGGTCGGACGCCGATTCGAACAGCGCGCGTGACAACTGCTGCAACTGCGAATGACGGTCCATTTCCAGCGGGTCGAACTCTTCATAGCCCAGTCGCTCGGCCTGGACCTGCTCACGGCTGAGAATGCGCCCCTGGGTTTCCATGTCCAGACGACGCAACTGATCGCGCATCCGCTCGATGGTGGTTTCCATCTCTACCAGGGCGATCTGTGAATCAATAATCTGCTGTTCGATGCGTCCACGGAAGATCGAGGTTTCGCCGGCCAGGTTGACCAGGTCTTCCAGTTGCTCGGCAGGCACCTTGACCATTTCCGGGCCACTGCGCTCTGCCTCACCCTCGGCGGCCGGGGCCACGGCGACCACCGACTCCGGATGGACCTCCAGGTCCTGCGCAGCAAGCACAGCGCCCGACGGCTCGTCGGTGGCCAGCCTGCGAATGCTCTCAATCAGCAAGGTCGCGTCAGGCAGCGGCTTGTCACTGCGCACGGCATCGAGCATGTCGGCCAGCACATCCTGGCCGCTCTGCAACAGCCCCATCATCAACGGCGCGGGCTGCAGGCTGCCGGCGGAAAGCCCCTCGTAAAGCGTCTCCAGTTCGTGGGCCAGATCGCCTATCGGAGCAATTTCCACCATCCGCGCGCCGCCCTTGAGGGTGTGCAGGTCGCGCAGCAGGTTTTCGACTTCCAGCATGTTGTGCGGATCGGCCTGCCAACGCGCCAATGCCGCGCCCGAGCTTTCCATGATGTCGAAACCTTCCTCGAGGAAGACTTCACGCAGCTCGGTGTCATGTTCGGGAAGATCTTCACTGGCGGCAGGCGAGGCTTGCACCTCGGGTCCGGCGCTCTCGAGCGTGCGGCAGTTGCGCAGCGCGTCGATCAAGGCCGAAGGGTCGCTGAGCGTTTCCTGCCGATGCAGTTGCTCGAGCATAATCGCCAGATGGTCGTGGCTCTCGTGCAGCAGCTCGGCCAGCGCCGGCGAATGGTTGAAGCGCCGGTCGATCAAGCCTTCGTAGAGGTTTTCCAGTTCGTGGGCCAGATCGCCCACCTCGGCCACCTCAGCCATCCGCGCACCGCCCTTGAGGGTGTGCAGATCGCGCTGCAAGGAGGCCAGCGGCGCAGGGTTTTCCGGGTCGGCCAGCCAGCGCTGCAACGCCTGACCGGCGCTGTCGAGGATATCGACGGCCTCTTCCAGAAATATCTCGACGATTTCGTCGTCCGGCCCGGCAATTTCAGTGTGCCCGGCCTCGCTGGCCAGCTGCGCGGTGGCGGCGTTGAGCTCGGTAACGCTCAAGGTGCGGTGGCCGTCGCTCTTGACCAGCCCGGTCGCCGATGGGTCAAGCGCCTGATCCAGCAGCTGGTTCAAGGCACGCACGCATTCGGGACGTGGCTCGACATCCTGGCCGGCCGCCACCTGATCGAGCATGTTGATCAGCGCTTCGTGAGCATTTTCTGCCACATCGAAAAACCGCTCGCTGACCGCCAGACTGCTTTCCTCGACCGCGCCGTAGAGGTCGAGCAAGGCTTCGCACAGCTCATCAACCTGCGGCAGGTCAGCCAGGTGCGCGCCATGACCGAGGGTGGTCAGTTCGTCGAGCAGCGCGCTCAGTTCCTGGCGTTCGCCGGGGTGCTGCCGCCAACGCTGCAGCAGGTTCTCCGCGTCCAGCACGATGTCCATGCCTTCGGCCAGAAAACCGGCGAGCAGCGTGGGGTTGCGCTTGATTCGCAGGCCGCTGTCCGACTCGCGCAGCACCACGGTGAGGCGGTCGTTGAGCATCGCCAGGGCAGCCTCGATCAACGGCGCAGCACCCGGAATATCCGCCAGCGGCGTGCTGTCCAGTTGCTCGAGGCCCTTGTGCAGCAACGGTTCGGCGCTGCGCAGCAGGGCGAGCTCCGGTGAACCGATATCGATCAGGTTGGCCTTGTATTCACGAACTAACTGGTCGAGCGGGCTGGCCAGTTCGGCAATCGGCAGCACTCCGGCCATGTGCGCGCTGCCCTTGAGCGTATGCAACGCACGCAGCACGGCGTCGCTGATCGCCGGCGACGCTGATTGTTCGGCATTGTCGAGGAAGCGACCGAGGGTGTTCAGATGGCCGAGCGCTTCCTGCCGGAAAATCTCCAGCAACTGTGGATCGAGCGGTTCGTCGGCAACGGGCGTGCCTGGCGCATGATCCTCCACGGCCGGCAGCGTCGGTGGCTCCAGCCCGTTCGCCAACGCATGGGCGCGAGCCGCCAACAGGTCGACATCGTCGCGCTGGCACTGCGCATCTTCGGCAAAGTCGCGGATGACCGACGGCAGCAGCGCCTGCACTTCGCTCATCAGTTGCTGCACTTCGAGGCCCGGAAGTACATCGCCTTCCAGCACCCGGTTGAGCAGGTTCTCCACCGACCAGGCCAGCTCGCTGAGGATCAGCGCACGCACCATCCGGCCGCTGCCCTTGAGGGTATGAAACGCACGGCGCACTTCGGTCAACGCCGTGCTGTCCCAGTGGCCGTCGCGGCCGAGCGAGGCGAACCAGCGCGGCAGGTACTCACGCAGCGCGTCGAGCACCTCGTCGGCCTCTTCGAGAAACACATCGCGCAACTCGTCGTCCACCGCCTCTTCCCCGGCCGAGGGCGGCAACAGGCTGGTGGGGACGTTACGGGCGGGCGGGTTAACGGCCGAGACCGGGCTGGCGAGGACCTGGGCAATGGTTTGCGTGGGGCTGACCAGCGCCTTGCGGTCATCCAGTTCGAGCAACTCGTCCTGAGTGATGATCTCTTCGAGCAACGGCACTTCGAGGGTGTCCGCAGCGGGCGTATAGCCCAGCCGTGCCAGGCTTTGCTGGGCCATGTCGAGCACTTGGTCGCCCGGCGCCTGATGGTCTTCGAGCATGCGCTCCAGGTAATACTCGATGCCGGTGATGGTGTCGGCCAGGCAATCGAGCTGAACCCAGGTGGGACGGGTTTCGTCCACCAGCAGGTGTTCCTGAATGTATTCGTTGCAGGCGGCCAGCAGGCTGGCCGCACGGGCCAGCGGGATCATGGCCAGCGCACCGCGAACCTGCACGATCAGCGCGCACAGCGGATCGAGCCGCTGTCGGTCCCACTCGCCGTCGATGTAATCGAGGATCACGTCCTTGGCCTGCTGCAACACGGTGCGGGCTTCGCGAATCACCAGTTGATGAATCTGCGTCAGGTCGGTGGTCGGCAGGCGGCTTTCTTCGCGGCTGACCTGCTCGTGGCTCCCGGCCATGCCGGCAAGGGTCGATTCGACGTAGAGCAAGGCACCCGCCACATCCATCAGCGCCGCGTCGCTGGGCTCGCGCTGCCCCTGGGCCAGACCGAGGACCACAGACAACTGATCGATGATCACCTTGCGCGGCTGGCCGAAACCCAGCACCGCCAGGGTATCGGCAATCTGTCGCAACGGCGGCAGCAACGCGTTGAGCTCGCTGACATGCTGACGGTCGCCGCGCACGAACACGTCGAGCCGTTCCTTGACCCTGACCAGCCCTTCGCACAAGGCCACGATCACCGAACGCATGGCGTCTCGGTCCGGACCGGCCATGCGGGCGCGCTCTTCGTTGACCACGTCGTTGCCGGGCAAGGCATCGGCCAGCGCGTACTGGTCCTTGAGGTCGAGCATCTTCGGCGCCAGGCTGTCGGACTTGGCGATATAGAACAGCAGGCTTTTCAACAGCTCTTCGGGGGCGGGCTGGTTGATGCCGGTGACGCCCTGCTCGGCCAGCCGCTTGAGTTCCTTGTCGGCGTCCTTCAACAGGCTGCGCAGCGCCGGGCTGTTGGTGAAGTTGCCGTTGAGCATGGTTTCGACCAGTGCCGAGGCAATCCGCCAGAGCGCACCGAGCGGCGCGTCTTCGCACAACTGCTCAAGCCGGGCAAACACCTTGGCCATGTAACCGAGCTGGGTCTGCACGCCCTGCTCGCGCATCAGGCCGGCCAGCGCCGCCTGCAGGGTCTGGCGCAGCTTGCGCAGCAGGTTGGGCAATTCCGGGGTATTGCGCCGCGCCAGCTCCTCTTCATCAAGCGCCGGCACGACGACCAGCTGCGGGGCGAACAGGCTGGTTTCCGAGAGCAGACTTTCGCCCCGCGCGCTGCGCAGGTCATTGAGCAGTGGCAAGACCACCAGCGGCAGGTCGCGGCGCGCGGAATGAATGCGCTCCAGGTAAACCGGCAACTGACTCATGGCCTGGATCAGCAGTTGCTCGGACTCGATCGGATGGCTGACACGGTTCTGCTGGACCGCCAGCGCCAGTTGCTCGATTTCCTCGGCCAGCAACGCGGCGCCGTAGAACTCGATCATCTGCAGACTGCCGTGAACCTGATGCACCAGGTTCAGGCACTCGGCCATCGCAGCAGCATTGGCCGGGTCTTCGATGAACAGGTCCAGCGCCTGACGGGCCTGGCGCAGCGTTTCGGCGATCTCGCCCTTGAGCCACTCAAGAGCAACGTAATCGTGACGATCAGCCATGACGAGTACCGTCCGTTACCCAATCAAGGTTGTTCATGTGCGGTACATCATCCGGCTTTCTTCGATGACGGCAGGGCAAAGCCCGATACCGATCGGCGCATTTCGCTGGCCATTTTCGCCAGATTGCCGATGCTTTCAGCGGTGGCCGATGTGCCCGAGGTGGTCTGCGAAGTGGTCTGCTGAATGACGGTCATGATCTGCGAAATCTGCCCGGCAGACTCGGCCTGTTGGTGGGCGGCATCGGTGATACTTTCGATCAGCTCGGCCAGCACCCTGGACACCCCTTCGATTTCCCCCAGCGCCACCCCGGCGTCCTGCGCCAGGCGTGCGCCGCGCACCACTTCGCTGGTGGTCTGCTCCATGGAGATAACCGCCTCGTTGGTGTCGTTCTGGATGGCCCGGACCAGTGTTTCGATCTGCTTGGTCGCGGACGACGAACGTTCGGCCAGCCGCTGTACTTCGTCAGCCACCACGGCAAACCCTCGTCCGGCATCACCGGCCATCGACGCCTGAATGGCGGCGTTCAAGGCCAGAATATTGGTCTGGTCGGCAATGTCGTCGATCAGGCTGACGATGTCGCCAATCTCCTGGGATGACTCGCCCAGACGTTTGATGCGCTTGGAGGTGTCCTGAATCTGCTCGCGAATGTTGTCCATGCCGTGAATGGTGTTTTGCACGACCTCGTTGCCTTTATTGGCAATCGTCACGGAACGCTCCGCCACGGCCGAGGACTCCGAGGCGTTGGTCGAAACCTGATCGATGGACGCCGCCATGTCGTTGATCGCCGTCGACGCCGCACTGATCTGCAACGCCTGATGCTCTGAGGCAGCCGACAACTGCATGGCCGTCGCCTGGGTTTCGGTCACCGCAGCCGCCACCTGCTCGGCGGTCAGGTTGATGGTTACCACCAGCTCGCGCAATTGATCGATGGAGTAATTGATGGAGTCGGCAATCGCCCCGGTGAAGTCCTCGGTCACCGAGGCCGTGACCGTCAGGTCGCCGTCGGCGAGGTTCTCGATCTCGTCCAGCAGACGCATGATCGCCGTCTGGTTGCGCTCGCTCTTCTGCGCGGTTTCGCGCAGCTGGCGATTGGTCTCGCGCACCATGATCAGACCGATGAGGATGATCGACGCCAGTGCCAGCAAGCCCAGCACATAGCCGCCGACGGTGTTCACGGTACGGCGCTTGGCGAGGTTTTCCAGGCTGTTGGCGAGTACCGAGGTCTCATCCAGCAGGGTTTGTGAGGTGTTGAAGATGTTGCCCGAGGCCTCGCGCACCTGATACAGCTCGGGCGAGGTTTCGAGAATCTCGTCCACGGAGCCTGAGACGAATTCGAACAGTTCGGCGATCTCCGCCAGCCGCGCGCGCGCATCGCGGTCCTCGACCTGGGAGATGCGCAGCGTGGCGTTGCCCTCCAGCATGCCGTTGAGCACACGCCCGAACTGACTGGCGTCGCGGCCAAAGGCATCGGCGGCCTGCACAGCCGTTTCATCACCGGCCAGTACGGTGTTGACCGAGCCGAGAATTCGTTCTGCGAGCAATGCCTGACGTTGCGCAACCACCACCTGTGCGGCAGGGGCACGGCTTTGCAGGAGGTTCTCGACGACTTTTTCGTATTCGGCCTGCAATTGCGGAATGGTTTCGGCCAGCGTCGCCGCCACCTGATGCAGCGACAGAACGGTCTGCTCGCTGGCCAGAATCACGTCGGTGCTCTTGCGCAGCCCTTCCCAGTCACGTTGCACGGTGCGCAATTCGTCGCGTATCAGATCAGGAGCCGCAGGCAAGCCGGTGGCCGGGTCGCCTTTTCTCAGGTAGCCCCAGCGCACGTCGAAATCGTTTCGCGCATCGGCCAGCAATTTGAACGCCTGGGTTTTGCCGGCAGCCGCTTCGGTGGCGTTTTTCGCGATGCGTTGCGACAGGACGCGCAGCTCACCGGCATGCCCGATGTACTGTTTGTCGTAGTTGGACTGAGTGTTGAGGTAGGCGAAGTTGGCGAACAGCAACATGATGAAAACGATAAGCGCCACGAACAGCAGAATAATCTGCGTCCGGCTTCTTGCGCCTTCCCTTGACCGGTCTGTACTACTCATTAATCAGGCCCCCGCCTGGATCAATTGTGAAACACACCAGGCCCGACATGCTAGGACGCCAGGTCCATGAAATCCGCAGACTGCACCAGCGCCCATGGGCTGAAGATCTGCCACGCTTGCTCGCGGATAAACTGCCCGCGCAGGAACGGCACCATACGCTGATCCATGTCCTGCGGGGTCTGGGGTATGAGGCTCAACTGACTGAAACGTTGCATGCCGAACACTTCATCGACCAGCAGACCGGCAAATACGTCATGGTGCTCGACCACCAGCACCCGGCGCTGTTTGCGCACCGGCACCAGTTCATGGCCGAAAAACCCGCACAGATCCATGAGTGGCAGCAACCGACCGCGCAAATTGGCGATACCCGCCACCCAGAACTTCACCCCGGGCATTACCGCATGATGGGGTTCGTGGAGGATTTCGGCGATCTCGCCAATCGGCGCGACAAAGCGTTGCTCGCCCATGCGAAAGCCGATGCCGACCCAGTCCTGCTGATGGGCTTCCTGCAGCGGCAGGCCCGCCGCCAGCGAACGACAGCGTCGATCCATATCCAGAAGCAGTTCAAAAGCGGTGCGCGGCTCGGCCATGGCGATTCCGGCAATCAGCCGGCCAGCACCGCATTCAGGGTTTTCATCAGGGTTTCTTCGTCCACCGGCTTGGTCAGGTAATCCCGCGCGCCCTGGCGTTTGCCCCAGACCTTGTCGGTCTCCTGATCCTTGGTGGTGATCATGATCACCGGGATCATGCTGGTGTCGGCATCCTTGGTCAGCTGGCGCGTGGCCTGAAAGCCGTTGAGCCCCGGCATGACGATGTCCATCAGCACGGCATCGGGCTTTTCCTGACGGGCCAGGGCCACGCCATCAGCGCCGTTTTCGGCCTTTAGCACTTCATGACCGTGCTTTTCCAGCATGCCGGTGAGTTTGTACATTTCAGTCGGCGAATCATCGACGATCAATATTCGAGCCATGGGTGTTCCCCGTCAGATTACGAGCGCGCGACATCAGGCGCGGGCGTCATGATATGTGTTGTTCTGCTGCAACGAAGCCCGGCACATGAGCCTTGATCGCGCTGAGCAGTTCTTCCTTGCTGAAAGGCTTGGTCAAAAACTGATCGGAACCGACAATCCGCCCCTTGGCCTTGTCGAACAGGCCGTCCTTGGAGGACAGCATGATGACCGGCGTCGACTTGAATGCCCGATTGTTCTTGATCAGCGCGCAGGTCTGATAACCGTCCAGACGCGGCATCATGATATCGACGAATATGATTCGCGGGTGGTTATCGGCAATCTTGGCCAGCGCGTCGAAACCGTCTATCGCAGTGATGACTTCACAGCCTGCGTTCTTGAGCAGTGTTTCGGCAGTGCGGCGGATGGTCTTCGAATCATCGATGACCATGACTTTCAGGGCGGAGGCGTGTTGTTCCATAGCTGCTCTTCCATCGCCGCAGCGAATTTTTGCGCATTCTGCGAGGCACTGGGAGCCTGACGGTATCGCTTCGTTGATCGACTGGGACCGAAGACCGGATGCCGAGCCTTTTTAGCACACTCTCCAGACGCAATCCATAAAGTGCACCTTGGCGCATCGCGGCAGGCCTGCCCCTTGACCGGGAGCAATCGGAGCGCCACCCTGATGCCAATTTTACGGCCGTTGCGGCCCTTACCGATCAGAGGATATTGCCCATGAGCGTTCGCCTAGGGATTGTCATGGACCCCATTGAGCGCATTTCCTATAAAAAGGACAGCTCGCTGGCCATGCTGCTTGCCGCCCAGGAACGCGGCTGGTCACTGTTCTATATGGAACAGAAAGACCTGTATCAGAACGCTGGCCAGGCCCGCGCACGCATGAAGCCGCTCAAGGTGTTTGCAGATCCGGCCAAGTGGTTCGAGTTCGAAGCCGAAGTCGACGCAGGTCTGGACGATCTGGACGTGATCCTGATGCGCAAGGATCCGCCGTTCGATATGGAATTCGTCTACGCCACCTACCTGCTGGAGCAGGCCGAGCGTGCCGGCGTACTGGTGGTCAACAAGCCGCAGAGCCTGCGCGACTGCAACGAGAAGCTGTTCGCCACGCTGTTTCCGCAGTGCACGCCGCCGACGCTGGTCAGCCGCCGCGCGGACATCATCCGTGAATTCGCCGAACAGCATGGCGACGTGATCCTCAAGCCGCTGGACGGCATGGGCGGCGCGTCGATCTTCCGCCATCGTGCGGGCGATCCGAACCTGTCAGTGATCCTCGAAACACTGACCGCCCACGGCACGCAGCAAATCATGGCGCAGGGTTACCTGCCGGCCATCAAGGACGGCGACAAGCGCATTCTGATGGTCGATGGCGAACCGGTCCCGTATTGTCTGGCGCGCATCCCGGCAGCCGGCGAAACGCGTGGCAACCTGGCGGCAGGCGGACGTGGCGAGGCCCGTCCGTTGAGCGACAAGGACCGCTGGATCGCCGAGCAGATCGGCCCGACCCTGCGTGAAAAAGGCCTGCTGTTCGTCGGCCTCGACGTGATCGGTGAGCACCTGACCGAAATCAACGTCACCAGCCCGACCTGCATCCGCGAAATCGACAATGCCTTCGGCACCAACATTGGTGGCCTGCTGATGGACGCGATCGAGAAGAAGCTGCAAGCGCGCAAGGGCTGATCAGCCGCTGACGCCGCTGGCCACGGACAACACCGTGCGCCACGGCGCCAGATCGATTCCCTTCGTCCGATCCGCAGCAGAGCGGCGCGGCACATTGCGTTATCATGCGCCACCTGTAACACGACACGGATTTTGACATGCAGGCTGACGAGATGCTGAACCGCCAATGACATCGATGGCCAACAACGACCTCCCCCTGGAACTCGCCAACGCCGGTGTGCGCCCTGCCGATCGCCTGGGTTTTACCATGATGATCGCGGCGCTGATTCACCTCGCGGTGATCCTTGGCGTGGGCTTCACCTATGTAAAGCCGGAGCAGATCTCGCAGACGCTGGAAATCACCCTGGCCAGCTTCAAAAGCGAAGAAAAGCCCAAACAGGCTGACTTTCTGGCGCAAGACGATCAGCAGGGCAGCGGCACTCTGGACAAGGCCGAAACGCTCAAGACCACTGAGCTGGCGCCCTATCAGGACACCAAGGTCAACAAGGTCACGCCGCCCCCGGCCAGCAAGCCGGTGGTCAAACAGGAAGCACCGAAGACCGCCGTCGCGACCACCGCGCCCAGTCAGCAGAAAACCGTTGCCAAGCGCGATGAGGTCAAGCCCGAGCCCACCACCAAGGCCGCACCGACCTTCGACAGCTCGGAACTGAGCAACGAAATTGCCAGCCTGGAAGCCGAACTGTCGACCGAACAGCAGCTCTACGCCAAGCGCCCGAAGATCCACCGCCTCAATGCGGCCTCGACCATGCGCGACAAAGGTGCCTGGTACAAGGATGACTGGCGCAAGAAGGTCGAGCGGGTCGGAAACCTGAACTATCCTGAGGAAGCACGGCGCAAGCAGATCTACGGTAATTTGCGACTTCTTGTGTCAATCAATCGGGACGGCTCGTTGTATGAAGTGCTGGTGCTCGAATCTTCAGGACAGCCTTTGCTGGATCAGGCCGCACAGCGGATCGTGCGTCTGGCGGCGCCTTTTGCGCCGTTCACCGGCGATCTGGCGGATATCGATCGACTGGAGATCATTCGCACCTGGAAATTTGCACGCGGAGACAAGCTGTCAAGCAACTGAACTTTTTGCCAGCTGACGCCCGACACCCAAACGTGTCAGTTGTCAGCCGGGCAAGGCAACGCCAAACTAGGGCTCATGAAAAAAGTCTCTCCGAGTTATCTCAAGCATCATTTCCTCATCGCCATGCCTCACATGCACGATGAGAACTTTGCTCAGACCTTGACCTACATTGTCGAGCACAACGCCAATGGCGCCATGGGGCTGGTGATCAACCGCCCGCAAAGCCTGACCCTGGCCGATGTGCTCGAACAACTGCGACCGGAACTTCCGGCACCGAGACACTGCCAGGACATCGTCATTCATACCGGCGGGCCGGTGCAGACCGATCGCGGCTTTGTGCTGCATCCCAGCGGCCAGAACTTTCAGGCGACGGTCAATCTTCCGGGCGGGATTTCCTTGTCGACCTCTCAGGATGTGCTGTTCTCCATCGCCGATGGCTACGGGCCTGATCAAAATGTGATCACCCTGGGTTACGCGGGCTGGGACGCCGGTCAACTGGACGCTGAAATGGCCGACAATGCCTGGCTGACCTGTTCGTTCGACCCGGCCATCCTGTTCGATGTCGACAGCGAGCAGCGTCTGGATGCTGCCGCCAGACGCCTGGGCATCAACCTCAACCTGATCTCGACCCAGGCGGGGCACGCTTGATGGCCGCCTTACGGCTGCTGCTGGGCATTGATTACGGCACCAAACAGATCGGCGTTGCGGTCGGCCAGGCGATTACCGGCCAGGCACGTGAACTCTGTACGCTCAAGGCGCAGAATGGCGTGCCGGACTGGGACAAGGTCCAGGCGCTGATCAACGAATGGAAACCTGATGCGATCGTGGTGGGTCTGCCGTTGAACATGGACGGCACGCCCAGCGACATGAGCGCGCGCGCGGAAAAGTTTTCGCGCAAGCTCAACGGACGCTTTGGTGTAACGGTCTACACCCATGATGAACGCCTGACCACCTTCGAAGCCAAGGGCGAGCGCATGGCGCGCGGCGGCCAGAAAGGCAGCTATCGCGACAATCCGGTGGACGCCATTGCCGCTGCGCTGTTGCTGCAAGGCTGGCTGGATGAGCACCCCGAACTGTTGAATGTGTGACTTTTTCTGCCTTTATCGCTTCGAGATACCCGGATTCCACGTTATCGCTTGAGCATCGCGCCACGGACCAGACTGTGTAAAAACGTCACGAGCGAAGGCAAGACAAGGCAAAAACAGGCGAAAACGGCCGGGGTCGCGACCGACTCTAGGTGTTCTAAATGAGCATTTTTCGCCTGTTTTTAACGCAGTATTGCCAAGCGCAGTAGTTTTTTACACAGTCTGGGAAGGACGCTGCCCGAGCCTCAAAGGAGCAAATATGAGCCTGCCCGATCCCGCCGAACTGATTCGTCAGATGGCCACTGACCTGAACGCTCACCTGAGCAAGCGCGGCATCAGCGACCCTCGTTTCATCGGCATCCGCACTGGCGGTGTCTGGGTTGCCCAGGCGCTGCTCAAGGCATTGAACGACCCCGCTCCGCTGGGCACGCTGGACGTTTCGTTCTATCGCGATGATTTCAGCCAGAACGGCCTGCACCCTCAAGTGCGCCCTTCTGAACTGCCGTTCGAGATCGAAGGCCAGCACCTGGTGCTGATCGATGACGTGCTGATGAGCGGCCGTACCGTCCGCGCCGCACTCAACGAACTGTTCGATTACGGCCGCCCGGCCAGTGTCACGCTGGTCTGCCTGCTGGACCTGGACGCCGGTGAACTGCCGGTACGTCCGAACGTGGTCGGCGCCACTCTGTCGCTGGCACCGAATGAACGCATCAAGCTGTCCGGCCCCGAGCCGCTGGCGCTCGAACTTCAAGACCTCTCCACCGCCCTTTAAGAGTCCATTGCGATGACGCCTCTCGACGCCAAGCGCCCGCTGCAGCTCAACCACTTGGGCCAGCTGCGCCATTTCCTGTCTCTGGACGGCTTGCCCCGCGAGCTGCTTACCGAAATTCTCGACACGGCCGACTCGTTCCTCGAAGTCGGCGCCCGGGCGGTCAAGAAAGTCCCGTTGTTGCGCGGCAAGACGGTGTGCAACGTGTTCTTCGAGAACTCCACGCGCACCCGCACCACGTTTGAACTGGCGGCCCAGCGCCTGTCAGCCGACGTGATCACGCTGAACGTCTCGACCTCGTCCACCAGCAAGGGTGAAACGCTGTTCGACACCCTGCGCAACCTCGAAGCGATGGCCGCCGACATGTTCGTCGTGCGCCACGCGGACTCAGGTGCGGCGCACTTCATTGCCGAGCACGTCTGCCCGGACGTCGCGATCATCAACGGCGGCGACGGCCGCCATGCTCACCCGACCCAGGGCATGCTCGACATGCTGACCATCCGCCGTCACAAGGGCGGTTTCGAGAACCTGTCGGTGGCCATCGTCGGTGACATCCTGCATTCACGGGTGGCACGCTCCAATATGCTTGCGCTCAAGGCGCTGGGCTGCCCGGACATCCGCGTGATCGGACCGAAAACCCTGCTGCCGGTGGGCGTCGAACAATACGGGGTCAAGGTCTACACCGACCTCAACGAAGGTTTGAAGGACGTGGACGTGGTCATCATGCTGCGTCTGCAGCGCGAACGCATGACCGGTGGCCTGCTGCCCAGCGAAGGCGAGTTCTATCGCCTGTTCGGCCTGACCACTGCGCGTCTGGAAGCCGCGAAGCCGGATGCGATAGTCATGCACCCCGGCCCGATCAACCGCGGCGTGGAAATCGAATCGGCAGTGGCCGACGGCGCGCATTCGGTGATTCTCAATCAAGTGACTTACGGTATCGCGATCCGCATGGCGGTGCTGTCCATGGCCATGAGCGGACAGAACGCACAACGCCAATTCGAACAGGAGAACGCCCAGTGAAGCTCAGCATCCTCGGCGCTCGCGTCATCGACCCGGTCAGCGGGCTGGATCAAATCACTGACCTGCACCTCGAAGCAGGCAAACTCAGCGCCATCGGTTCGGCACCGGCGGGTTTCGAGCCCACCCAGACCATCGACGCTACCGGGCTGGTTGCAGCACCGGGCCTGGTCGACCTCAACGTATCCCTGCGCGAGCCTGGCTACAGTCGCAAGGGCAGCATCGCCAGCGAAACCCGCGCGGCGGTGGCAGGCGGCGTGACCAGCCTGTGCTGCCCGCCACGTACCAAGCCGGTGCTCGACACCTCGGCAGTGGCCGAGCTGATCCTGGATCGCGCCCGTGAGGCCGGGTTCAGCAAGGTGTTCCCCATCGGGGCGCTGAGCAAGGGCCTGGAAGGCGAACAGCTGGCAGAACTGATCGCCCTGCGCGACGCAGGCTGCGTGGCCTTCGGCAACGGCCTGAGCAGCTTCAGCAACACCCGTACGCTGTGCCGGGCGCTGGAATATGCGGCGACCTTTGACCTGACGGTGATTTTCAACTCGCAGGATCGTGATCTGGCCGAAGGCGGTCTGGCGCACGATGGTCCGACGGCCAGCTTCCTGGGCCTGGCGGGCATTCCCGAGACGGCCGAGACCGTGGCGCTGGCTCGCGACCTGTTGCTGGTCGAACAGAGCGGTGTACGCGCGCACTTCAGCCAGCTGACCAGTGCACGTGGCGCGGCGCTGATCGCCCAGGCGCAGGCGCGCGGCCTGCCGGTGACGGCGGATGTCGCGCTGTATCAGTTGATTCTGACTGACGAGGCGCTGATCGACTTCTCCAGCCTCTATCACGTGCAGCCGCCACTGCGCACCCGCGCTGACCGCGATGGCCTGCGTGAAGCAGTGAAGAGCGGTGTCATCCAGGCGATTTCCAGCCATCACCAGCCGCACGAACGCGATGCCAAGCTGGCACCGTTTGGTGCTACGGAGCCGGGCATCAGCAGCGTCGAACTGCTGCTGCCGCTGGCCATGACGCTGGTGGATGACGGCCTGCTGGACCTGCCGACCCTGATCGCCCGCCTGAGCAGCGGCCCTGCCGCCGCGCTGCGCCTGCCGGCCGGCAAGCTGAGCGCAGGAGCGCCGGCCGACATCGTCCTGTTCGACCCGGCCGCCTCGACGGTTGCAGGCGAGACCTGGCTGTCAAAAGGCGAAAACTGCCCCTTCATCGGCCACTGTCTGCCGGGCTCGGTACGCTACACACTGGTGGATGGACGGATCAGCTACAGCCGTTGAGCCCGCTCCGGGCTCTCGCTCCCGCACAGAGCGCTCATCGTTATACACAAGTCCGCTTTTGATTCTGGCCGAAGGCCGTGGGAGCGAACTTGTTCGCGAAGGGTTTCGACTACCGTGCGACGCTCCGCGTCGGCATGCCGTTCTGGACGCTCTGCGTCCGGTCTTGAGCATGCGGCGCGGCGCAGAGTTGTGACGCGGAGCGTCACGACAGGCATTCCTAAGCAGAGCGTGAGGAACGATAGGTGTTCGGGCCGCGCTCTGCGTCAGCCCCTCGCCCCAAGCCTCACCCGCGTCGGGCGTTCTTCATCGAGATCTGGTCATTCAATGTCCAGAAGTCATAGAGGATGCCGACCAGAAACAACCCGCCGGTAAACAGGTAGATGATCCCGGTGATCCACTTGCCCTGGTACATGCGGTGCACACCGAACAGGCCGAGGAAGGTCAACAGCACCCACGCCACGCTGTAGTCGGTGGAGCCAGGTGTAAAGCGCAGGTCGGCGTCACGGTCCATCGACGGGATCAGGAACAGGTCGATCAGCCAGCCGATGCCAAACAGACCGAATGTGAAGAACCAGATGGTCCCGGTGACCGGCTTGCCGTAGTAGAAGCGATGCGCTCCCAGGAACCCGAAAATCCACATCAGGTAGCCCATGACCTTGCTGTGTGTGTCTGAACGATAGGCGTTCATTTTTGCCCTCTTTGCGCTGATAGAAAAAAATACATAACAAAATTGTGACTTGGTTTCCCTATTCCGACGTATGGCACATGAGGCGGTTTAATGCCGCCAAGCCCTTGTCGCTAAAGGGATTAGCCCGAAAAAAGAAAGAGTCTGTCGCATAAAACGCAATGATGCCACTGTGATGCGCTCGACAAATGGGGTCAGTTTTTTTGAAAAAGCTGTTATAAAGTTGCGCGCTGACCACCATGAGCCCTGCCGAATGCGTCCTTTTTTCAAGACATGGCTAACCATTTGCCTATTTATGCCTCTGGCCGCCCACGCCACCAATCGTGAGCAACAACTTCCTGCGAGCTTCTCGGGCTACACCGCCAAAAGCCACTCTTCACCGGCACTCGCGACTCGCAATGCACCCCAGGAAGCCACCACTACCCGAACTCAGTACGGCGCTACCAGCGCTGTCCAGAAGCCGCTTTCACGCAAGAACGCCAGGAAAGTCGCGGCCTTGCAGGCTCCTGCCCCCGCCAAGCAAGGCAGCGCCGTTGTAAAACGCGCCTTGCAGGCTGTGGGCACGCCTTATCGCTGGGGCGGCACCACGCCCGGCAAAGGCCTGGACTGCAGCGGACTGGTCAAATACGCCTACACGGATGTCCGTGAGGTCGACCTGCCACGCACCTCCAATGCCATGGCCCAGGGTCACGGTCAGACGGTGGATCGCAAGGACCTGAAACCCGGTGATCTGCTGTTCTTCAACATCAAGAGCCGCAACATCAACCACGTCGCCATTTACCTGGGCGATAACAAGTTCGTTCATGCGCCGCGCCGTGGCAAGGCCGTAACTGTCGATACGCTGAACAAACCGTATTGGAACAGCCACTACAAGATCGCCAAGCGTGTGTTGCCCAAGCAACCAGGGCAAATGCGTGTGGTTCAGCGCTGATCCTGGCCTGAATCCGCGGTCTGCAAGCCGCATCTGAAAAAGGGGTCTTGAACGCGTTCAAGACCCCTTTTTCGTTCCTGCAGCATCCCTGCGATCAGAAGTTGTCCGGCACCTTGGCGCGTTCGCGTGCGCTTTCGCGGGTGATCAGCCCCTTCTTCACCAGATCGGCCAGGCACATGTCCAGCGTCTGCATGCCCATCGAGCCGCCCGTCTGGATCGACGAATACATCTGCGCCACCTTGTCCTCGCGAATCAGGTTACGGATCGCCGGGGTGCCCATCATGATTTCGTGCGCCGCCACGCGTCCGCCGCCGACCTTCTTGAGCAACGCCTGCGAGACCACGGCGTGCAGCGATTCGGAGAGCATCGAGCGAATCATCGATTTTTCCTGAGCCGGAAACACGTCGACGATCCGGTCGATGGTCTTGGCCGCTGACGTAGTGTGCAGCGTGCCGAATACCAGGTGGCCGGTTTCAGCGGCGGTCAGCGCCAGGCGGATGGTCTCCAGGTCACGCATTTCACCGACCAGAATCACGTCCGGGTCTTCACGCAACGCCGAGCGCAGCGCCTCCGAGAAGCCCAGCGTGTCGCGGTGCACCTCGCGCTGGTTGACCAGACACTTCTTCGACTCGTGGACGAATTCGATCGGGTCCTCGATGGTCAGTATGTGGTGATGCTTGTTGTTGTTCAGGTAGTCGATCATCGCCGCCAGGGTGGTCGACTTGCCTGAGCCGGTCGGCCCGGTAACCAGAATCAGGCCGCGCGCCACGTCGGTAATCTTCCGAAACACATTGCCCATGCCCAAGTCTTCCATGCTCAGGATTTTCGAGGGAATGGTCCGGAAGACCGCGCCGGCACCGCGGTTCTGGTTGAAGGCGTTGACCCGAAACCGCGCCACGCCCGGTACTTCGAAGGAAAAGTCGGTTTCCAGCCGCTCTTCGAAGTCCTGGCGTTGCTTGTCGTTCATGATGTCGTAGATCAGCGCCTTGACCTCCTTCGCGTCCAGCGGGGGCAGGTTGATACGCCGTACATCGCCGTCGACGCGGATCATCGGCGGCAGACCTGCAGAGAGGTGCAAGTCCGACGCGCCCTGTTTGGCACTGAAGGCCAGCAGCTCGGTAATATCCATACAGCTCCTCAATCACATAGAATGCCGCAGACTTTAGCCCTGCTGGCGCAAATCAATGTCCACGATAGCAGCGAACATTTCAACGCTCGAACAGCGAATTCGCGACGCAGCGCTTGCCGCTGAGCGCGATCCGGCGTCCGTCGGCCTGCTGGCAGTGAGTAAAACCAAGCCCGCCAGTGACCTGCGTGAAGCTTACACCGCAGGTTTGCGCGATTTTGGCGAAAATTATTTACAGGAAGCCCTGGGCAAACAGCTCGAACTGAGCGACCTGCCCTTGTGCTGGCACTTCATCGGCCCCATTCAATCGAACAAGACGCGAGCTATCGCCGAGAACTTCGACTGGGTACATTCCGTGGACCGCCTGAAAATCGCTCAACGCCTGTCCGAGCAACGCCCCGAAGCGCTTGAACCGCTGAACATCTGCATTCAGGTGAACGTCAGTGGTGAAGACAGCAAGTCGGGCTGTACGCCTCAGGACCTGCCTGCGCTGGCCGCTGCCATCATCGCGCTGCCGCGACTCAGATTGCGCGGCCTGATGGCCATACCCGAGCCCACAGACGATCCTGCGGCGCAGGACGCATCCTTCGCCGCAGTGCGCGTGCTGCAGGAGCAGTTGAACCTGTCGCTCGACACACTTTCCATGGGCATGAGCCACGACCTGGAAGCCGCCATTGCACAAGGCGCGACCTGGGTGCGCATCGGCACGGCTCTTTTTGGCGCCCGCGACTATGGCCAGCCATAACCTCTTCATAAGGACCCCTTCATGAGCAAGACCCGTATTGCCTTCGTCGGTGCCGGAAACATGGCCGCCAGCCTGATCGGCGGCCTGCGCGCCCAAGGCGTGGAGGCGGCACTGATCAGTGCCAGTGCGCCGGGTGCCGAAACCCGCGAGCGCATCGCCAACGATCACGGCATCCAGGTATTCGCCGACAACGCCGACGCCATCAATGGCGCCGACGTGGTGGTACTGGCGGTCAAGCCGCAGATGATGAAAAACGTCTGTCAGGCCTTGAAGTCCAGTCTCGAACCTCACCAGCTGATTGTTTCGGTCGCGGCCGGCATCACCTGCGCCAGCCTGACGCAATGGCTGGGCGAGCAGCCGGTGGTGCGCTGCATGCCCAATACCCCCTCGCTGCTGCGTCAGGGTGCCAGCGGGCTGTACGCGACCGACAACGTCACGCCAGAGCAGCGTGAGCAGGCCGAGGCGTTATTGGCCGCGGTCGGCATCGCGGTCTGGGTCGAGCAGGAAAAACACATGGACGCTGTCACGGCAGTGTCCGGCAGTGG
Organism: Pseudomonas sp. SZ57; assembly: GCF_009495975.1. Classification (NCBI taxonomy): domain Bacteria; kingdom Pseudomonadati; phylum Pseudomonadota; class Gammaproteobacteria; order Pseudomonadales; family Pseudomonadaceae; genus Pseudomonas; species Pseudomonas sp. SZ57. The sequence goes on along the minus strand of NZ_WIBD01000028.1, from coordinate 97,599 downwards.
CCCGGCGTATTTCTTTCTGATGATGGAAGCGATGACCGCGGCAGGCGTGAAACTGGGTCTGCCGGAGGACATCGCTAAAAAGCTGACCCTGCAAACAGCGCTGGGCTCGGCCTTGATCGCGACGGGCAGTGATGCAGGCGCGGGCGAGCTGCGTCGTCGTGTCACTTCGTCGGGCGGGACCACCGAGGCGGCTATCAAGGCATTTCAGGCGGGCGGCTTCGAGGCACTGGTGGAAACGGCACTGACTGCCGCAGACCATCGTGCAGCCGAGCTGGCTGAACAACTGGGCAAATAATTTTCGGGTTTTCTGGAGCAGATCGATGATCGGATTGAACACCGCTGCAATTTACGTCCTGCAGACGCTTGGCAGTCTTTACCTGCTGATCGTGCTGTTGCGCTTTGTCCTGCAACTGGTACGGGCCAACTTCTACAACCCGCTGTGCCAGTTCATCGTGCGCGCCACCCAACCGCTGCTCAAGCCGCTGCGGCGCATCATCCCCAGCCTGTTCGGGCTGGACATGTCGTCGCTGGTGCTGGCGATCATCGTGCAGATGATCCTGATGGCCCTGACCCTGCTGCTGATGTTCGGCACCACGGGCGACCCGCTGCACCTTCTGCTGTGGTCGATCATCAGCGTCACCGCGCTGTTCCTGAAGATCTTCTTCTTTGCCCTGATCATCAGCGTGATTCTGTCGTGGGTCGCACCGGGCAGCCATAACCCTGGCGCGGAACTGGTCAACCAGATCTGCGAACCGGCACTGGCACCGTTCCGCAAGATCGTCCCGAACCTGGGCGGCCTGGACATCTCGCCGATCCTCGCATTCCTGGTACTCAAGCTGCTGGACATGCTGGTCATCAACAACCTCGCCGCCATGAGCGGCATGCCGGATGTGCTGCGGCTGTTGATGTAAGCACTATTGTTGCCACGTTCCAATGCTCGACGTTACACACAAGTCCGCTTTTGATTCTGGCCGTAGGCCGTAGGAGCGAACTTGTTCGCGAAGGGGTAGGTACATCCAAAGAGGATATATCGACCCAAGCAACGCCTTCGCGAACAAGTTCGCTCCTACAACAGCCTTAACTATCGTGCCGTTGATTTACGTCTCACAATATCCCTTATTGCCGCTGCACCCCGCGGTCTTTAGACTTACGCCTCATTCACGCGAGAGCAGGGTCGATGCCCACGGTATTCCCCCACGATTCTGTCGGACTGGTCACACCGCAAACGGCGCATTTCAGCGAGCCTCTGGCGCTGGCCTGCGGTCGTTCGTTGCCAGCCTATGACCTGATTTACGAAACCTACGGTCAACTCAACGCCGCACGCAGCAATGCCGTGCTGATCTGTCATGCGCTGTCCGGGCATCATCATGCCGCTGGCTTCCACAGCGCCGATGACCGCAAACCCGGTTGGTGGGACAGCTGTATCGGTCCCGGCAAGCCTATCGACACCCAAAAATTCTTCGTCGTCAGCCTGAACAATCTGGGCGGTTGCAACGGTTCGACCGGGCCGAGCAGCATTGACCCGGACACCGGCAAGCCGTTCGGCGCCAACTTCCCGGTGGTGACCGTGGAAGACTGGGTCAACAGCCAGGCCCGGCTGGCCGACCTGCTCGGTATCGACACCTGGGCTGCGGTGATTGGCGGCAGCCTGGGCGGCATGCAGGCGCTGCAATGGACCATCAGCTATCCGCACCGCGTGCGCCACTGCCTGGCAATTGCCTCGGCACCCAAGCTGTCGGCACAGAACATCGCGTTCAACGAGGTGGCGCGCCAGGCCATTCTCACCGACCCGGAATTTCACGGTGGTTCGTTCCAGGAGCGCGGCGTCATCCCCAAACGCGGCCTGATGCTGGCGCGGATGGTCGGGCACATCACCTACCTGTCGGATGACTCGATGGGCGAGAAATTCGGCCGTGGCTTGAAGAGCGAAAAACTCAACTACGACTTCCACAGTGTCGAGTTCCAGGTCGAAAGCTATCTGCGCTATCAGGGTGAAGAGTTTTCCGGGCGTTTCGACGCCAATACCTACCTGTTGATGACCAAGGCACTGGATTACTTCGATCCTGCGGCGAACTTCAATGACGACCTGGCCAAGACCTTCGCCAACGCCACAGCCAAATTCTGCGTGATGTCGTTCACCACCGACTGGCGCTTCTCGCCGGCCCGCTCGCGGGAACTGGTGGACGCGCTGATGGCCGCGCGCAAGGACGTCTGTTACCTGGAAATCGACGCACCGCAGGGCCACGACGCCTTTCTGATCCCGATTCCGCGCTACTTGCAGGCTTTCGGTAATTACATGAACCGAATTTCGTTGTGAGGACGCCATGAGAGCCGATCTGGAAATCATTCAGGAATGGATTCCCGCGGGCAGCCGCGTGCTCGACCTGGGCTGCGGTGACGGCGAATTGCTGACCTGGCTGCGTGACCACAAGCAGGTCACCGGCTACGGACTGGAAAACGACGCGGCCAACATTGCCGAGTGCGTCGCCAAGGGCATCAACGTCATCGAGCAGGACCTCGACAAGGGGCTGGGCAACTTTGCCAGCAACAGTTTCGACGTCGTGGTCATGACCCAGGCCCTGCAAGCGGTGCATTACCCGGACCGAATCCTCGACGAGATGCTGCGCGTCGGTCGCCAGTGCATCATCACCTTCCCCAATTTCGGTCACTGGCGCTGCCGCTGGTACCTGGCGAGCAAGGGCCGCATGCCGGTGTCCGAATTCCTGCCGTATACCTGGTACAACACGCCGAACATTCACTTCTGCACCTTCGGCGACTTCGAAGAGCTGTGCCGCGAGCGCGATGCGCAGGTGCTCGACAGGCTGGCGGTCGATCAGCAGCACCGTCATGGCTGGGCCAGCAAGCTCTGGCCCAATCTGCTCGGCGAGATCGGCATCTACCGCGTCACCAGCCCCGGGCTGACAGACCACAGGATTGCCGTTTAACCGACCGTTTTCATGCACCACGACAGGCCAACCATGAACCTCACACAACTCGTACTGGCCAGCCACAATGGCGGCAAACTCAAGGAACTCCAGGCCATGCTCGGCGGCAGCGTAACGCTGCGCTCGGTCAGCGAATTCAGCCTGATTGAGCCGGAAGAAACCGGCCTGTCCTTCGTCGAGAATGCAATCCTCAAGGCACGCAACGCCGCGCGCCTGTCCGGCCTGCCTGCGCTGGCCGACGACTCGGGGCTGGCGGTGGACTTTCTAGGCGGTGCGCCGGGTATCTATTCCGCACGTTACGCCGATGGCCAGGGCGATGCCGCCAACAACGCCAAGCTGCTGGAGGCGCTCAAAGACGTACCGGACGACCAGCGTGGTGCGCAGTTCGTCTGCGTGTTGGCGCTGGTACGCCACGCCGACGACCCATTGCCGATCCTCTGTGAGGGGCTGTGGCACGGGCGCATCCTGCACGCCGCCAGCGGCGAGCACGGCTTCGGCTATGACCCGCTGTTCTGGGTGCCGGAGCGCAACTGCTCGAGTGCCGAACTGGGCCCGACCGAAAAAAACCAGCTCAGCCACCGCGCCCGCGCGATGGTCCTGTTGCGGCAACGCCTGGGTCTGCAATGACCCACGATTCGCCTGCGCAGCCGCTGTTTCTCGGCGAGAGCGGCTTCTCGTCAGAGAGCCCGCGCCCTGCACTGCCGCACCTGCCGCCGCTGTCGCTGTACATCCATATTCCGTGGTGCGTGCGCAAATGCCCGTACTGCGACTTCAACTCGCACACCGCCAGCCCGGTGCTGCCGGAACAGCAATACGTCGACGCCCTGCTCGCCGACCTGGACCTTGATCTGCCGCACGTCTATGGCCGCGAGCTGCAATCGATCTTCTTTGGTGGCGGTACGCCGAGCCTGTTCAGCGCCGATGCGTTGGGACGCCTGCTGCAAGGCGTCGAACAGCGCATCCGCTTTGCCAGCGATATCGAGATCACCCTGGAAGCCAACCCCGGCACCTTCGAACAGGCCAAGTTCAGCGCCTATCGCGGTCTGGGCATCAATCGGTTGTCGATCGGCATTCAGAGCTTTCAGGAATCCAAACTCAAGGCGCTGGGCCGCATTCACAACGGCGACGAAGCGATTCGCGCCGCGGACATGGCGCGCCAGGCCGGTTTCGACAACTTCAATCTGGACCTGATGCACGGCCTGCCGGATCAATCCCAGGACGAAGCGCTGGCCGATCTGCGCCAGGCCATTGCCCTCGCACCGACCCACCTGTCCTGGTATCAACTGACCCTGGAGCCCAACACGGTGTTCTGGAATCAGCCACCGGTGCTGCCCGAAGACGACATTCTCTGGGACATTCAGGAAACCGGGCAGCAGTTGCTGGCCACTCATGGCTACGCGCAATACGAAGTGTCAGCTTATGCACAGCCCGGGAAACCGGCGCGGCATAACCTCAACTATTGGGCGTTCGGTGATTTCATCGGCATCGGCGCAGGCGCACACGGCAAGCTGAGCCACCCGGACGGGCGCATCATGCGCACCTGGAAAACCCGGCTGCCCAAGGATTACCTGAACCCGGACAAGCCGTTTCAGGCCGGTTCCAAGCTATTGCCGCTCGATGAATTGCCGTTCGAATTCCTGATGAACGCACTGCGACTGACAAATGGTGTGGACGCTGCGTTATTTCGCGAAAGAACCGGTCTAAGCCTCGATTCGCTGGCCGCGGCGCGTCGACAGGCTGAACAAAAGGGGTTGCTGCACCAGGACCCGACACGCCTGATCGCCACGCCACAAGGCCAGCTGTTCCTCAACGACCTGCTGCAATACTTTCTGATCTAAGGACCCTGCATGGATTTCGTACTCGATTTGCTCGCCACCGTCTCGCGCTGGAGCCGCAGCAATCTCTCGGAAATCGCGCTCGCGCTGGTGGGCTGCCTGCTGGTGCTGTTCGGCTCGGACATCAAAGGCTGGCTGGAACAGCGCATCAGCAGCATGACCGGCGCCCTGCGCATCCCGCTCATCGCCCTGCTGTGCGCCGTGGGCAGCGGCGCGGCGCTGATCTACGCCACGCCGTGGGTAGTTCGCGGCCTCAGCCAGTTCAACAACTACAGCCTGGCGCCGGTGTTGTTGGTGGTACTGGTGCTGATCGGGGTGATTGCGGACAGGAAGTGAGCCGATAACTTGCCAAAGGCTGACTCGACCTCATCCATCCGGCTACTGCACGATGAGGCAACTGGCTGATTCGCATGTGCCTTTTTTCGGGGTCAGGGTCACGTATTTGATGCCTGAAGTGCCGCTTACAGGTCTGACGCTGATTGGACCAGCGGACAGGTCATTAATGACCCAGTTGCATTTGCTATTGACTGTTGCCTGTCTGGAACCCGGCTGTGAAACATAGATAGCCACCAGGGTGTTGTTACGTACCTGAACAGATGCGTCTGTCGCCTCAGGCGCCGGGACCTGAGTACATTCTGGCACCGCAGCAGGCGCTTTCTCGTCTTGGACAGACTCTGCTGGATCAAGCGCATACGCTCCCAGACAAACGCTCATCAGCACTGTCAGTGTCAGAAATCGGGTTTTCATCAAGTTCTCCTTCAAGCAGGCTGAAGCCGTACGTGGTGAAAATTGACCGGCCATTGGCTTACTGTACAGGTCTGAAAACCCTTCGAAACCTGTCAGAAATACCACTACCCCTGATTCCCGGACAAAAAAACACCCCGACTGGCGGGGTGTTTTCGCTGCGTCGCCGAACGTTACGGCACCAGTTTGTCCAGCAACGCCTTGTCACGCACCGCGCCCTTGTCGGCGCTGGTCGCCAGCAGGGCGTAGGCCTTGAGGGCGGTGGTCACTTTGCGTGGACGCGACTCGACAGGCTTCCAGCCTTTCTTGTCCTGTTCGGCGCGACGCTCAGCCATTTCGGCATCGTCGATCAGCAGGTTGATCGAGCGATTGGGGATGTCGATCAGCACCTTGTCACCGTCGCGCACCAGGCCGATCGCTCCGCCTGCCGCAGCTTCCGGTGAGGCGTGGCCGATGGACAGGCCGGACGTACCGCCCGAGAAGCGGCCGTCAGTCAGCAGCGCGCAATCCTTGCCCAGCCCCTTGGACTTCAGATAGGACGTCGGGTAGAGCATTTCCTGCATGCCCGGGCCGCCTTTCGGGCCTTCGTAGCGGATGATGACAATGTCGCCCGCTTTGACTTCGTCAGCGAGAATCCCGCGCACCGCGCTGTCCTGGCTTTCGAAGATCTTCGCGTTGCCTTCGAAGACGTGGATCGACTCGTCGACACCGGCGGTTTTCACCACGCAGCCGTCCAATGCAATGTTGCCGTACAGCACGGCCAGGCCACCTTCTTGCGAATAGGCGTGCTGGACGCTGCGGATGCAGCCGTTTTCACGGTCGTCATCCAGGCTGTCCCAGCGGGTCGACTGGCTGAACGCGGTCTGCGTCGGGATGCCCGCCGGGCCTGCCTTGAAGAAGGTGTGCACGGCTTCGTCGTCAGTCTGGGTGATGTCCCATTTGGCGATGCCTTCAGCCAGGGTCTTGCTGTGTACGGTCGGCAGGTCGGTGTGCAGCAGCCCCCCACGGGCCAGCTCGCCGAGGATGCTGAAGATCCCGCCTGCGCGGTGCACGTCTTCCATGTGGTACTTCTGGATGTTCGGCGCGACCTTGCACAGCTGCGGCACCTTGCGCGACAGATGATCAATGTGGCGCAGGTCGAAGTCGATCTCGGCTTCCTGAGCCGCCGCCAGCAAGTGCAGGATGGTGTTGGTCGAACCGCCCATGGCGATGTCCAGCGTCATGGCGTTCTCGAACGCCTTGAAGTTGGCGATGTTGCGCGGCAACACCGAGTCATCGTTTTCCTTGTAGTACTGACGGCACAGGTCAACGATGGTGCGGCCGGCCTGCAGGAACAGTTGCTCGCGGTCGCTGTGGGTGGCGAGTGCGGAACCGTTGCCTGGCAGGGCCAGGCCCAGTGCTTCGGTCAGGCAGTTCATCGAGTTGGCGGTGAACATGCCGGAACACGACCCGCAGGTAGGACAGGCGCTGCGCTCGTACTCGGCGACTTTTTCATCGCTGGCGGTCGAATCGGCGGCGATGACCATCGCATCGACCAGATCCAGGCCGTGGCTGGCTAGCTTGGTCTTGCCCGCTTCCATTGGCCCGCCGGAGACGAAGATCACCGGAATGTTCAGGCGCAGCGACGCCATCAGCATGCCGGGGGTGATCTTGTCGCAGTTGGAAATGCACACGATGGCGTCGGCGCAATGCGCGTTGACCATGTATTCGACCGAGTCGGCAATGATCTCGCGGCTCGGCAGCGAATAGAGCATGCCGTCGTGGCCCATGGCGATGCCATCGTCGACCGCAATGGTGTTGAATTCCTTGGCCACGCCACCGGCGCGCTCGACTTCACGCGCGACCAGCTGGCCCATGTCCTTGAGGTGGACGTGGCCGGGTACGAACTGGGTGAAGGAGTTGGCGATGGCGATGATCGGTTTCTTGAAGTCTTCGTCCTTCATGCCCGTGGCGCGCCACAGGGCACGGGCGCCGGCCATGTTGCGGCCGTGGGTGGAGGTTTTCGAGCGGTAATCAGGCATTGGAGCACTCCGGCAAAAATAAGGCTGATCAGGAAGGGAGTGAGCTTCTATTGACGTCGCGGACGAGCGGCAGTGACCGCAGGCAGCGAAGAAACCGAACACCACGGGATCACCGTGTACTCGGCCTGAGCTCATAAACCCGCCGGGGATGACTGGCGATGAATAGCGCCGATTCTACACCGCCGGGTGGTTTGGTGGGGTCCGAATATCGGTCTTGGCACGGCGTTGCAAATCCCGATGGACAAAAGGCTATCAGCCCATCTATCTTCCTCGGCAGGCCGCCTCATGTGGCCACGTCGCTCGGACGGTTCCGGGCGCTTACGTACGCGAGATACTCATGGCAGACCAAGGTTCGCCGCGCCGCTTTGCGCGCATCGATCGACTCCCCCCTTACGTGTTCAACATCACCGCCGAGCTGAAAATGGCTGCTCGTCGTCGCGGTGAGGACATTATCGACCTGAGCATGGGCAACCCCGACGGGGCCACACCGCCGCACATTGTCGAAAAACTGATCACCGTCGCCCAGCGCGAAGACACCCATGGCTACTCCACCTCGCGCGGCATTCCACGCCTGCGCCGGGCGATTTCCAACTGGTACAAGAAGCGCTACGAGATCGACATCGACCCTGAAAGCGAAGCGATCGTGACCATTGGTTCCAAGGAAGGTCTGGCCCACCTGATGCTCGCCACGCTGGATCAGGGCGACACGGTGCTGGTGCCCAACCCCAGTTACCCGATCCACATCTACGGTGCCGTGATTGCCGGCGCCCAGGTGCGATCGGTACCGCTGGTGCCAGGCGTGGACTTCTTCGACGAACTGGAAAAAGCCATTCGCGGCTCGATTCCCAAGCCGAAGATGATGATTCTGGGCTTCCCGTCCAACCCGACTGCGCAATGTGTGGAGCTGGATTTCTTCGAGCGCGTGGTGGCCCTGGCCAAACAGTACGACGTGCTGGTGGTGCATGACCTGGCGTACGCCGACATCGTCTACGATGGCTGGAAAGCCCCGTCGATCATGCAGGTGCCGGGCGCTAAGGACATTGCCGTCGAGTTCTTCACCCTGTCCAAGAGCTACAACATGGCAGGCTGGCGGATTGGCTTCATGGTCGGCAACCCCGAGCTGGTGAATGCACTGGCGCGGATCAAGAGTTACCACGACTACGGTACCTTCACGCCACTGCAGGTGGCGGCGATTGCCGCGCTGGAAGGCGACCAGCAATGCGTGCTCGACATTGCCGAGCAGTATCGCCAGCGCCGCAATGTGCTGGTCAAGGGCTTGCACGAGCTGGGCTGGATGGTCGAGAACCCCAAGGCTTCGATGTACGTCTGGGCGAAGATCCCCCAGGCTTACGCGCACCTGGGTTCGCTGGAGTTCGCCAAGAAGCTGCTGGCCGAAGCCAAGGTGTGTGTCTCGCCGGGCATCGGTTTCGGCGAGTACGGCGACGATCACGTGCGCTTCGCCCTGATAGAGAATCAGGACCGCATCCGCCAGGCCGTTCGTGGCATCCGCAGCATGTTCAGGGCCGACGACAAGCTCAAGTCCTGAGTGCCTTCTGAGACACCGCGCCTGCTGACCGACTGCGCTCGGCAGGCGCGGACTCTGCAGCCGACTGCCTGCCCACACCTGACCGACAGTCGCCTCGGCAATTTTTGATTTCTGCAAATCGCTGCAGACCGGTATGATCGCGCGCCCCGATACACCCGGAAGCCTGACCTGAAATGAAACCCACCTTGATCGCCGCCGCAGAACTCGATCGCATCGACACCTGGGCCAAATACTCCAGCCACATGTGCGGGGGCTGCGTGTCCAGTTGCTGCACGTTGCCGGTAGAAGTGAAGATCAAGGACCTGATCCGCATCGGCATCGTCGATGAGTTCGAACGCGGCGACCCGGCGAAGAACATCGCCAAGCGGCTGCAGAAAGAAGGCATCGTCGAGCGCTACAACCAGAAGTCCGAGATCTTCACCTTGCAGCGCATGAGCAACAACGACTGCCTGTACCTGGACCGCAAAAGCCGCCTGTGCACCATCTATGACAAGCGCCCGGACACCTGCCGCAACCACCCGAAAGTCGGGCCGCGCCCCGGTTATTGCGCGTACAAGCCCAAAGAAGTCGTGCGCCAGGAAAGCGGCTCACTGAGAAACGCCACCAGCGCGCCAGTGCCGAAATTCTGATTCGTCAAAGACGGCGCAGCACGCCGAACATCATGGTTTTCAATCAAGCCCCGCACAGGGGCTTTTTTGTGCGCGATGGAAAAAGCCTATCGATGTTAAATTTTGTGAAAAATAAAAATACTTCACATTATTTACTCATTGATTCACTATCCGATTCACAGATCAGAACAATAACGTCCGAATGTCGGCTTCACAGGCATCGGCACTGACTTCGAGGATTACTGCATGACTGGCAAAAACGTTGGCGTTATCGGCCTGGGTGCGATGGGTCTGGGCATTGCCCGCTCGTTGCTGCGTAGCGGCTTCACTGTGCATGCCTGTGATGTGCGCACCAGCGTGACCGAAGCATTCGCTCAGGAAGGCGGGGTTGCCTGTGATTCTCCGGCCAGCATGGCCGCTGCCTGCGATGTGATCATCACAGTCGTAGTCAATGCCGAGCAGACCGAAACCGTGCTGTTTGGCGAAAACGGCGCCATTGCCGCGTTGCGTCCGGGCTGCCTGGTCATCGGTTGCGCCACCGTCGCGCCCACCTTCGCCGTCGAACTGGGCGAGCGTCTGGCCGCACAGAACCTGCTGTACCTCGATGCGCCGATCTCCGGCGGTGCCGCCAAGGCTGCCGCTGGCCAGATGACCATGATGACCTCCGGCCCGGCCGAGTCCTACGCCAAGGCAGAAGCCATCCTCAACGGCATGGCCGGCAAGGTCTATCGCCTGGGCGACGTCCACGGTCTGGGCTCGAAAGTCAAAATCATCAATCAACTGCTCGCTGGCGTACACATCGCCGCCAGCGCCGAAGCCATGGCTCTGGGCCTGCGCGAAGGTGTCGACGCTGACGCGCTGTATGAAGTGATCACCAACAGTGCCGGTAACTCGTGGATGTTCGAAAACCGCGTGCCGCACATCCTCAATGCCGATTACACGCCGCTGTCGGCCGTGGACATCTTCGTCAAGGACCTGGGTCTGGTGCTGGATACCGCACGCGGCAGCAAATTCCCGCTGCCACTTTCGGCCACTGCGCACCAGATGTTCATGCAGGCGTCCAGCGCCGGCTTCGGTCGTGAAGATGACTCGGCCGTGATCAAGATTTTCCCGGGCATCGAGTTGCCGAAAGCCAAGCCAGAAAAAGCCTGAGGAGCGACTGATGAGCCTGAATAACGCTCGCCCGCTGCTGGGCTGCATTGCCGATGACTTCACCGGCGCCACCGACCTGGCCAACATGCTGGTGCGGGGCGGCATGCGCACCGTACAGAGCATTGGCATCCCCAGCGCCGAGATGGCTGCCGGTCTGGACGCCGACGCGATTGTCATCGCCCTGAAATCGCGTACCACGCCCAGCGCCGACGCGGTGGCTGAATCCCTGGCAGCTCTGGAATGGCTGCGCGAGCGCGGCTGCGAGCAGATCTTCTTCAAATACTGCTCGACCTTCGATTCCACTGCCGCGGGCAACATCGGCCAGGTCAGCGAAGCACTGCTGGAGCAACTGGGCAGCGATTTCACCCTCGCCTGCCCGGCCTTCCCGGAAAACGGTCGCACGATCTTCCGTGGTCACCTGTTCGTGCAGGACCAGCTGCTCAGCGAATCGGGCATGCAGAACCACCCGCTGACGCCCATGACCGACGCCAATCTGGTGCGCGTGCTGCAAGCGCAGACCCGCCACAAGGTCGGCCTGTTGCGCTACGACAGCATTGCCCAGGGCGTCGAAGGTGTGCGTAACAGAATTGCCGAGCTGCGCGCTGAGGGTGTGAGCATGGCGATCGCCGATGCCCTGTCGGATGCGGATTTGTACACCCTGGGCGAAGCCTGCGCCGACTTGCCGCTGCTGACCGGTGGCTCGGGTCTGGCGCTGGGCCTGCCGGGCAACTTCCGCAAGGCGGGCAAGCTGCGCGACATCGATGCCGCCAAACACATCGCCATCAGTGGCGGCGAAGTGGTACTGGCAGGTAGCGCATCGGTCGCCACCAATGGTCAGGTTGCGGCCTGGCTGGAAGCCGATCGCCCTGCGCTGCGCATCAATCCGCTGGATCTGGCCGCTGGCAAGCCAGTGGTCGAGCAGGCGCTGGCCTTTGCCAGAGATGCCGGGCAGACCGTATTGATCTACGCCACCAGCACACCGGACGAAGTCAAAGCCGTGCAGAAAGAACTGGGCGTCGAACGCTCCGGGGCCATGGTCGAAGCCGCACTTGGTGAAATCGCCAAAGGGCTGCTGGACGCAGGCGTACGCCGTTTCGTGGTGGCCGGTGGCGAAACCTCCGGTGCCGTGGTTCAGGCACTGGGCGTGCAGTTGCTGCAGATCGGCGCACAGATCGATCCGGGCGTTCCGGCCACGGTGAGCAGCGGCGCACAACCGCTGGCCCTGGCCCTCAAATCCGGCAACTTCGGTGCGCGCGACTTCTTCGCCAAGGCGCTCAAGCAACTGGCGGGGGCTGCCTGATGATCGATGAAAACGCACTGCGTCAGGAAATCTGCGACGTCGGCCGTCTGCTGTATGGCCGTGGCTATACGGTGGGCAGCGCCGGCAACATCAGCGCACGACTCGACGACGGCTGGCTGATTACCCCGACCGACGCCTGCCTGGGCCGCATGGACCCGGCCGATATCGCCAAGGTCAATCTGGCCGGCGAATGGGTATCCGGCAGCAAGCCGTCCAAGACCCTGGCCCTGCACCGCGAAGTCTACGACCGCAACCCGCAGGTCGGCGGCGTGGTGCACACGCACTCGACGCATCTGGTCGCCCTGACCCTGGCCGGAGTGTGGCAGGAGGACGACATTCTGCCGCCGCTGACGCCGTATCAGGTCATGAAGGTCGGGCATATCCCCTTGATCCCTTACGAACGTCCGGGCTCGCCGAAAGTCGCCGAGCGCGTAGCGGAACTGGCCAACAGCGTGCGCGGCGTGATGTTGGAGCGCCTCGGTCCGGTGGTCTGGGAAAGCTCGGTGGCCAAGGCCTGCTATGCCCTGGAGGAGCTGGAAGAGACTGCCCGTCTGTGGCTGATGAGCAACCCCAAACCTGCACCGCTGGCCCCGGCGGCGCTTGAAGAGCTGCGTCAGGTGTTCGGCGCCAGGTGGTAACGAACACACGATGATCGGGGAGCGCATTGCGCCTCCCGGTCGAACAACAATAACAACAGGAATCGAGAGCATGACTCACCCCTACCCCGCTGTTTCGTTGTCAGTCTTTACCGCCATTGACCGGAGTGCACGGGCATGACGCCGCTCATGCTGATGGTCGTGGCCGGTGCGGGCATCGCACTGCTGTTGTTTCTGGTGCTCAAGTACAAATTCCAGCCCTTTGTCGCCCTGATGCTGGTCAGCATTATCGTGGCGCTGGTCGCCGGTGTTAAACCGGCCGACCTGGTTGCCACCATCGAAGGCGGCATGGGCAAGACGCTCGGCCATATCGCGATCATCATCGCCCTGGGCGCGATGATCGGGCGCATCATCGAGCTGTCCGGCGGGGCCGAAGCGCTGGCCAAGACCCTGATCAACCGCTTCGGCAACAGACGCACGCCACTGGCGCTGACCGTTGCCGGCTTCATGGTCGGTATTCCGGTGTTCTTCGAGGTCGGCGTGATCATTCTCATGCCGCTGGCCTACGGTGTCGCACGTGCGGCACGCAAGCCGCTGCTGATTTTCGCGTTGCCGATGTGCGCTGCACTGCTCGCCGTGCATGCGTTTCTGCCGCCGCATCCTGGCGCTGTCGCCGCCGCCAGCCAGTTGGGCGCGGATCTGGGCCGGGTGCTGATGCTGGGCATTCCGATCGTTGCCGTGCTGTGCATGATCGGCTACTTCGTCGCGGGGCGTATGACCCGCAAGACTTACCCGATGACCGATGACATCCGCGCCGAGGTCTATGGCCCGCATGTCACCAACGAAGACCTGGAAGCCTGGGCCCGCAATGATTATTCCGCTGTGCGCGAAGCGACCGAAACCCGGACCATGGGCGTCGAAGAAAGCGCCAGCAGCCTGGCGAGCAAGCTGCCGCCCGCGCCCGCACCGGGTTTCGGACTGATCATCGCGCTGATCCTGCTGCCGATCGTGCTGATTCTGATGGGCACGCTGGCCACCACCATGTTGCCGGACACGTCCACGCTGCGCGCGGTGCTGACCGTGCTGGGCGCGCCTCTGGTTGCGCTGCTGATCGATACCCTGCTGTGCGCCTGGCTGCTGGGCTCGCGTCGCGGCTGGAGCCGTACCCAGGTGTCCGATGTGATCGGCTCGGCCTTGCCGGGTGTCGCGATGGTGATCCTGATTGCCGGCGCCGGTGGCGTATTCGGCAAGGTGCTGGTCGACACCGGCATTGGTGCCGTGGTTTCCGAAGCGCTGCGCAACACCGGTCTGCCGGTACTCGCGCTGGGCTTCCTGCTGACCCTGCTGCTGCGCGCCGTTCAGGGCTCGACCACCGTCGCACTGGTCACCACCGCAGGCATTCTCAGCCCGCTGATCGCAACGCTGGACCTGAGCGCCAATCACCTGGCCCTGCTGTGTCTGGCCATGGGCGGTGGCGGTCTGGCCATGTCGCACATCAACGATGCCGGTTACTGGATGTTCACCAAGCTGGCGGGCCTCAACGTCGCCGACGGCTTGCGCACCTGGACCGTACTGGTCACGCTGCTGGGCACACTGGGCTTCGTGATCACCCTGCTGCTTTGGCCATTCGTCTGACCCTTTGAAGACTGGAGTTAACATGCCTCGTTTTGCCGCCAACCTCAGCATGCTGTACCCGCAGCATGATTTTCTTGAGCGCTTTGCCGCAGCCGCTGCCGATGGTTTCGGCGCGGTCGAGTACCTCTTCCCTTACGCCTACAGCACTCAGGAACTCAAGCAGCGCCTGAGCGACAACGGTCTGGTGCAGGCGCTGTTCAACGCTCCGCCGGGCGACTGGGAGGCAGGCGAGCGAGGCATTGCCACGCTGCCGGGCCGTGAAGCGGAATTTCGCAGCGGTATCGAGCGGGCCCTGGAATATGCGCAGGTGCTGGGCAATGACCGTGTGCACGTCATGGCCGGCCTGCTGCCCAATGAAGGCTTGCGTGAGCGTCATCAGGCGGTCTACCTGGAAAACCTGGCGTTCGCGGCTGAGCACGCCAAGGGCGCAGGCGTCACGATTCTGATCGAGCCGATCAACACCCGCGACATGCCGGGCTTCTTCCTCAATCGTCAGGATCAGGCGCAGGATATCTGCAAGCTGGTGGGCGCCGACAACCTGAAAGTGCAGTTCGACTGCTACCACTGCCAGATCGTCGAAGGCGACCTGACCAGCAAACTGCGTCGTGACTTTGCAGGCATCGGCCACATTCAGATCGCCGGGGTACCGGATCGCCATGAGCCGGACCTGGGCGAACTGAACTACGAGCACCTGTTCAACGTCATCGACGAGCTGGGCTACAGCGGCTGGATCGGCTGCGAATATCGCCCGAAAGGCGATACCAGCGCGGGGCTGGCGTGGTTGCGCGCGTTACAAGCCAAGGGCTGAACCCTGCTTTTATGGATGACGCGGAGCGTCATGAACGGCATTCCCACGCGGAGCGTGAGGAACGATCATTCTGTAACTGTCGTGTCCATGCACGGCAGGTTTACGCAAGAACACTATCGTGCCCATGCTCCGCGTGGGCATGCTGTTCTGGACGCTCCGCGTCCGATGTTCAGCGACCTGAACGTCAGTCCTCTTCGTCGAACTGGTCCTTGATGTAGCGGATTTCAGTCCGGCCATGCGGCGCAGGCTGGCCGTCTTCGTCGAGGTTGACGAAGACAATCTTGTCGACGGTCAGAATGCTCTTGCGGGTGATCTTGTTGCGCACCTGGCATTTGAGGGTGATCGAGGTGCGACCGAATTCTGTGGCGGTGATGCCCAGCTCTATGATGTCGCCCTGACGCGAGGCACTGACGAAGTTGATTTCAGAGATGTACTTGGTGACCACCCGCTGATTACCCAGTTGAACGATCGCGTAGATCGCCGCCTCTTCATCGATCCAGCGCAGCAGGCTGCCGCCGAACAACGTGCCGTTGGGGTTGAGGTCTTCGGGCTTTACCCACTTGCGGGTGTGGAAATTCATGGTCACTCCTGAGCGTCTGGCCGATGGATAGCTGCATGATGGCAGAGCCGGCGACCCGCGCCCATGCCTGCGTCATAGCGACTGTGCATCGACCCTATTACAGACAGATGGCAATTGGATGGCCTTTAAACCGACAGAAAGCCTTGGGAAGAATCGCGAGCGCCGCTATACTGCCAAACGTTTCAAAACGGTCATCTACGCTTGATACCGTTCCCGCCACCTGTCCGAGGGGCGCTGCAGCAGGTTTTCCCTGTCAGGCTCGGATGGGGCGTTGTTTGCCAGGACGATCCTCGACCGGCAAACCTTAAACGCACAACGGCGCCCATTCGCATTTTTATGGAATGGAGACTCTCAATGAGTGCTGTAATGACGCCCACAGAATTCAATGACTACAAGGTTGCCGATATTTCCCTGGCCGCCTGGGGCCGCCGCGAAACCATCATCGCCGAATCCGAAATGCCTGCCCTGATGGGTCTGCGTCGCAAATACGCTGGTGATCAGCCGCTGAAAGGCGCGAAGATTCTCGGCTGCATCCACATGACCATTCAGACCGCCGTACTGATCGAAACCCTGGTTGCCCTGGGTGCCGAAGTTCGCTGGTCGTCGTGCAACATTTTCTCCACTCAGGACCAGGCTGCTGCGGCCATCGCTGCTGCCGGCATTCCTGTGTTCGCCTGGAAAGGCGAAACCGAAGAAGAGTACGAGTGGTGCATCGAGCAGACCATCCTCAAGGATGGCCAGCCATGGGACGCCAACATGATCCTCGACGACGGCGGCGACCTGACCGAGATCATTCACAAGAAATACCCGGCGATGCTGGACAAGATCCACGGCGTCACCGAAGAAACCACCACTGGCGTGCACCGCCTGCTGGACATGCTGGCCAAGGGCGAGCTGAAAATCCCGGCCATCAACGTCAATGACTCGGTGACCAAGAGCAAGAACGACAACAAGTACGGCTGCCGTCACAGCCTGAACGACGCCATCAAGCGCGGCACCGACCACTTGCTGTCCGGCAAGCAGGCGCTGGTGATCGGCTACGGTGACGTGGGCAAGGGCTCGGCTCAGTCCCTGCGTCAGGAAGGCATGATCGTCAAAGTGACCGAAGTCGACCCGATCTGCGCCATGCAGGCCTGCATGGACGGTTTCGAGCTGGTTTCGCCGTTCATCGACGGTGAAAACGACGGCACCGAAGCGAGCATCGACAAGGCCCTGCTGGGCAAGATCGACCTGATCGTGACCACCACCGGTAACGTCAACGTTTGCGACTCCAACATGCTCAAAGCGCTGAAAAAGCGTGCTGTGGTGTGCAACATCGGTCACTTCGACAACGAAATCGACACCGCTTTCATGCGCAAGAACTGGGCATGGGAAGAAGTGAAGCCACAGGTTCACAAGATCCATCGTACCGGCCCAGGTTCGTTCGACGCACAGAACGACGACTACCTGATTCTGCTGGCCGAAGGCCGTCTGGTAAACCTGGGCAACGCCACTGGCCACCCAAGCCGCATCATGGATGGCTCGTTCGCCAACCAGGTTCTGGCGCAGATCTTCCTCTTCGAGCAGAAGTACGCCGACCTGGCACCGGCCAAGAAAGCCGAGCGTCTGACCGTTGAAGTACTGCCGAAGAAACTCGACGAAGAAGTGGCCCTGGAAATGGTCCGCGGCTTCGGTGGCGTTGTGACCAAGCTGACCAAGACCCAGGCCGATTACATCGGCGTGACCGTCGAAGGCCCGTTCAAGCCAGACGCTTATCGCTATTGATAGATAGCTGCAAGCGATAAGCTTCAAGCTGCAAGCAAGTGCATTTCTCTTGTTTGCAGCTTGAGCTTGACGCTCGTTTCTTTATCGTTATTACACAGCCGTGAGCGGTAAGCATGAGGCTGCGGAGCCAGGCATACAGCCCTCTTGCAGCTTGTAGCTTGCAGCTAAAAGCTGGAGGCCTCCTCCCCCATGTCTCAAGAACGCCGCTTCAGCTTCGAGTTCTTTCCTACCAAAACCGACGCTGGACACGAAAAGCTGCTGACCGTCGCTCGTCAGTTGGCCACGTACAACCCCGATTTTTTCTCCTGCACCTATGGTGCCGGTGGCTCGACCCGCGACCGCACGCTCAATACCGTGCTACAGCTGGAAAACGAGATCAAAGTCCCTGCTGCGCCGCATTTGTCCTGCGTGGGCGACAGCAAGGACGACCTGCGCAACCTGTTGGCGCAGTACAAGGATGCGGGCATCAAACGCATCGTGGCACTGCGCGGCGACCTGCCTTCGGGCATGGGCATGGCCAGCGGTGAGCTGCGTCACGCCAATGACCTGGTGAGCTTCATTCGCCAGGAAAGCGGCAGCCACTTCCACATCGAAGTTGCCGCCTACCCGGAAATGCATCCGCAGGCGCGCAATTTCGAAGACGACCTCAAGCACTTCGTCAACAAGGCCAATGCCGGCGCCGACAGTGCGATCACTCAGTACTTCTTCAACGCCGACAGCTATTTCAACTTCGTCGAGCGTGTCGAGAAGATGGGCGTCAGCATTCCGATCGTGCCGGGCATCATGCCGATCACCAACTACAGCAAGCTGGCGCGTTTCTCGGATGCCTGCGGTGCGGAGATCCCGCGCTGGATCCGTAAACAGCTGGAGGCCTATGGCGATGACGTGCAAAGCATCCAGGCGTTCGGCGAAGAAGTCATCACGCAGATGTGCGAACGACTGCTGCAAGGCGGCGCCCCCGGTCTGCACTTCTACACGCTGAACCAGGCGGAACCGAGCCTGGCGGTGTGGAACAACCTGCAACTGCCACGCTGAAAACGGCTGCGGCACCGCGATCCAACCGGCAGTTTCCGGGGGATCGCGGCCTCATACACCGTTGGGCAGCAGGAAAGCGGCGTATTGCGCTCGCTCTGTTATACTCCAGCCTTTCCGCCAGGCTTACGCCCGGACGCCCGGTCTTGCAATCGTCATCCGTTCACGCCAACAGCGCAATTTTCATCAAGCGCAGACGTCACGGAATGCACTGAAGACCCGGCAGGACCGGACGGGATCGCGTTGTCTTTACACGCCATTCGCGCCAGGCAAGACATCCCTTGAGCTTAAGCTCCAACAGAACAGGATTACTCATGTCCTTTGCTTCCCTCGGTCTCTCCGAGGCTTTAGTCCGCGCCATCGAGGCAGCGGGCTATACCCAGCCTACCCCCGTGCAACAGCGGGCCATTCCCGCCGTGTTGCAAGGTCGCGACCTGATGGTTGCGGCACAGACCGGTACTGGTAAAACCGGTGGTTTCGCCCTCCCTATTCTGGAGCGGCTGTTTCCCAATGGTGTTCCGGACAAATCCCAGCGTCACGGCCCGCGTCAACCACGCGTTCTGGTCCTGACCCCGACCCGCGAACTGGCCGCACAGGTGCACGAGAGCTTCAAGCTCTATGCCCGCGACCTGAAATTCGTCAGCGCCTGCATCTTCGGCGGCGTCGGCATGAACCCTCAGGTTCAGGCCATGTCCCGTGGTGTGGACGTCCTGGTGGCCTGCCCTGGCCGCCTGCTCGACCTGGCCGGTCAAGGCAGTGTCGACCTGTCCCACGTCGAAATCCTGGTGCTCGATGAAGCAGACCGGATGCTCGACATGGGCTTCGTGCATGACGTCAAGAAGGTCCTCGCGCGGCTGCCGGCCAAGCGTCAGAACCTGCTGTTCTCGGCTACCTTCTCCAATGACATCACGTCGTTGGCTGGCAAGCTGCTGCACAACCCCGAGCGCATCGAAGTCACGCCGCCGAACACCACGGTCGAGCGTATCGAGCAACGGGTTTTCCGCCTGGCAGCCAACCACAAGCGTTCGCTGCTGGCGCACCTGATTACCGTCGGTGCCTGGGAACAGGTGCTGGTCTTCACCCGCACCAAGCACGGCGCCAACCGTCTGGCCGAGTACCTGGACAAGCATGGCCTTGCGGCTGTCGCGATCCACGGCAACAAGAGCCAGAACGCCCGGACCAAGGCACTGGCCGACTTCAAGGCAGGTGATGTACGCATCATGGTCGCGACCGATATCGCCGCACGCGGCCTGGATATCGATCAGTTGCCGCATGTCGTCAACTTCGAGCTGCCCAACGTCGACGAAGACTACGTTCACCGTATCGGTCGTACCGGCCGCGCCGGTCGCTCCGGTGAAGCCATTTCGCTGGTTGCGCCGGACGAAGAGAAGCTGCTCAAAAGCATCGAGCGCATGACCAAGCAGAAGATCGCCGACGGCGACCTGATGGGCTTCGACATCACTGCAGTCGAGGCTGAGAAGCCTGAAGTGCGTGAGCGTCCGGATGTTCGCAACTCGCGTGGCGCACGTCCTGCACGTGGCGATGGCGACAAGAACAACGGTGGTCGTCGCGACAAGGGCAAGGATAAAGGCAAGGAAAAACCTGCTGCTGCCTCCGCCACTGGCGAACGCCCTGCAAGGCAGCCACGCGAAAAAAAACCTCGTGAGGGCACGCCTCGCAGCGAACAGCGTGCATCGCAACCCGCCACACCGCGTCCGGCAGCCGATCGTGCCCCTGACGAGTTCCGTGACGATGAAGTAGACAACTTCGGCAACCGCGCTGACTACGTCAGTCCTTATCAGGGCAAAGGCCAGAACCGTGGTCGTCGCCCTGCTGCCGCGCCTGGCGCAGCCGCACCGGCCGCTGGCGGCGCTGCTCGCCCGGCCAATCCGGGTCGCCCTGCCGGTGGTGCGCGCAACGGCTCCGGCAGTGGCGCGCCAAAGCGCAACGGCTCGGGCTCATCGGCACCCCGCTCGCGTGATGGTCAGCCACGTGGCCGTCGCCCGGCACGTGAAGAGCAACCCTTGCCACGTGAAGGTCAGGAGCCAGTCGCACGCGCACCCCGCGACGGCCAGCCTCAGCCGAAGATCGTGCACAAGGAATCCAAGATCGACCGCTTCCCGTCTGCCGAGCAACTGGACCAGTTGCCAAGCCGTCCACGCGGTGAAAAACCGGCCCTGCTGACCCGCAACCGCGACAGCTGACAGCAACGCAACACTAAAAACGCCCCGACCTGTTCGGGGCGTTTTTGTTTGTTGTATCGATGATCGTCGTGCGAGATGATCGCTCCCGCACTCTGCGTATACTTAAATCTGTTTTTGATTCTGGCCGAAGGCCGTAGGAGCGACCGGGGCGGCGATCCGCATTGTTCGCGAAGGCTTCAGCTCAGACGATGCATTTTCGGTGAATATACAGGCCCTTTCGCGAACAAGCGAAGCGTCGCCCGGTCCGCTCCCACGCCCTGCGGGCAGAAACCTGAAAGCGCCGTCCTCCGAGCTTTTCAGGGCTTGTATATGAAGATAAGCGCTCCGCGTAGTAGCGCAGCCTTGGACGCTCTGCGTTCGATCCTGGGCAGCACCAACAAAAACGCCGACCCAAGGGTCGGCGTTCTGTCGATCAAGCGTGCAATTACTTCTTCTGTACGCCTTCGAAGCTGATGTCCAGATCCAGCGTCTGCGACGTCGGGCCTGGGCCCTTGATGCCGAAGTCGTTCAGGTTCAGCGTCGAAGTACCGTTGAAGCCGGCACGGTAGCCGCCCCACGGATCCTTGCCTTCGCCGTTGAAGGTTGCCTTGATGACGATTGGCTTGGTCACGCCGTGCAGGGTCAGGTCGCCAGTGACGTCAGCCGTTTTCTCGCCAGTCGATTTGACAGCGGTGGAAACGAATTTGGCTTGCGGGTATTTGCCAACGTCCAGGAAATCCTTGCTGGAGATGTGCTTGTCGCGCTCGGCGTGGTTGGTGAACAGGCTGGCGGTTTTCAGATCGACATTGATTTTGCTGGCTTCAGGCTTGGCAGCGTCGAAGCTGAACGTGCCGCTCCAGTCCTTGAAGGTACCGTGGATGAAGCTGTAACCCAGGTGGCTGATCTTGAAGTCAACGAATGCGTGTTGACCTTCCTTGTCGATAACGTAGTCGGCAGCCATGGCCTGGCCAGCAGACAACAGTGCGGTACCCAGAGCCAGAGCGGCGAGAGACTTCTTCAACATGCTTTTCTTCCCGTTTTTGGTTGAACAATCAATTACGACCCAGCATACGCTTGAGGGTCACATCGCGATCGATGAAGTGGTGTTTCAATGCAGCAAGACCATGGAGCCCCGCGAATATCACGATGACCCAGGCCAGATACAGGTGAATCCAGCCAGCCGTTTCTGCCTGATCAGGAAGGCCCGAAACCAGCGCGGGCACATCGAACAGGCCGAATATCGGAATCCCCACGCCGTCGGCGGTGGAAATGAGATACCCGGCGAACATCACGGCAAACAGTGCGACGTACAAAAACAGATGGCCGAATGCGGCACCGATGCGCGTCAACTTACTGTAGCTGGTCAACGGCGGCGGTGGCGGACTAAGCAGACGCCAGACCACGCGGATCAACATGACCGCAAACAGCGTGATGCCGATGCTCTTGTGCAGATCAGGGCCCGCCTTGCGCCATGTATCGTAGTAATCCAGCCCGACCATCCACAGCCCCAGCGCAAACATTCCAAACACGACAGCAGCCACACCCCAGTGCAGCACCATGCTGACCAGACCGTAGCGAGAGGATGAATTACGTAGCTGCATTACCAGTACCTTGTCAGAAGTGTTACCAGACTAGCTTTTTATCTATCGAATGAAAGCTCAAAATTTCGCTCGGACGTATCGAACAATACGATAGGTCTGGTGGGCAGTTCGTACCTCGATTCTGTTGCTTCCCTCAACA
Source organism: Pseudomonas sp. SZ57 (assembly GCF_009495975.1). Classification (NCBI taxonomy): domain Bacteria; kingdom Pseudomonadati; phylum Pseudomonadota; class Gammaproteobacteria; order Pseudomonadales; family Pseudomonadaceae; genus Pseudomonas; species Pseudomonas sp. SZ57. The sequence goes on along the minus strand of NZ_WIBD01000028.1, from coordinate 75,110 downwards.
CCTGAACCTCTGTTCAGCGGTGTCAGGCTGTCCGCGCTGCAGCAGCATCCCGATAATTTGCCGTCAGTAACACGTTGTAATGACCATCGGCCTTTCGATACCGATGAACGGCACGATCAGGCCCGGCAAGGGCTATCACAGGGATAGAACGAATCGAGCGCGCATAAAAAAAGGGATGCGGTATGAACCGCATCCCTTTCAGTCAGCCATCGGACGGTCAGTTATTGGCGTCTGCAGGCGAGGCGTCAGCAGGGGTCTTGGCTGGAGCCGGTTTGCTCTGAGCCTTTTTCGCGGCCTCTTTTTTCGCCGCTTCCTTCTTCGCAGCCTCTTTTTTAGCCGCTTCTTTCCTGGCCGCTTCCTTGCTCTGCACTTTCTTCGCAGGCTCGGCCTTGGTCGCTGGTTTCTTCGCTGGCTCGGCTTTTACCGGCGGTTTGGCAGGCTGGACAGCCGGCGCAACCACGGGTGCCGGAGCGGCAGCCGGTACAGGCGCTGGAGCAGGCTCTACAGCTTTCTCTACCGGAGCAGGTGCCGGAGCCGGTTGTTCACCGCCACCGAACAGGCGCGAGAAGAAGCCTGGTTTGTCAGTCTGCGGCTTGGCAGGTTCAGCTGGCTTGTCGGAGGAACCACCGAACAGATTGCTGAAGAAATTACCTTCGGACTTCTGCGAAGCAGGGGCCGGTGCTTTCGGCGGTGCAACCTTGACCGGTTCGAACGACTTGCCAGCGGCCAGATCCTGCACCTGACCGGCTGCACGCTGACCACTGCGCAGGGCGCCTTCCAGAGTGCCGGGGTACAAGGTGTCGGTGTGCTCGCCAGCAAAGGCTACACGCAGAATCGGCCGTTCCCACAGGCGCCAGTATTTGCTGATCTGACCGGGGCCGAACGCCAGGTAAGAACCGCCGGTGGACGGATCGACGCTGTAGCGGCGGATTTCATAGCCGGTGTACGCACCGCGTGCCTCAGGGTAGAACGCATGCAGACGGATCAGCACCTGATCGACCATCTGCTTGTCACCGAAGGCCTGCATGATGCGCGCGTTGTCGCCAGACAGGTTGATGACCACGTTGGCGCCACCTTTAAGCGCCGGCTCTACCCACAACATGCCCAGACCGGTGTTACTGAACACTTCACCGGACATGCGCGCCTTGCTGTCCCAGACCGGAGTCTTGAACTTGAGCATGATCTGGTCGCGCCAGCCGTAGTTGGTGCTCTTGATCGCGCCCATGTGCTGCGCGTCCAGTGCAGGCGTCATCTGGATCTTGCCCAGCGAACGCAACGGCACGGCCATCACTACGTAATCCGCGGTATAGCTGGTCGCGCCAGCCTTGACCGTGACCTTGTCCTTCTCCTGAATGACTGCCGTCACCGGCGAGTTGGTCTTGACGGTCTTGAGTTGCTTGACGAACGCCTGGGTCAGCACCGCACTGCCACCGGGCAGGCGTGCAGCACGCAAGTCACGCTCGTCGACCGAACGATACACCCGCGATTGCTGGGCGAGGTACAGCAGCGACAGGCGCGAAGGCTCGTCGTAGCGGGTACGGATCTGCTGATTGATCAACTGACGCGCCGTGACAGGCAGGTTCAGGCGGTCCAGCCAGTTGGCGACGTTGATCTGGTCGAGCGCAAACAGCGTGCTGTTGGACGCCGGGTTTTCCGGGTCATCAACCGAACGCGCGAGGTTATCCAGCGTGTCGTTGTAGCGCTTGATGGCTTCGGCGGTCGCCGGCTGTTTGACGGCCAGGTCAGCCTGGGTGAAGTACACGCCGTCGATCAGGTAGCTGGGCGTGCGCACGAATTCAGGCGCAGGCACGGTAGGCAGCTTGAAGCTGTCCAGGTAGCGGTTCAGCACAGGCTGAGCCTTGGTGTTGCCGATCCACTCGCTGGTCGCCAGACCGGAGCGTCCGCCCAGACTCGGCTTGGCTTCCAGCACCGTCACCTGCCAGCCTTTGGCCTGCAGTTCGTAGGCGGCAGTCAAACCTGCCAGACCACCACCGACGACAATGGCGGTTCGTTGTTTTTCATCGGCGAGCGTCGAAACGCTGACCAACCCTGCCACTATCAGCGCACACGCGCGCAGCCAACCAGAAAGCATTCGGCGAACTCCAGAAAACATAGGGAAGATAGGGCAAGTCAGCCCGACACATCGACTCGCTGCGCAGGATACGCGAGCCATCAAATAGCCGCCAGCAATGTCCATCGGCCGTTAAAACTGCATCAAAGGTTGTTCCGCAGCCGGGCATTGCATAGGCTTGCGCGATTGTTCGTCCTCGCATCAGGCGAGTCGCTACCCGGAGATTGAAAATGGGCCTCAATGACCAGTGGATGCAACGTGACCTGAAGGTCCTGTGGCACCCCTGCACCCAGATGAAAGACCACGAAAATCTGCCGTTGATACCGATCAAGCGTGGTGAAGGCGTATGGCTTGAAGACTTCGAGGGCAAGCGTTATCTGGACGCTGTCAGCTCCTGGTGGGTCAACGTTTTCGGACACGCCAACCCGCGCATCAATCAGCGCATCAAGGACCAGGTCGACCAGCTCGAGCACGTGATCCTCGCCGGCTTCAGCCATCAGCCGGTGATCGAGCTGTCCGAACGGCTGGTCAAGCTCACGCCTGACGGCCTGACCCGCTGCTTCTACGCCGATAACGGCTCATCGTGCATCGAAGTCGCGCTGAAAATGAGCTTTCACTACTGGCTCAATCGCGGCCAGCCGGACAAGAAACGCTTCGTCACCCTGACCAACAGCTACCACGGCGAGACCATGGCGGCGATGTCGGTCGGTGACGTGCCGCTGTTCACCGAAACCTACAAGGCGCTGCTGCTCGACACCATCAAGGTGCCGAGCCCCGATTGCTACCACCGCCCGGACGGCATGAGCTGGGAAGAGCATTCGCGCAACATGTTCGCCGCCATGGAGCAGACCCTCTCCGAGCACCACGCCAGCGTCGCGGCAGTGATCGTCGAACCGCTGATCCAGGGCGCGGGCGGCATGCGCATGTATCACCCGATCTACCTCAAGCTGCTGCGCGACGCCTGCGACCGCTATGGCGTGCACTTGATCCACGATGAAATCGCTGTCGGTTTCGGCCGTACCGGAACCATGTTCGCCTGTGAACAGGCCGGCATTCGTCCGGACTTCCTGTGCCTGTCCAAGGCGCTGACCGGTGGCTACCTGCCGCTGGCCGCCTGCCTGACCACCGATGATGTGTACGACGCGTTCTACGACGACTACCCGACCCTGCGTGCGTTTCTGCACTCGCACAGTTACACCGGCAACCCGCTGGCCTGTGCGGCGGCGCTGGCGACCCTGGATATCTTCGAGCAGGACAACGTCATCGAGAACAACAAGGCCCTGGCGCAACGCATGGCGACGGCCACTGCGCATCTGGTCGATCACCCGCACGTCGCGGAAGTGCGTCAGACCGGCATGGCCATCGCCATCGAAATGGTTCAGGACAAGGCCACCAAGACCGCCTACCCGTGGCAGGAACGCCGCGGCATGAAAGTCTTCCAGCACGCACTGGAGCGTGGCGCACTGCTGCGGCCGCTGGGCAGTGTGGTGTATTTCCTGCCGCCGTATGTGATCACGCCGGAGCAGATCGACTTCCTCGCCGAGGTGGCCAGCGAAGGCATTGATATCGCGACCCGCAGCAGTGTCAGTGTTGCCGTGCGCGAGAACTTTCATCCGGACTTTCGCGATCCGGGTTAAGGGCTAGAACTGAATGCAGCCGGACTGGCGCCTTCGCGAGCAAGCTCGCTCCCACTGGCAGGGGCCTGTCCGGGCGACCTTCGTTTGCTCGCGAATGCGTCATCCCAAAACGAACACTGGAACCGAGACACACCATGAGACTGTCGCGCTTTTTTACTGAAACGCCGCTGAGTCTGGGCGAGCATGAACTGCCTGAGGCCCAGGCGCATTACATCAGCCGCGTGCTGCGCATGACCGAAGGTGACGCGCTGCAACTGTTCGACGGTTCGGGTCAGGAATTTCGCGGCACCTTGCTGGAAGTCGGCAAGAAGCGCGTGCATGTGCAGCTCACTGAAAGCTTCGCGGGCCAGGTAGAGTCAGGCCTGCGCATTCATCTCGGTCAGGGCCTGTCGCGCGGCGAGCGGATGGACTGGGCGATTCAAAAGGCCACCGAGCTGGGCGTCAGCGAAATCACGCCGATTGTCAGCGAACGCTGCGAGGTGCGCCTGAAAGACGAGCGTGCCGAGAAGCGTCAGGCGCACTGGCAGCAGATCGCAATCAGCGCCTGCGAGCAATGTGGCCGCTCCGTGGTGCCAGTGATTCATGCGCCGATGCCGCTGACCGAGTGGATCAAGCACACCGAGGCCGACCTGAAACTGGTCCTGCACCCGGTGGCCGAACCCCTGACCAGCCATGACAAGCCCGCCAGCCTGGCCTTTCTGATCGGTCCGGAAGGCGGTCTGAACGACGCGGAAGTCGCCCAGGCGCAAGACGCCGGCTTCCACGCCGCACGCCTCGGCCCGCGCGTGCTGCGCACTGAAACCGCTCCCGTGGTCGCGCTCAGCGTGGCGCAGCAGTTGTGGGGCGATTTTTGATCGCTGATGATGGTCCCCACGCTCATGCGCTCATCGTTATACACAAGTCCTGATGGGCTTCTGCCCGGAGGGCGTAGGAGCGAACTTGTTCGCGAAGACAGTAGTTCAGGCGATGCATTTTCGACGAATATACTGGCCCTTTCGCGAACAATGCGGATCGCCGCCCCGGTCGCTCCTACGGCCTTCGGCCAGAATCAGAAGCAGACTTGCGTATAACGCAGAGCGCTGGAGCGCGGGAACGAGAGTCAGATCCCCATCGCCCTTCCTCACAGCACATAAAAACAAATCGCCACGAAGTGCATCAAACTGCCGCCGATGACGAACAGGTGCCAGATGCCGTGAAAGTGGCGGATCTGGTCGTAGGCGAAGAACAGGATGCCGACGGTGTACAGCACGCCGCCTCCGGCCAGCCAGATAAAACCCGATACACCGAGCGCAGCCAGCAGTGGCTTGACGGCCACCAGCACGATCCAGCCCATCACCGCATAGATCACGATGGACATGATGCGCGCTTCGGAGCGCGGTTTTATCTCTTGCAGGATGCCGATCAGCGCCAGCCCCCAGACAATTCCGAACAGGGTCCAGCCCCATGCACCGCGTAATGTCACCAGACAAAACGGGGTGTAGCTGCCGGCAATCATCAGGTAGATCGAAAAATGGTCGACCTTCTGCATGATCGATTTCGAGCGTCCCTTGACGCTGTGGTAGACCGTCGAGACGCTGTACAGCGTCACCAGACACACTCCATAAATGGCCATGCTGACCACTTTCCAGACATCACCATGCAGACACGCCATGACCAATAACCAGATCGCACCGACGGCCGCCAGTACGGCGCCGACCAGGTGCGACCAGGCGTTGAATTTTTCTCCGTAGTACATCCGCTCAATACCTCTCTTAATGGCGAAAACACTGGAAACAGAGACTCCGGCTTATTGAAACAAACCGCAACACCTGTGTCAGTGACGGATATTTTAAGCAGCTATCGACGCATGAGTTGTGCACAATCAGCGCACTTCAACCACAAGCGCCACGACATGCAGATCGATGACGAACTGACGCTCAAGAAAATGGAAATATTCCTCGCCTTCATGCGCACCGGCAATCTGGCGCGGGCGGCTGAGGAGCTGCAGACCAGTAACGTCAGCGTGCACCGCGCCATTCATTCGCTGGAAAGCGCGCTGCGTTGCCCGTTGTTCAAGCACGAGGGACGCAACCTGACGCCGCTGGAAAGCGCGTATGTGCTGGAAGAACGTGCACAGAAACTGGTCCAGGATGTGCTGGCCACGGTAGAGCTGACGCGTCAGGCAGCAGGCTTCTCAGCGGCGCGGTTTCGGCTGGGGGCGTTGTATTCGTTGACGGTCAAGACGGTGCCGCAGTTGATCATGGGCCTGAAGATCCGCCGCAGCGAGCTGAATATCGACCTGATTCTGGGCTCGAACATGGACCTGCTCTACAAGCTCAAGAACATGGAAGTCGATGCGATGCTGGTGTCGCTGGATGAAAGCACCCATGACCCGGACTGCGAGCACCTGGCGCTGTTTTCCGATGACATCTTTCTCGCCGTCCCCATCGACTCACCGTTCGCCGAACACTCTGAAGTGGACCTGGGCGACCTGCGCGAAGCGACGTTCATCACCCTGACCCAAGGCTTCGCCACGCACCGCGACGGAATCAGGGTATTTCAGCAGGCCGGTTTCGAGCCCAAGGTGGCGATGCAGGTCAATGACATCTTCACCCTGCTGAGTATGGTCAGCTCCGGCGTCGGCTATGCACTGCTGCCGGGAAGAATCGCCGCGGTCTATGAAAACCGCGTGCGCCTGATCCCGTTGCAGAGCCGCTACCGGATGCAGCAACACATCGGCATTGTTTTTCTCAAGTCCAAACAGCGCGATCCCAACCTGCTCGCGCTGTTGGCCGAGTGCCGGATGTACACCAACCGGCTGCTGGAACAGACGACCTGACCTAGCCGACGATGGCGCGCACGATGAAGTACAGCACCGATGGCCCGAGCAGGCAGCCCAGACCGGTGTGGAACGTGGCGGTCAGCGCGCCATAAGGCACCAGACGCCGGTCGGTTGCTGCCAGCCCTGCGGTAACGCCGCTGACAGTACCCGCCAGACCACCGAAAACCATCGCCGAGCGCGGATTGTCCAGCCCCATCCAGCGCGCCGCCATGGGCGTGCCGACCATCACCAGAATTGCCTTGATCAGGCCGGTGGCAATCGATAGCGCCATCACATCGGAGGTGGCACCCAGCGCAGCACCGGTCACCGGGCCGACAATGTAGGTTACTGCCCCGGCACCGATGGTGGTCATGCTGATCGCGTCCCGATAACCGAATACCCAGGCAATGCTCGCGCCGACGATAAACGGCAGAATTGTGCCCAACAGCAAGGCTATGGCCCCGATCAGTCCGGCCTTGCGCGCTTCGGTGGCCTGCACTTCAAACGCCGTCGCCACGATAGCGAAGTCACGCAGCATCGCCCCGCCCATCAGGCCGATACCGGAAAACAACGTGATATCCGCCAGCCCTTTCTGGCCGCCGGTCAAGGTGCCGCCGACCCAGGCCAGAATCAGCCCGATGACAATCGCAATGGCCGAACCATGCACCCGGCCGAACGTCAGCCGTTTGGACAGCACCACAGACACCCACATGATGATGCCGACGAAAGCGAAAGCGGTGATCAGGCCGTTGTGTTCAAGTCCCTTCTCGATGAGGTCCCACATATCAGCGACCTCCGGCCGGGGCGATTTCAGGCGTCAGCAGCGGCTCTTCCTTGGGTAACGGCTCACCGCGATTAGTGCGGCTGATCACTGCGATGGTGCAGGCACACAGCACCACCGAACCCACAGCGGCCAACACCGCCACCGGCCCGCCCTTGAGTGCGGTTACCACGTTTTGTTGTGCGGCCATCGCCACCACCACCGGGATGTACAACGCACCCCAGAAGCCGACACCCATTTCGCAGTCCTTGCTCATGCCGCCGTGTTTTTCCATCCACAGGCGCGCGCAGATCAACAGGATCATGGCGATCCCGACCCCGCCCACATTGGATTTCACGCCCAGCAGAACGCCGAGCATATCGCCGAGAATCACGCCCGCAAGCGTGCAGATGGCCAGTAGTGCAACACCGTAGATAATCATTGTTGTTATTCCTCTGTTTGCATTGCTGAAGTTGTTGTTTTTGTCCTTCGTAGCAGCTGCACGGCGGCTCTATAGGGTGCGGCGACCCTCCTCGCGCGACAGCGCGACCAGGCTGTCCAGACGCGCAGCCTGAAAAGCCAGCGCGGTGCCCTGCTGGAACACCTTGCGCGCCAGCCCGGTCAGCACGCTGCCGGGCGGCAATTCGATGTGCAGGCGCACGCCCCGCTCCCAGGCGGTTTCCACGGTGCTGCGCCAGTCGATGACCCGACACATGTTGAACGCCAGGTCTTCACGCAGCTTCTCGGCATTCAACACAGGTCGCGCCGTGCTGCCGCTCAGGTAACGTATCGCGGGTGCCTGCAGCGCAACGCTCGAAAAGGCCTCGGCCAGTTGTTGCGCGGGGGCGTCCAGCAAGGCGCAATGCGACGGCACGCTGACGGCAAGACGCTTGACCGCTGCCGCGCCGGCGGCCTTGGCCAGTTGACCGACCTGATGCATCGCCTCGGCACTGCCGGAGATCACCATCTGGTTGTCGGCGTTAATATTGGCGAGAAATACCGGTGTCTTCGCGCTGTGTACCTGCGCGATCAGCGCTTCTACCCGCGTCTGGTCCAGACCGATGAGCGCGGTCATGCCGTAACCCTGCGGCCAGGCGCTTTGCATCAGCTCGCCACGCAGCGCGACCAGGCGCACGGCGTCGTCAAAGGCCAGCGCACCCGAAATCACCGCTGCCGGATAAGCACCGATGGACAGCCCTGCCAGGTAGTCCGGCACGCAATCACGCGCCTGCAGCACGCGCGCGCATGCGACGCCCGCGATCAACAGGCAAAGCTGAACGGCACGGGTGGCTTGCAGTGCCTCGTCGGTGTCCAGCGCAAGCACGTCTTCGCCCAGCGCATCGGCGGCTTCCTGCAGGCAGTCGCGCACCGCAGCATCGTCCGGCAACTGATGCAGCATGCCGGCTTGCTGCGCGCCCTGGCCGGGAAATACCCACAGGCTGCTCATGCGCGCACCTGACCCAGGTGCCATGGGTCTGCAACCAGCCGCGCGCCGGTGGCGGTCTTGAGCAGCACCCGCCCCGTTGGCCGCGCCCACTCACGCAGCGCCACGGCACCCTGCTCGAGTTGCAGCTGGACGTCGACCCGGCAGACCGAGGTTTCCAGCGCCTCGACCAGCTCGGCGGCACAGCGGCGACCCAGGCGTCCCGGGGTGCGCAGGATCAGGTCCAGATCGCTGTCCTGATGCAACGCCGCAATACCGCTGGCCAGCTCGAATCCGGCACTGCCGCCCACGCCCCAGTCCAGCTCCAGCGCCTCCATGACCGGACGGATCTGGCGCAACGCATGCAACGCCGGCCATTGCTGATGACTCTCGGTCGGGACGTCGATCAACTGCTCGGGCATGACCCTTCGGCAGACGTCGGCCAACGGCATGCTCGCGGCATAGCGCTGCTCCCGACTGCGACCACGCAAACCCACAGCCACCTGTCCAGCGGGCATTGCCTGACGCCGGACCACCACCGGGTGCCCTGCAAGCACGGCGTCGACCGCCCATTTGGGCGCATCGTCCGCCAACGCAGTCAGCGGCATGCCCCACAACAAATCGTGGGGCAGCACTGCGCCAGTGTTGCTGATCACCATTGCGCCCGCAGCAACTGGCGCACATTGGCCGACGCCGCACGGTTGCTGGCGCCCAGGCGACTGCTCAGATCGACGCCGCGGGCCTGCACGTCCTTGATCGCCCTGCTCAGCACATGGCGCACCTGGGTGAGATCATCGGCAGCGGGCTGTTCGATCTGGCTGACCGCCAGGGTTTCCCACAGCAGACCGAGACTGGCGTAGCTGTCGATGTCGTAAGCCATCGGCGGAATGCTGGCGGCGAGCTTTTCCAGATCCTCGACGCTGCGCAGGGTTACGCGGGCTGCCGAGGCCTTGCCCATCGCATGCACCATCACGCCGGGATCACGTAGCGCGATCAATCGATTGGCCTGATAGCCGTGGGCCAGGAATGCGCCGGACATCGCTTTGCCGACCAGCAGGCCGATCACCGGGTGCCCGGCCAGACGTGCTCGCGCGTAACTGTCCACGGCCCCGGCCAATGCCTGATGGATACCGAGCGCTTCCTCGCGACGCCCGTAGGCCTGGCTCGGGACGTCGACGATGGCAATCAGTGCGCGCTTTTCGGCGCGGTCGCGATCCTGCTCGATGGCCTCGTCCACCGCCTTGGCCAGGCCCCAGCCTTCCAGCAGGCCGACTTCGCCCTGACGCGCCCGGGGAAAGCGGTTGTCGGTATCGGCAATCACGGCAACGAAACGCACCGCCTGCTCGCAGAGAAAACCATCGGCCACCTTGAGTGAGGCAGGCAGGCCAGTGACTTCACGGGCGCCTGCGCTCAAGGCGTTGAACCAGTTCAAACCCCGCTGTGAATGACTCATGACCGGGCTCCTTGATAGAGGGTGCGCACGCTTTGCGGATCGATTTGCGGCTCAGTGTCGAGGCTGGCCAGGCGTTGCAGGAACAGTGGGTACTGACTGCTGCGATGCGTGTCGGGCACGCCCTGCTTGAGCCAGCCGCTGACCTGCTGGCGGATATCGGCGACATCGTCGGCAGCAAAACCATCCACCAGCGCGCTGGCAAAGCGTTGCTCGCCACCGGTAAGGCTCCAGATGAACGGACGGTCGCGGGAGTCGTATTCTTCGATGCCGGCTTCCTGCTCGATCACCTGCGGACCGTTCAGGCCCAGACGCGCTTCCTGGGTCACCAGCAGGTAACTGCACAGCCCCGCGGCGATGGACATCCCGCCAAAACAGCCGACGCTCCCGGCCACCACGCCAATCACTGGCTGGTACTGACGCAGGTCGACTATCGCGGCATGAATCTCGGCAATCGCGGCCAGGCCCAGATTGGCTTCCTGCAAACGCACGCCACCGGTTTCCAGCAGCACGATCGCGGCGGTGGGAATGCCGTTGCGGTTGTCTTCGGCGGCCAGCTCCAGCGCACCAGCCATTTTCGCGCCGCCGACTTCGCCCATGCTGCCGCCCTGAAAAGAACCTTCGATGGCGGCGATAACCACTGGCCGACCATCGACAGTGCCTTTGGCGACCACCACGCCATCATCCGCCTGGGGCACCACGCCCTGCATGGCCAGCCACGGCGACATGACCCGATCGAACGGCCCGAGCAATTCGCGGAAGCTGCCGGCATCCAGCAAGGCACGGGCGCGCTGTCGGGCACCCAGTTCGATGAAACTGTGCTGATTCAGCAAACGTGCGTTATCAGTCATGGCCGATCTCCTCGAAGCCTTGCTCCAGGCGCAAACGCACGACGCCGGGCGTCGCGCCGAAGTCATGAATATCGATGCTCAGCGCAGGCGGGGTCTGACCGTCGAACATGCGTTCGAACAGGTGCTGCCAGCGCAGCGCGGCACCGTTGACCGACGTCACTACCTGAATCGACAAGGTGCCCGGTTTGCCGGGTTCAAGCAGCACCTCCAGATCACCGGAGCCCACCACACCCACCAGCGCACGGCCCTTGGGCGGCTGTCCGGCAGGAAATTCAAAAGACAGGGTTTCCATTTCAGGCACTCCTCGAAACAGGGCCGAGCGCAGGCTCAAGGCCATCGATGAACAGGCAGGCAGCCAGCAGATCCGCCGCGCCACCGGGCGAAGCATTGAGGGCCAGCAGGTGCTGATCCAGCGCGTTCAGTGCGCGGCGGCCCGCCAGACTGGCGCTGCCTCCGGCGTCCAGCACGCGCTGTGCGCCTTGCTGCATGGCGTTCAGCCCTTCGATGCCGGCGCGATGCAGCACGCAGGTGTCGTCCAGCGTAGTCATGATTGCCAGCAGCGCATCCAGCCGGGCGTTCTGCTCGCCGCTGCCTGCCGCACGGCTGCGCCGCAGTTGCGGCAAGGCGAACAGCCTGACCGCCGGGAAACCCTGCTGTGCCTGCTCTCTGGCGCCCATGACGCCGTAACGACGAACCACCTGATCACCGTGGCTGTTTTGCCTGAGCACCTGGCGGTCCTTGATCTGGGCCAGAGCGGCAGCGCGCGCGCAGATGACATCGGGCGCGCATTCCTGAGGATCCAGCGCGGCAGCGGTCACCAGCAGGCCCAGCGCCCAGATCGCGCCGCGATGCGTATTCACCCCGCTGGTGGTGCGCAGCATCGTGGCTTCGCCTTCACGGCCAAGCCTGCCCAATGCCTCACGCAATGGCTGGCCCACGACAGCGAACTGCGTGGCGGCGTCGGCCATCCACTTGAAAGTCGGCCACAACGACAGCGCCGAAGAATGCATCAACCCCAGGTGCAGGTCGCTGTGCGCGCCGCTGCCACGCCGGTCCACCAGAGCCGGTTTGGGCGACAGGTCGGCTTCGTCGATCAAGGCATCGACCGCCAGATCGGCCAGTCGCTCGGCCAGCGAGGCCGATTGCGGTGTCCATTGAAGTGCGCTCATTACCAGCTCCTGAATTTGGCGGGCGGGTTGTAGAGGCCACCGGACCACTGAACCAGGTCGGCAATGCTCTTGGCGGCCAGCAGTTCACGGCTGGCGTCGGTGCGACGAATGCCGAGGTCTTCGGGCAACGCGATCAGCCCTTCACGGCGCATGCGTGCGGTGTCCTTGGGGTTATGGCGCAAGCCGATCACGGTCACGCCCGCCACTGCCGCAATCATCGCCTGGCGTTCCTCAAGGCTGCGCGCCTTGTAGAGGTAGGCGATGCCTTCTTCCGTCAGCAGGTGGGTCACGTCGTCGCCGTAGATCATGATCGGTGCCAGCGGCATGCCGCTTTTCTTCGCCACCTCGACGGCGTCCAGGGTTTCGACGAAGGTCGGTTTGCCACCCTCCTGGAACGTCTCGACCATCTGCACCACCAGTTTCTTGCCGCGCTCCAGGTAGGCCGCCGGGCCGTCATCGTGCTGCTGACGCATGTCGAGCCAGGCGGGCGTGGCATGACGCCGGCCGCGTGGGTCGTGGCCCATGTTCGGCGCGCCACCAAAACCGGCCAGACGACCACGGGTGACCGTCGAGGAATGCCCGTCGCCATCGACCTGCAAGGTTGCGCCGATGAACAGGTCCACCGCGTACTGCCCGGCCAGCTGGCAGAGCTGGCGGTTGGAACGCAGCGAGCCGTCGCGTCCGGTGAAGAACACATCCGGGCGCGCGGCGATGTAGTTCTCCATGCCCAGTTCGGTGCCGAAACAATGCACGCTCTCGACCCAGCCGCTTTCGATGGCCGGGATCAACGTCGGGTGCGGATTGAGTGTCCAGTTGCGACAGATCTTGCCCTTCAGGCCCAGCGACTCGCCGTAGGTCGGCAGAATCAGCTCAATGGCGGCGGTATTGAAACCAATGCCGTGGTTTAGCGACTGGACGTTGTGTTTCTCGTAGATACCGCGAATCGCCATCATCGCCATCAGCACATGCACCGGCTTGATATGGCGCGGGTCGCGGGTGAACAGCGGTTCGATATAGAACGGCTTGTCGGCGACCACCACAAAGTCGACCCATGAGGCCGGGATGTCCACGCGTGGCAGCTCGCTGACGTCATCGACCAGTTGGTTGACCTGGACGATGACGATGCCGTCGCTGAATGCCGCCGGTTCGATGAGTGCGGGGGTGTCTTCGGTGCTGGGCCCGGTGTAGATGTTGCCGGCGCGGTCGGCCATGAAGCCTGCTGCCAGCACCACATTGGGGATGAGGTCCACCACCAGCCGTGAATAGAGTTCGATGTAGGTGTGGATCGCACCGATTTCCAGCAGGCCGTCTTCCAGCAACTGACTGATGCGCAGGCTTTGCGTACCGGCAAACGAGAAGTCCAGCTTGCGCGCAATGCCTTGCTCGAACAGGTCCAGGTGCTCGGCGCGGCCGACGCTCGGCATGATCATGTGCAGGTCATGCACCTTGCCCGGATCGACTTTGGCCAGCGCGCGGGAGAGGAAGTCCGCCTGCTTCTGGTTGTTGCCTTCAAGCACCACGCGGTCGCCGGAAACCAGCAGGGCCTCCAGCGCCGCGACGATTTTGTCGGTCGGCAACACCACACCGTCGGCCAACGCCCGCACTTGCTCCAGACGCCGCTGCTTCTCGCTGCGACGACGTGTCCAGCGTGCGTCGGGGGAAGTTGTTGTTGTCATGATCGCTCCACGATTTTGCTGTCGTCGGCCACCATAGGAGCGATAGCGGTCGAGCATCAATCAAGCAGCGCGTCGAATCATTACGGCTGGAGTAACGATAGGGCAACGGATGTTTCGCCGGGCGCGTCATTGCGCGTGCAACATGCTCGAAACGCCCGGCTGGTAATTGCGTAGGACCGCTCTTTAAAGGGCCAGGGGAGCTATCGGAATCCGTGTTTGCGCCTAGCCTTGAGGTTTTCCGTAACCCAGAGGCAGTAGCGCGATGTCATTTATAGTCAGGGAAGGCGATATCACCACCACACGCGGCTTCGTGCTGGCCGCATCGGCAAGCGAAGTCATCGAACGGCGCCGTGTGGCGCGCATGGGAGACCCGGTGTGGTGCCCGGCCTGCAAGCAGATTGGCTTCATCGCTCAGGGCAACCCCACCTACATCGACGAACTCGTGGCGGTCGCCACTCAGGGGCATGAGGTGCAGTGTGGCTGCGAGCCCGGCAGCAATACGCTGACCACCTCGCAGGAGCATGTCCGGGCCGACATGGACGCGACCATCACCATCCCCGAAGAACTGGCCAACACTGCCCGCCAGAATGCCGAACACCTGGCCCGTTCGATGAAGGACGGCAGCTTCACGCCTGATGTATTGAGGCCGCTGACGTAGCAAGAGTTACGCGGTAGAACGCACGTCAAAGGGCTTAGGAGCGAACCGGGTGTTTGCGGTGCCCTGCAGGAGCGGACTTGTCCGCGAAGAGGCCGGCACAGTCGATGGATTTTCTGCGTCAGGATATAGCCTTCGCGAACAAGGCGGATCGCTGACCCGATCGCTCCTGCGGGTGTTTGCGGTGTCCTGTAGGAGCGGACTTGTCCGCGAAGAGGGCGTTACAGTCGATGGATTTTATGCGTCAGGAATATAGCCTTCGCGAACAAGTTCGCTCCTACGGCCTTCGGCCAGAATCAAGAACGGACTTCTGCATGACGAGCCTTCGCGAACAAGGCGGATCGCAGCCCCGGTCGCTCCTGCGGCCTTCGGCCAGAATCAAGAGCGGACTTGCGTATGACGATTGCTCTCACCGTGGCCCATCACGGATGGGCGTTGGTCTCGAGCAAGTGATGCAGTTCCACGAACTGTTGCGTCAGTTTGTGCCGTGGGTCGAGGTGGATCAGCGGCAGGTTGGCCTGATGCGACTCGCGCATTTTTACCGAGGCGTTGAGGTACACCGGCAGCACCGGCAAGCCTTCGGCAATCAGTTCGTCGAGCATTTGCTGCGGCAGGCTGGCCCTGGGCTGGAACTGGTTGACGATGATGCCTTCCACCTGAAGACCTTCGTTGTGGTCCTCTTTCAATTCTTCGATCTCGCGCATCAGCCCGTACAGCGCCTGTCGCGAGAAGCTGTCGCAGTCAAAAGGGATCAGCACCCGATCAGACGCGATCAACGCCGAAACCGCATAAAAATTCAGCGCTGGCGGCGTATCCAGATAGATACGCTCGTAATCTTCGCTCAACTCGTCGAGCAGTTTGCGCAGCTTGTTGATCTTGTGCTTGGCCTCGAGCTTGGGCTGCAGGTCAGCAAGCTCTGCAGTCGCCGTGACCACATGCAGGTTGTCGAACGGTGTTTCGTAGATATCGACATGGTTCTTCTTGGCGACCGGGGAGCCGGACAGCGTGTTCTTGAAGAACTCGGCAATCCCCATCGGAATATCCTGACCGGTGAGGCCGGTGAGGTACTGAGTCGAGTTGGCCTGGGCATCGAGATCGATCAATAACGTCCGATAGCCTTCGTGAGCGCTGACTGCAGCCAGATTGCAGGCGATGCTCGATTTGCCGACACCGCCCTTCTGATTGAATACCACGCGACGCATGCTTTGGATTCCTTGAAAGATGAAGAAACAGCAGCAGTGGCCGATAACGACCGTAAGAGGAGGTCGATTCTAGACAGCACATATGACAACGGTGAGCTTAACGCAAAACAGTTGCCAGCCGGTTGTCATACAGAAAAACGACTTCAACCTTAAAATACACGCCTGTAAACGGTTTTTATGTAACAAATTTGCTAGTAATGAGCCCCATCAGGATAATGCGCGCACTCGGTCAATTACCGCACCCAGGCTGATATCGACCTGATATCGATGTAGCGAGAAACAAGCCCGCAGGGGCGGGAAGAGAAGCCTTGATCACCTTCAACATTGCACGATGGCAAGCCTGGGCGCCGGGCCTGGCGAGCGCGGAAGACTGGCAGAGATGGAGCCTCGATCCGACGTTGCTGGAAACCAGTGACGCAGCGCCAGACGTGTCTTTTCTTCCTGCGATGCAACGCCGCCGCCTGGGCCGTATGGCAAGAATGGCGTTTGCCGTCGGTTGGCCATTGACTGAAGGGCTGGAGCGCGTCCCGCTGGTGTTTGTCTCGCGCCACGGAGAGACCCCGAGGACCTTTGAAATCCTGCGTGATCTGGCCGCCAGCGAGCCGCTTTCACCGACCCAGTTCAGCCTTTCAGTGCATAACGCCGTCATTGGTCTGTGGTCGATCATGCGCGGTGAAACAAGTGAGATGACAGCCCTGGCCGCCACAGGCGACGGGCTGGAGTATGGAGCATTCGAGGCCGCAGCGTTGCTGGCCGAGGGAGCAGAAGCAGTATTGCTTGTGGTGACTGAAGAACAGCCACCGCAAGCCTATGCCCAATGGATTGATGACGTGCCCTTTCCCTACGCGGTCGGCTTGCTGCTGACGCCGGGGAATGAGTGGCAACTGTCTCTGAACACCGATACGCAAGGCACCAAGCGCACTCAGTGGCCTCACGCCCTGAACCTGCTGCGGGCCTTGCACACTGATCAATCCGTCTGCCTGCACCCCTGGAATAACCGGTTATGGAACTGGCAACGCAGTCACTGAAGAAAGGTCGGGACGCCTATTACTGGCGTCTGCTGGCAACAGGCATCAGCTTTGCCCTGTTCGGGTTGAGCGGTTTATGCCTGCGGTTGTTCGTTTTTCCAGTCTTGAGTTGCCTGCCTGGCAGTGTGGCCAGCCATCAGCGTCGCGCGCGGCGGACCATCAGCCGCCTGTTCTGGCTGTTCATCCGCATCATGGCGCGCATGCGTGTGCTGACCTACGACGTGCAAGGCGCCGAAAAGCTTGGCCGCCCCGGGCAGATGATCATCGCCAACCACCCGTCACTGATCGATGTGGTGTTCCTGATCGGGCTGGTGCGTGACGCCAACTGCGTCGTCAAACGCAGCCTGTGGGAGAACCCGTTCACCCGCGGCCCTGTGCGCTCCACCGGTTACATCAGCAACGATGGCAGCATGGACATGCTCGACGCCGCCGTAGAGCGCCTGCAAAGCGGCCAGACACTGATCATCTTCCCGGAAGGCACGCGCACCCAGCCAGGTCAGCCGCCGGTCTTTCACCGCGGCGCGGCAGCCATTGCGCTGCGTGGCGCAAGCGTCATCACCCCGGTGACGATCAAGGTCCAGCCGACCACCCTGACCAAGGCCGAGCCCTGGTATCGCATTCCGCAACGCCGCGTGCACTTCACTTTGCGCGTCGGTGCCGATATAGACCCAACCGCCTTCAGTGCGCTAGGCCCACCGCCCCTGGCGTCCCGCAAGCTCAACGATTACCTGCATGACTATTTCACCAAGGAGCTCGCCTCAGATGAGCGATCTGCACCAGGACATTAAATTGTTGATCATCGATGCCCTGGGCCTCGAAGACATCACCCCGGAAGATATCGGCAACGATATGACGCTGTTTGGCGAAGGACTGGGACTGGACTCGGTGGATGCACTCGAATTGGGCCTGGCCATCCAGAAGCGTTATGGCATCAGGATCGATGCCGATGCAAAGGACACCCGTAACCATTTCGCCAGCGTCGACAGCCTTGCGGCCTTCGTCAGCGCCAGACAACCGGCCTGAGAATTGAACATGCAAACCCGTGAAGACATCTTCGAAATCCTGCGCACCGCAATGGTGGAACTGTTCGAACTGGAGCCTGAGCGAGTCACGCTTGAAGCCAATCTGTATCAGGACCTGGAAATCGACAGTATCGATGCCGTGGACCTGATCGATCACATCAAACGCAAGACCGGCAAGAAGATTGCGGCTGAAGAATTCAAGTCGGTGAGAACCGTAAACGACGTGGTAGAGGCCGTCTACAAACTGGTCAACAGCGCCGAATGAAGCGGCTGATTGGCCTGATTCTGGTGCTGGCCGGCGTGCTCTATCCATTCGCCGTCTATTGGGGGACCGAGCATTTCGCCCCCTGGCAGTTCGCGCTGCTGCTCGGCAGCCTGTGGCTGGCGCGCGCCCTGACCGGAGAGCGCAAGCAAGGCAGCCTGGCGATGGCGATTGTCGCGCTGATCTTTTGCGTGGTGCTCGGCGCCCTCGACAGCCACATGATGCTGCGCTGGTACCCGGTACTGGTCAGCACCTTCATGCTCGGTCTGTTCGGTTCAAGCCTGGTCTACGGCCCGCCGATCGTGGAAAAGATGGCGCGCCTGAACCGCCCCGATCTGCCTGAGGCCGGTATCCGCTATACGCGTAAAGTCACGCAGATATGGTGCCTGTTCTTCCTCGTCAACGGCCTCACGTCAGCCATCCTGACGCTGTGGGCACCGTTGTCATGGTGGACGCTGTACACCGGCCTGATTTCCTACGGCCTGATGGGCATATTGTTCGCTGTCGAATGGATCGTCCGCCCACCCTCAGCGGGCGGCAAATGAAATGGATCGCATGAACTGGTTGAACCTGGAACACCTGCTGCTCGATGCGCTGCCCGACCGGCTGCTGACGCTGGCCCCGACCCTCGACCACGCGCAGTTTCGTGATCAGGCGCTCGGCGTGGCCGCAGGACTGCAGGCGCGTGGCATCACGCACCTTGCAGTGCACCTCGAAGATGCCGCCGACCTGGCCATTGCGTTGTTCGCGGCCTGGCGCGCAGGTGTGCACGTGTTGCTGCCCGCCGACTTGCAGGGCCAGACCCGCGAGCGCTGGGCGAATCAGGTCGACCTGTGGCTGACCGACCTGCCGGGTGACACCCACCTGAGCGATCTGCAGGCCGCGCCTCTCCCGGCGGCAGCGCTGGACCTGGACCAGTGCCGGCTGAGCCTGTGCACCTCAGGCTCCAGCGGCGAGCCCAAACTGATCGAGAAGCGCCTGCGGCAACTGGCCAACGAAGTCTGCGGGCTGGAGCAGCTGTGGGGCGCGGAGCTGGGCTCGGCATGCATGATCGGCAGCGTGGCGACGCAACATATTTACGGGCTGCTGTTTCGCTTGCTGTGGCCGCTGTGCGCGGCACGCCCGTTCGTGCGCCGGCAGTTGCCGTTCGCCGAAGACCTGCAACGCGCCAGCCGTGAATACCCGTCATTCGCCTGGGTCGCCAGCCCCGCGCTGCTCAAGCGCATGGGCGACAATCTCGACTGGCCGGGTCTTGCGGCCGTGCGCCGGGTGTTCTCTTCCGGTGGTGCATTGCCGGCCGAAGCCGCACACAGCCTGCAGCAACGCCTCGGTCAGTGGCCGACTGAGATTCTCGGCAGCTCGGAAACCGGCGGCATCGCCTGGCGTCAGGGCGGGCAGCGCTGGCAGGCCTTCGACGGCGTAGAGCTGAGTCAGGACGCGCAAGGTGCGCTGCGCATCAGCTCGCCCTATCTGCCGCCCGGCCATGTCGAGCAGACCGCCGATGCGGCGCTGATCGGTGCAGACGGGCGCTTCGAACTGCTGGGCAGGCTCGACCGCATCGTCAAACTCGAAGAGAAGCGCGTGTCCTTGCCGCTGATCGAGCAGGCCCTCGCGGCTCACCCGTGGGTGAGTGAAGCGCGCCTTGGCGTGGTGCAGACAAACCGTGCCTCGCTGGGCGCGCTGCTGGTGCTCAGCGACGCGGGCTTGCTGGCCCTGCGCAATCAGGGCCGTCGGGCGCTCACCGAAGCCTTGCGACACTACCTGCAGCCGCATTGCGAAACCATCGCCCTGCCGCGTCGCTGGCGGCTGCTGCGGCAGATGCCGCTCAACGCCCAAGGCAAGCTGCCGCAAGCAGACGTCGAGGCGCTGCTGCTGGCGCCACGCTCGAAACAGCCGGAAGTGCTTGAGCAACGGAGCATCGAAGGCGAGTTGCACCTGCAATTGAGTGTCCCGCCCGATCTGGCGTTTTTCAGCGGCCACTTTCCCAAGGCGCCGATTTTGCCGGGCGTGGTGCAGGTCGACTGGGCGATCAGCCTGGGCCAGCGACTGCTCGACCTGCCATGCGGATTCGCCGGCATGGAGGTGCTCAAATTCCAGCAACTGGTGCGCCCCGGCGACCGCCTCACGCTGACGCTGCGCTTCGATGCAGCACGCTCCAAGCTGCACTTCGCCTTTCGCAACGCCGACAACGCGCCCTGCTCCAGTGGCCGGATCCTCCTGGTGGACGACCATGCATAAGCCTTGCGTGATCATTCCGGTGTTCGACCACGAGCGGGCCGTGCCCAACGTGGTCAAGGCCGTGCGTAACGCAGGGTTGCCGTGCATCCTGGTCGACGATGCCAGCAGCCCGGCCTGCGAAGCTGTGTTACAGCAGCTGGCGCAGGGTGAGGCTATCTACCTGCTGCGCCTGCCGGTCAATCAGGGCAAGGGCGGCGCGGTGATGGCCGGCTTCCGCGAGGCGATCCGGCTGGGTTTCAGCCATGCGTTGCAGGTCGATGCCGATGGCCAGCATGATCTGAGCGATATCCCGGTATTTCTGGAGCAGTCGCGCCAGCACCCGGATGCGCTGATCTGTGGCTATCCGCAATTCGACGAGAGCGTGCCCAAAGGCCGTCTGTATGCACGCTACCTGACCCACGTCTGGGTGTGGATCAATACCCTGTCGTTGCACATTCGCGATTCCATGTGCGGCTTTCGCCTCTATCCACTGGCCCCGGTGCTGGCGCTGATCGACAGCGTGAAGATCGGCAGGCGCATGGATTTCGACTCGGAAATGCTCGTGCGCCTGTCCTGGCGCGGCCAGCCGATGCGCTGGCTGCCGACCCGCGTGCACTACCCGCAGGACGGCCTGTCGCATTTCCGCCTGTTTCACGACAACGCGCTGATTTCGAAAATGCACGCCAAGCTGTTCTTCGGCATGCTGCTACGCCTGCCAATGATCCTGTGGCGACGGTGGCGGCCATGAGCATCGACAAGTCGCCCAAGGAGCATTGGGCCAGTCATCAGGAGCGCGGCAGTTTCATGCTCATGAAACTCACCGCCTGGGGCATGCGGGTGCTAGGTCGGCGCCTGCTCAGCCCGGTGCTGTATGGCATCGTTCTGTATTTCTTTGTCTTCGGCCGACGTGCCCGGCACAGCATCTGGCAATACCAGCAGCACCTGGCTGACTGGAGCGGCAAGCCCGAACTGCGGCCCAGCCAGCGCCGGGTGTTCGGCCAGTTCATGGCATTTGCCGATTCCTTGCTCGACAAGCTCGACGTGTGGAACGGCAGGCTGGGTATTGATCAGATCGAGATCGTCGACCAGGCCCTGCTGCGCCAGAACCTGCGTGGCCAACGCGGACAGATGCTGGTCGGTGCGCACCTGGGCAACCTCGAAGTGTGCCGGGCGCTGGCCGAACTCGGCGAAAAGGTCACCATGAACGTGCTGGTGCACACCAAACACGCCGAACGTTTCAATCGCCTGCTCGGCGAAGCTGGCGCGACCCATCTGCGCCTGATTCAGGTCAGCGAGCTGGACCCGGCCATCATGCTGCAATTAAGCCAGCGTCTGGACGAAGGCGAGTGGCTGGCCATCGCCGGTGACCGCGTCGCCCTGCATGGCGGGCGCAATGTGCGGGTCGACTTTCTCGGCCAGCCGGCGACCTTCCCGCAAGGCCCCTGGCTGCTGGCCGGGCTGCTCAAGTGCCCGGTCAATCTGTTCTTCTGCCTCAAGGGTGCGAAAGGCTACCGGGTGATTCTGGAACCGTTCGCCGACGCCATCGAGTGGCGGCGCAGCGACCGCGCTCAGGTCATCGAGCAGTGGGCCACGCGTTATGCCGAGCGTCTTGGGCACTATTGCCTGGAAGCGCCGCAGCAGTGGTTCAATTTCTACCCATTCTGGAAGTCTGCCGATGAATCAGGCTCATGAGCTGATCGCGCTCGGCGATCATGTGCTGCGTCGTAAGATCAGCGCAGGTCGCCACAGGAGGTTACATGCGCAGTAAGGGTTTTCTGCACATCGACACTGAAATCGTCGTGCCGTTTTTCGACGTCGACATGATGAACATCGTCTGGCACGGGCACTACGTGAAGTACCTCGAAGTGGCGCGTTGCGCGCTGCTCGATCATATCGGGCATAACTACATGCAGATGCTCGAATCCGGTTATGGTTGGCCGGTGATCGATCTGCAGTTGCGCTATGTGCGCAGCGCCGTGTTCGGTCAGACACTGAACGTGCGCGCCAGTCTGGTGGAGTGGGAGAACCGTCTGAAGATCAATTACCTGATCACCGATGCACACACCGGTGAGCGCCTGACCCGCGCCAGCACTGTGCAGGTCGCCGTCGACAGCCAGAGCCGGGAAATGCAACTGGCCTCGCCGCAGGTGTTCATCGATGCCGTGAAAAATGCCCTTGAGAGCACAATAGAGAGCGCCTCGCCATGAACCGCCCGCTTCGTACCTTGATCCTGCTGGGTCTGCTGTGCCTTTGTTCCCTGGCACAGGCGTTCGACCTGCAACAACTGAGCGACCAGCTCGCCAAACCTGCGGTGGTGCAGGGTCGTTTCGTTCAGGAAAAACACCTGCGCGCCCTGCCGCAACCGCTGCTCAGCAAGGGCCGCTTCGTGCTCGCCAGGGATTTCGGGCTGCTCTGGCTGCTGGAAACACCGCTCAAGCAGGATTACCGCATCAACGCCGACGGTATTGCCCGTCGTGAAACCGCTGGCAATGTCAGCAGCTGGAAGCCGGTGCCGAACAAGAACGCCGGCGCCGAGCAGAACCGTCTGTTCCTGGCGGTCCTGCAAGGCGACAGCAGCGGCCTGCAGCGGGATTTCGACTTGCAGCTCAAGGGCGAGGCGACTGCCTGGCACCTCACCCTGACGCCGCGTTCGATGCTGCTGCAACAAGTGTTCAAGCAGATCAACATCGACGGTGGCGAACTGGTGCAGCGTATCGAGCTGCTGGAAACCCAGGGCGACAGCACGGTCCTGAAAATGATCGACAGCAGCAGCGCTCCGACCCTGACCGATGCGCAGCGTAATGACTTCAAAGACTGAGCGGCTGTTGCCGCGACTGTTCCTGCTGATTCTGGCAGGCGTACTGGCGCTCGCTGGCTGGCAGTGGCACGACCGCTCGCCGCTGTCGGCCAACCTGATGGAGCTGGTGCCGGGCACCGATAACGACGAACTGGTGGTGAGCGCCGAAAAGCGCATGCAGGAACCGCTCAACCGGGAAATGCTGGTGCTGGTGGGCCACAGCGATCGGCAGAAGGCTGTCGAACTGGCACGCACTCTGGCTGAACAATGGCAGTCGACCGGCCTGTTCGAGAAGGTCCAGTGGTCGCTGCAGGCCGACCTGCCCGCGTTGCGCACCCAGTTGCTGCAAGGGCGCATCGCCATGTTGCCGACAGCGGATCGCACACTGCTGATCGACGACCCGAAAACCTTCATCGAACAGCGCGTGCAGACGCTGTTCGACCCGTTTGCCGGGTTCAGCCTGGTGCCTGGCCAGGATGACTGGCTGGGGCTGACCGGACGTATCCAGAACGGCCTGCCGAAGCAGGGCTCGGTCGAAGCGGACCTGGCCAGCGGCGCGCTGGTGGCCAGCGCCGAGGGTAAAAGCTGGGTACTGCTGCGTTCGCGAACCCGAACCGATGCCTTCGATATGCACCTGCCCGGCCAGGTTGCCGACCTGCTGGCGCAAGCGCGGGTACAGGCCAGTCAGGCAGGTGGTCAATTACTCGCGGCCAGCGGGCTGCTTTACGCTGCCGACGGGCAGAAGCAGGCCAGCCGGGAAATCACCTGGGTCGGCGGTGGCGCAACGGTCGGTATCCTGTTGTTGCTGTTGCTCGCCTTCCGGCGCTGGAGCGTGCTGCTGGCATTCGTGCCGGTGGTGGTCGGCATGCTCTTCGGCGCGGTGGCCTGCGTCGCGATATTCGGCAGCATGCACGTCATGACGCTGGTGCTGGGCTCGAGCCTGATCGGGGTGGCGGTGGATTACCCGCTGCACTACCTGTCCAAGAGCTGGAGCCTCAAGCCCTGGCGCAGCTGGCCCGCCTTGCGCCTGACCCTGCCGGGCCTGAGCCTGAGCCTGATCACCAGTTGCATCGGCTACCTGGCGCTGGCCTGGACGCCGTTCCCGGCACTCACGCAAATTGCGGTGTTCTCGGCGGCCGGCCTGATCGGCGCCTACCTGACGGCGGTGTGCCTGCTGCCCGCGCTGCTCGCCAACGTCGAGATCAGCCCTGCCCAGTGGCCGCTGAAACTGGCGCAATTGATGCTCGACTGCCGCGCCGCCTTGCTGCTGCGCATCAGCACACCGATCCTGCTGGTGCTGCTGTTGGCCTTCTGTGGCGGCGGACTCTGGCACCTGACCACCAAGAACGATATCCGCCAATGGGTGGCAGCACCTCAGGCGTTGACCGATGAAGCCCAGGCCATCGCGCGGATCACCGGTTATCAGCCCACCAGCCAGTTCTTTCTGGTGCGCGGCAAGGACCAACAGCAGTTGCTGGATCGGCAGTCCGAACTGACCCAACGGCTCGACCAACTGGTCAGCATGGACAAGCTGCAAGGCTACATGGCGCTCAATCAGTTGCTCGATTCGCCTGCCGAACAACAGGCTACCCGCGGTGCACTGGGCAAATTGCCGCAATACTGGGCGCCGCTGGTAGAACTTGGCGTTCCGGCCAGTGCCTTGAAGGCTGAACTGGCGCAATTGCAGGCACTGCCGACGCAAGACGTCGATCAGGCGCTTCAAGGCCCGCTGAGCGAACCGTGGCGCACGCTCTGGCTGGGACCGACACGCGATGACGACGGCGATCAAGGTGTCGCCAGCATTGTCAGCCTGCGCGGCATGAACAGCATGGCGTTGCTGCGCGTGCAGGCCATCGGGCTGGAGGGCGTGCAACTGGTCGACCGCCTGGGTGAGCTCAACGAGGTGTTTGCCCACACGCAGATCAGCGCAGCGCAATTGAAGCTGGCGTCGTGCGTGCTGATTGTCCTGCTGCTGATCGCGCCGTTTGGCTTCGGTGGTGCATTGCGCATCGTCGCCCTGCCCCTGCTGGCGGCGCTGTGCAGCCTCGCCAGCCTGGGCTGGCTCGGTCAGCCGCTGACCCTGTTCAGCCTGTTCGGCCTGTTGCTGGTCACGGCGATCAGCGTCGATTACGCCATCCTGATGCGCGAGCAGATAGGCGGCGCAGCGGTCAGCCTGCTGGGCACGCTGCTGGCCGCGCTTACCACCTGGCTGTCGTTCGGCCTGCTGGCCGTTTCCAGCACCCCGGCGATCAGCAACTTCGGCCTTTCGGTCAGCCTGGGGCTGGCGTTCAGCTTCCTGCTGGCGCCCTGGGCCAGCCCGCGTAAAGCGCTTCATTCGCCAGCCAATGCTGAAGGGCCACACGCATGAATCTTGCAGCGCTGTCGTTACTCCCTGCCACCGCCCAACCGAAAAGGAATACCTGTGCCCATCACTGATAGGGAAATTCGTCAGGTCGTCGTCATCGGTGCCGGCCCGGCCGGTTCAATAGCGGCTGCCCTGCTCAAACGCCAGGGCCATGACGTGCTGATCATCGAGCGCCAGCTGTTTCCGCGCTTCTCCATCGGTGAGAGCCTGCTGTGTCATTGCCTGGACTTCGTCGAAGAAGCCGGGATGCTGGAGGCCGTGCAGGCTGCCGGTTTCCAACCCAAGAATGGCGCAGCCTTCGCGCGTGGCGAGCAATACAGCGATTTCGACTTCGGCGATACGTTCAGCAACGGCAAGCCGACGACCTTTCAGGTGCAGCGCAGCGAGTTCGACAAACTGCTCGCCGATCAGGCGGCGCTGCAAGGCGTGGACATCCGCTATCAGGAAGAGATCGTCAGCGCCGACTTCGAGGGCCCGCAGCCGGTTTTGCGTGTGAGGCGTGAGGACGGCAGCGAATACAG
This sequence comes from Pseudomonas sp. SZ57, assembly GCF_009495975.1. Classification (NCBI taxonomy): domain Bacteria; kingdom Pseudomonadati; phylum Pseudomonadota; class Gammaproteobacteria; order Pseudomonadales; family Pseudomonadaceae; genus Pseudomonas; species Pseudomonas sp. SZ57. The sequence continues at coordinate 49,204 of NZ_WIBD01000028.1, read as the reverse complement.
CGTGCAGGCCAGCTTCGTACTCGACGCCAGCGGCTATGGCCGCGTGCTGCCGCGCTTGCTGGATCTGGAAGCGCCGTCAGGTTTCCCTGTGCGCCAGGCGGTGTTCACCCATATCGAAGACCGCATCGAAAGCCCGCCCTTCGACCGCCGCAAGATTCTCGTCAGCATCCATCCGCAGCACAGCGATGTGTGGTTCTGGTCGATTCCGTTCAGCGAAGGCCGCTGTTCGATAGGCGTGGTCGCCTCGGCCGAGCGCTTCAAGGACAAGCCCGAGGATCTGGATGCCTGCCTGCGCGCCTTTATCGATGAAACACCGCAGCTGGCCAGCGTGCTGAAAAACGCAGTCTGGGATACGCCAGCGAGAACCATCGGCGGCTACTCGGCCAACGTCAAGACCCTGCACGGCAAGGGCTTTGCGCTGCTGGGCAATGCGGCGGAATTCCTCGACCCGGTGTTCTCTTCGGGCGTGACCATCGCCATGCGTTCGGCGAGCATGGCGGCTGGCGTGCTGAGCCGGCAGTTGCAAGGCGAAAACGTGGATTGGGAAAGCGAGTTCGCGGTGCCGTTGAAGCGTGGCGTCGACACCTTCAGGGCCTATGTCGAGGGCTGGTACGACGGTACGTTTCAGAATGTGATTTTCTACCCCGGCAGCGCTCCGGACATCCGCCGCATGATCAGCTCGATTCTGGCCGGTTATGCCTGGGACGAACGCAATCCGTTTGTCAGCGAGCCCAAGCGCCGCCTGCGCACGCTCTCGGAAATCTGCGCGGACAGTGGCCCATGAATCGACCGTTCCTGAGTGACAGTTATGTCGAGGAAACCCGCTTCGGCCTGTGGTTTCTGCGCAGCAACATCTGGCAGTACCGCGTGCTGCGCGTGGCGATAGACGACTTGCGCAGCCTGTTCACCAGCCCGCCGCCGGTTGCGCCGGTATTGCTCGACGCAGGGTGCGGGCAAGGCCGGTCGTTTCAGCAGCTGAACAAGGTTTTTCAGCCGTCCAGGCTCATCGGTGTCGACGCCGATCCGCACAGCCTCGACATGAGTGGTGAAGAGGCTCGGGCCAGAGGCGTAGAGGTCGAGCTGATCGGCAGCGACTGCGCAGCCCTGCAAGTACCCGACGCCAGCGTCGATCTGCTGTTCTGCCACCAGACTTTCCATCATCTGGTCGAGCAGGAACAGGCGCTGGCCGAGTTTTATCGTGTGCTCAAGCCGGGCGGCTACCTGCTGTTTGCCGAGTCGACCGAAGCGTACATCGACACCTGGGTGATTCGCTGGCTGTTCCGCCACCCGATGCACGTTCAGAAAAGCGCGGCGCAGTATCTGCAGATGATCCGCGACCAGGGTTTCGAGTTCGATGCACAGAATGTTTCGTACCCTTACCTGTGGTGGAGCCGCGCCAGGGACTTCGGCCTGCTCGAGGTCTTGAAACTGCAAAAGCCCAGGCCATTCGGGCAACGTGAGGAAACGCTGGTCAATGTCGTGGCCCGCAAACCCCTGGAAGTTGGAGCATCATGATTCGCGTACTGTTTTTAGCCTTCCTGCTGCTCGGCGGCTGTGCGGCACAAGCCCCGCTGCCGACCAGTGCACCGACCATGCAATTGCCGATGCAACTGCACATTGAACGTCGCCAGGCCGATCAGCATCAGGACTGGCTGCTGATCATCCAGCGCGAAAACGGCGGATTGCGCTGGTCAATGATGGACCCGCTGGGCATTCCCCAGGCGCGCCAGTTGCTGATCGACGGAAAATGGCAGGCCGACGGTTTGCTGCCGCCCAATCCGGAAGCCCGCGAGCTGTTCGCTGCGCTGATGTTCGCCATGACCCCGGACCTGGAAATGCATGGCCGCTACCCGACGGCTTACCGCCAGGGCATGCAGCGTCGTCTGGAGGACCGCTGGCTGGTCGAATATCAGTCGGCCAACGCGTTCACCATCCGCCTCAAGGACCGGCTGAGCTACAAGGTGACACCGCTGAACAACGAGAGCCTGCCATGACCGCCTATCTCAACGCGCTGGGCGTGATCTGCTCGCTGGGCGACAGCCGTGAAGAGGTGTCGCGCAGGCTGTTCGCAGGCGACAGCTCGGGCATGGTGTTCGAAAGCGGCTGGGTGCCGGAACGCGCGTTGCCGGTCGGTGCAGTCAAATCCGCACTGCCGCCCATTCCGCCTGCCGTGCATTTGCATCGCAGCCGCAATAACCAGTTGCTGCTGGCCGCCGCCCTGCAGATCGAGGAGGACATCAGCCAGGCCATCACCCGCTTCGGCGCCGGGCGAATCGGCGTGATCATCGGCACCAGCACCTCGGGCATCGATGAAGCGAGCGAGAGCATGGCCGTCTGGCTGCGTGAGCGTACCTTCCCCGACGATTACGATTATCGGCAACAGGAACTGGGCGCACCGGCGAATTTTCTCGCCGCCTGGCTGCAATTGAGCGGCCCGGCCTACGTCATCTCGACAGCCTGCACGTCCAGCTCGCGGGCGTTGCTCAGTGCGCGTCGGGCGCTGGACATGGGCCTGTGCGATGCCGTGCTGTGCGGCGGCGTCGACAGCCTGTGCAAGCTGACCCTGCAGGGGTTCTCGGCACTCGAGGCCATGTCGCCGCAGCTCTGCAACCCGTTCTCCAGCAACCGCAACGGGATCAATATCGGCGAGGCGGCCGCGCTGTTCCTGATGACTCGTGAAGCCGACAGCAGGCACTCGATTGCCCTGCTGGGCGCAGGTGCCAGCTGCGACGCTCACCACATCTCGGCCCCCGAACCCACCGGCCGTGGTGCGCGCGATGCCATGCTGCAAGCGTTGCGCAATGCCCGACTCGAGGCGGAGCAGATCGGTTATCTGAACCTGCATGGCACCGCCACGCAGCACAACGATGCGATGGAGAGCCTGGCCGTGCAGGGCGTATTTCCGAACGGCGTGCCCTGCTCGTCGACCAAACCGCTCAGCGGCCACACCCTGGGCGCGGCGGGCGCGCTGGAAGCGGCGTTTTGCTGGCTGAGCCTGGCCCCGCAGAATACCGAACAGGCCCTGCCCCCGCACCTGTGGGACGGCGAGGCCGATCCGCTCCTGCCTGCGCTGCAATGGACACACGCAGGCTCGCGCCTGACACCTGAAAACGCTCGTTACATGATGAGCAATTCGTTTGCCTTCGGTGGCAACAACATCAGCCTGATTATCGGAGATGCCCCATGACCGAGTGGCCGCTCGCCGAACTCATCCCCCATGCCGGCGACATGATTCTCATCGATCAGGTGCTGAGCGTTGACGAAGAACAGATTCGAACCCGCCTGACCGTACGCGCCGACGGCCTGTTCAATCAAGCCGACGGCAGCCTGCCGGCCTGGCTGGGCATAGAGCTGATGGCGCAGAGCGTCGCGGCCTATGCCGGTTGCAAGGCGCGCAACAAGGGCGAAGCGGTCAAGCTGGGTTTTCTGCTTGGCAGTCGCAAGTTCGACTGCAACGTGACGCGCTTCCCGCTGGGCAGTGAACTGCACATCCATGCCGTGCGCTCCCTGCAGGACGACAACGGCATGGGCATGTTCGAATGCACCCTCACCGGGCCGGGTATCGAGGCTTTTGCCCGACTCAATGTATATTGCCCGCCCAACACTGCTGACTACCTGGCTGAAGGAGCCCCGGCATGACTGAATCGATACTGGTCACCGGCTCCAGCCGTGGCATCGGCCGCGCCATCGCCCTGCGTCTGGCGCAGGCCGGATACGACCTGATCCTGCATTGCCGCACCGGCCGCAGCGAAGCCGAAGCGGTGCAGGCCGAAGTCGTTGCGCTGGGCCGTCAGGCACGCGTGCTGCAATTCGATGTTTCGGACCGGGCCGCCTGCAAGGCCATTCTGGAAGAGGACGTGGAGACGCACGGCGCCTATTACGGCGTGGTACTCAACGCCGGGCTGACCCGCGACGGCGCGTTTCCGGCACTCAGCGAGGATGACTGGGATCAGGTGCTGCGCACCAACCTGGACGGGTTCTATAACGTCCTGCACCCGTTGACGATGCCGATGATTCGCCGTCGTGCAGCAGGGCGCATCGTCTGCATCACCTCGGTTTCCGGGCTGATCGGTAATCGCGGCCAGGTCAATTACAGCGCTTCCAAGGCAGGGCTGATCGGTGCCGCCAAGGCGCTGGCCATCGAACTGGGCAAGCGCAAGATCACCGTCAACTGCGTCGCGCCGGGGCTGATCGATACGGCCATGCTGGACGAGAACGTGCCGGTGGACGAACTGATGAAAATGATCCCGGCCCAACGCATGGGCACGCCCGAGGAAGTGGCGGGTGCGGTGAATTTTCTCATGTCGGCCGAAGCGAGCTACATCACCCGTCAGGTTCTGGCCGTCAACGGGGGACTGTGCTGATGAAGCGTGTGGTAGTGACCGGCATGTCCGGCATCACCTCGGTGGGCAGCGACTGGCCGACTATCGATGCACGCTTCACGGCCAATCGCAGCGGCATTCGCCGGATGGACGAGTGGAACCGGTTTGCCGAGCTCAATACCCGCCTGGCTGGCCCCATCGACGGTTTCGCCGTGCCGGGGCACTGGACGCGCAAACAACTGCGCAGCATGGGCCGTGTGTCCCGTCTGGCCGTGGCGGCCGCGGAGCAGGCCCTGATCGACGCCGGGCTGCTGAATGACCCGATCATTCGCGATGGCCGCATGGGTACGGCCTGCGGCTCGTCCACCGGTAGCACCGACGAGATCAAGGCCTTCGGCAACATGCTGATCAACTCGGTGGCTGTGGGCCTGAACGCCAACTCCTACGTGCGCATGATGCCGCACACCACGGCCGCCAACATCAGCATCTTCTTCGGCCTGACCGGACGCCTGATTCCGACCTCCAGCGCCTGCACCAGTGGCAGTCAGGGCATCGGCTATGCCTACGAGGCGATCAAGTTCGGTCGTCTGCCGCTAATGCTGGCGGGCGGGGCCGAAGAGCTGTGCCCGACCGAGGCCATGGTCTTCGACGCGCTGTACGCTACCAGCCTCAAGAATGACGCGCCACACACCACACCACGCCCCTACGACAGCGGACGCGACGGCCTGGTGATCGGTGAAGGTGGCGGCATGCTGGTGCTTGAAGAGCTGGAACATGCCCAGGCACGTGGCGCGCACATCTACGCCGAGATCGTCGGCTTCGGCAGCAACGCCGACGGCGCGCACAGCACTCGCCCCGAGCAGGCCACCATGCGCCGCGCGATGGAGCTGGCCCTCGAAGACGCCAACCTTTCGCCTGACGCCATCGGTTACGTCAACGGTCACGGCACCGCCACCGAGCAGGGCGACATCGCCGAGACGCTGGCCACCAGCAGCCTGTTCGGCCCGCGCATGCCACTCAGCTCGCAGAAAAGCTTCCTCGGCCACACGCTGGGAGCGTGCGGCGCGCTGGAGTCATGGTTCAGCATCGAAATGCTCAACAGCGATCGCTATATCCATACGCTCAACCTGGTCGACATCGACCCACAGTGCGGCGAACTAGACTACATCGTCGGCGAACCAAGGCACATGAGCAACGAATACGTGATGAACAACAACTTCGCATTTGGCGGCGTGAACACCTCGCTGATCTTCAGGCGTTGGGGTTGAGCGGCGCCTTCCCGAGCACCTGTCGTTCCCTACGCGGCAGCGCAAAGTCATGCTTTGCCTGTAGTCACTGCACATAAAAGCGCTTTTTTCTCACAGTGGCACTGACGACGCAGAGTGCGACGTCAGTGACGGCTGAGTCCTGGCGCTCAGTGGTCAACAGCCAGAAGTGCCGACAGAACGCACAGAAACAGTACCCTCAGGCTTCTCCTGCTGGCCGCACTTGTCATTTGCAATGATGTCCGTGATCCAGTCCTTGTAGAACGAAATTCGAGTCATCTGACTAGCGTCGAGCAAACCACGACTTACCAGCGCAACGCCGACGTAGCCGCTCTGCGTTTTGAAGAGCAACGGCCCGCCTGAATCGCCGCCGCCAGAAATCTTGCTCGAACACACATTCAAGAGAGGATCAAAGTAGGTAGGTGGATAGCCCGGCGGCACGTCTATGCATTTGCGATCTTCCAGAATCGAGCCGTCAACATGATAAAGCTCGTTCGGCATGGTGCCGGTTTCTCTCACTCCGAAACCTGCCAGCGTGACAGGCATCCCGACTTCGTGCGCAACCACCTGATCAATGCCGTCCAGTTTGAGGATGTCTTTACTTTCGGTTGGACGCTCAAGTTTCAATAGCGCAATGTCGTAAAGCCCCGATCCCTTTTCGTCGCCTGTTTTAGAGTAAACCTGCCAGCCTTTGAAATCCGCAGGAATAAACGCTTCAGCGATCCTGATCTTGTCCCGGCTGACGACCGGAGGCCCGTACTTCTCTATAGCAATCTGGACAAACGCAGGCGACTGACCACGTATGCAGTGTGCCGCCGTAAGCACCCATTGCGCAGCGATCAACGCCCCCCCGCAGAGGTGCTGGCCATCCTCCTTGGTCAATGAAGTGAAAAAAGGATAAGCACCTGCGGGTGCGGGCGTACCACCGATAATTTTCTCGTCTGCCGCCACTGTCAGCGACAGGCTCAATAAAGCCATCATCCATATTTGTTTGCGCATGCTTCTCTCCCTGTTCCTGTCATTCCGTCCTGGAGCATCAGGTGCACATGAGATTCAACGCAAAAAACACTGATCTGCCTACTGTCAAAAGTGATAGTGAGTACCGGATATACGCCAGGCATTCACCCGACGTTACGCGTCAACAGCTCGGTGAACGCCTTGGCCATGGGCGATTGTTCGTCCTTGCGTTGCACCAGCCACACCGCACTGGTTGCGCCGGGGTCGAGGACGTTGCGGTAGACCACGCCGTCGATGCGCATTCGCCGGTAGGACGCAGGCAGTACAGTGACGCCCAAGCCTGCTGCAACCAGGCCGATGACGGTCATCACTTCGCCCGCTTCCTGGGTGATCAGCGGGCTGAACCCTGCGGCGCGCGCAAGGCTCAGGACTTGCGCGTAGATGCCACTGCCATAAGTGCGCGGGAAGAACACGAACGGCTCGGCGGCCAGCGCCGCCATGTAGATTCCCTCCTCGCTTTCTGCCGCCAGCGGATGGTCGGCCCGCATGATCGCCACCAGCGGCTCACTCAGCAATTCGAACACCACCAGCGAGTCGGGCAATGCCAGCGGGCGCATGATGCCGACCTGAATGCTTTTGTCCTCAAGACCTGCCGCCACTTCCTGACTGGTGATCTCGGTCAGGGTCAGGTGCACGTCCGGGTAGGCCTGGCGGAAGGCAAAAATCGCCTGCGGGATGCTCGACGTAAACGGCGCAGACGAGGTAAAGCCGATCTTCAGCTCGCCGATTTCACCCAGTTGCGCACGCCGCGCCACATCGGTGGCCTTGTCGACCTGCGCCAGCACCAGCCGTGCCTCGTCGAGAAACAGCCGCCCGGATTCGCTCAACTCGACGCGCCGGTTGGTGCGTTCGAAAAGACGCGTGCCCAGTTCCTGCTCCAGCGTCTGAATCTGCTGGCTGAGCGGCGGTTGCGAAATCCCCAGCGCCTGCGCGGCGCGGCCAAAATGCAGCTCTTCGGCAACCGCGATGAAGTAACGCAGATGACGCAATTCCATGCGGCCTCCATTAAGTCGTGTTACCTATCAAACAGGTCGAACAATATATTGGATGGAATGATTAGCGAGCTATATGATTTTTTCATTGCCTGCTCAACCGTGCCCTGAGGTCTTTGTGAACCCTGCCGTTGCCCCGCCCACCCCCGACTTGAACACCTCGTCCGTACAGTCGTCGACACTGCCCGGCGATACCTACATCGAAAAGAACACGCCGCTTTTCAAACGCACGGCTCTGGCGCTGTTCGCTGGTGGGTTTTCGACCTTTACCCTGCTGTACTGCGTACAGCCGATGATGCCGACGCTGTCCAGCGAGTTCTCCCTGACGGCGGCACAAAGCAGCCTGATCCTGTCCGTCGCCACGGCAATGCTCGCCATCGGCCTGCTGATCACCGGGCCGATATCCGATCGGCTGGGGCGCAAGCCGGTGATGGTCATGGCGCTGCTCTGTGCGTCGCTGTTCACCATCGCCAGCGCCTTGATGCCCAGCTGGGAGGGCGTGCTGATTACCCGTGCCCTGGTGGGCCTGTCACTGAGCGGCCTGGCGGCAGTGGCGATGACCTACCTGAGCGAGGAGATCCACCCCACCCATCTGGGCCTGGCGATGGGGCTGTATATCGGCGGCAGCGCCGTCGGTGGCATGAGCGGAAGGCTGATCGTCGGGGTGATGATCGACTACGTCAGCTGGCACGCGGCGATGCTGGTGGTCGGCGGGCTGGCGCTGATCGCCGCAGCGGTGTTCTGGAAGATCCTGCCGGCGTCGCGCAACTTCCGCCCGCGCTCGCTGCACCCTCGCAGTCTGTTCGACGGGTTTGTGGTGCAGTTTCGTGATGCAGGCTTGCCGCTGCTGTTTCTGACCGGCTTCCTGCTGATGGGCGCATTCGTCACGCTGTTCAACTACATCGCCTACCGCTTTCTGAGCGCACCCTACAACCTGAGCCAGGCCGTGGTCGGCGTGTTTTCCGTGGTGTACCTGTCAGGCATCTACAGCTCGGCAAAGATCGGCTCGCTGGCTGACCGCCTTGGCCGCCGACAGGTGCTGTGGGCGGTGATCGTGATGATGCTGGCCGGCCTGCTGCTGACCCTGTTCACCCCTCTGCCGCTGGTGATCGTCGGTGTACTGATCTTCACCTTCGGCTTCTTCGGCGCACATTCGGTGGCCAGCAGCTGGGTCGGACGCAGGGCCACCACCGCCAGAGGCCAGGCCGCGTCCCTGTACCTGTTCTGTTACTACGCAGGCTCGAGCGTGGCCGGAACCGGCGGCGGCGTGTTCTGGCACTACGCGGGCTGGAACGGTATCGGGCTGTTTATAGGCGTGTTGCTGCTGATTGCCCTTGGTGTGGCGTTGCGACTGGCAAGGTTGCAGCCGCTGGGGGCGCAGGTTTAGTCACCCGGCAGACGCAGGCGGATGGGGAGACGCAATGGCACTCCCATCAGGCACCTGACCCTTTCCAAGAAATTTATTTTCATATATTTGTTTATATTTAATTTTCGTGTAATTTATTTTCATCACGAAAACAGAGATAAAAACAATGAATACCTGTGATCGCCCTGAAACGCCCCTGCTCCACCTTATTGCGTCGTCCCTGCCGAGTACTCCCGAGTCGCCTTCAGGCTGACAGCTTCAGCTGTTGGTGTTGCGCCCTCGCCTACCCACTTTGCAAGGAATCGTCGCTATGTCGCCGTCACCCGGTCTTTCGCTATTGGTCTACGCCGCTGTCGCCATCATCGCCTTGATCGTGCTGATCGCGCGTTACCGCCTCAATCCGTTTATCGTCATTACGCTTGTTTCGGTCGGTCTGGCCCTGGTCGCCGGAATGCCGGCCAGTGGCGTGGTGGCTTCTTATGAAGCGGGGGTTGGCAAAACGCTGGGGCATATCGCGCTGGTCGTGGCGCTGGGCACCATGCTGGGCAAGATGATGGCCGAGTCTGGCGGTGCCGAGCAGGTGGCGCGCACCCTGATCGATCGCTTTGGCGAGCGTAACGCGCACTGGGCCATGGTCTGCATTGCGTTTCTGGTGGGCTTGCCACTGTTCTTCGAAGTCGGCTTCGTTCTGCTGGTACCGATTGCCTTCACTGTGGCCCGGCGTGTCGGGGTGTCGATTCTGATGGTCGGCCTGCCGATGGTCGCCGGTCTGTCGGTGGTGCATGCGCTGGTGCCGCCGCACCCTGCTGCGATGCTCGCGGTGCAGGCGTATCAGGCGTCGGTAGGGCAAACGCTGTTCTACGCCATCCTGATCGGCATCCCGACGGCGATCATCGCCGGTCCGGTGTATGCCAAATTCATTGTGCCGCGCATCCACTTGCCAGCTGAAAACCCGCTGGCCAAGCAGTTTCTCGACCGCGAGCCACGCCAGAAGCTGCCCAGCTTCGGCCTGACCATGGCCACGATTCTGCTGCCGGTGGTGCTGATGCTGCTGGGTGGCTGGGCCAACCTGATCAGTACACCGGGCAGCGCGTTCAACAGCTTTCTGCTGTTCATCGGCAACTCGGTGATTGCCCTGCTGCTGGCCACCCTGCTGAGTTTCTGGACACTGGGCATCGCGCAGGGCTTCAACCGCGACTCGATTCTGAAATTCACCAACGAGTGCCTGGCACCGACCGCGAGCATCACGTTGCTGGTAGGCGCCGGTGGTGGCTTGAACCGCATTCTGATCGACAGCGGCGTGACCAATGAGATCGTGGGTCTGGCGCAGGACTTTCATCTGTCGCCCCTGCTGATGGGCTGGTTGTTCGCGGCACTGATGCGGGTTGCGACGGGGTCGGCAACGGTGGCGATGACCACGGCATCGGGCATCGTCGCACCTGTCGCGCTGGGGCTGGGTTACCCGCACCCCGAACTGCTGGTGTTGGCAACGGGCGCAGGCTCGGTGATCTTTTCCCACGTCAACGACGGTGGTTTCTGGCTTATCAAGGAGTATTTCAACATGACCGTCGCGCAAACGTTCAAGACCTGGACGGTATTGGAGACGCTGATTTCTGTCGTCGCTTTCGCCCTGACGCTGGGCCTGGCGCAGGTGCTTTGAGTGGACATTCTGTACCAGATACGTGCCCGTCAGGATTCCTTCAGCGCAGGAGAAGGACGAATCGCCAGGCTGTTGCTCAGCGATATCGCCTTCGCGGCCAGTGCCAGTCTGGATGAGCTGGCCAGCCGCGCCGAGGTCAGCAGTGCGACGCTGTCACGTTTCGCGCGCAGCATCGGTTGCCGGGATCTGCGCGACTTGCGCCTGCAACTGGCCCAGGCCAGCGGCGTCGGCAGCCGCTTTCTGCATCCGGAACCGGCGCCGGAGCAGTCGGCGTTTTTCACCCGAATTGTCGACGACATCGAAGCCACCCTGCGCCAGCACCTGGCCGGCTTCGATGCAACGCGCTTTGCCGCCGCCATCGCCTGTGTCGCCGATGCGCGCATGATTCACACATTCGGCATGGGCGGTTGCTCCAGCCTGTGCAGCGAGGAACTGCAAACCCGGCTGGTGCGCCTGGGTTACCCGGTGGCCGCCTGCCGCGACCCGGTGATGATGCGCATGGTCGCCGCCACGCTTGGCCCGCAACACAGCCTGATTGTCTGCTCGCTCAGCGGACGCACACCGGAACTGCTCGACGCCGTGACCCTGGCGCGCAGCTACGGTGCCCGCGTGCTGGCCATCACGCTGCCTGATTCACCGCTGGCACAACTGGCCGAGGTCGTGCTGCCGCTACAGATTGCTGAAACCAATTTCATCTATAAACCCACCGCAGCGCGTTACGGCATGCTGCTGACCATTGACGTGCTGGCCACTGAACTGGCGTTGGCGAGCCCTGAAGACAATCAGGAGCGGCTGCGCCGGATCAAGCTTGCACTGGATGAATACCGTGGCGGCGAAGATGGCCTGCCGCTGGGAGACTGAACCATGCTTTATGACCTGATCATTCGCGACGCACTGGTCATCGACGGCAGTGACACACCGGGGATACGCGCCGATGTGGCGATCAGCGACGGACGCATCCAGCGCATCGGCAGTCTGAGCGATGCCAGTGCCCGTGAAGAAATCGATGCAGCCGGTCGCGTGCTGGCGCCAGGGTTTATCGATGTGCACACCCACGACGATACGGTGGTCATCCGCAAACCCGAGATGCTGCCGAAGATCAGTCAGGGCGTGACGACCGTCATCGTCGGCAACTGCGGGATCAGCGCGTCGCCGGTCTCGCTGAGCGGCAATCCGCCCGACCCGATGAACCTGCTGGGCGACGCGGCGGCGTTCGTCTATCCACGTTTCACCGACTACCGCGCGGCCGTCGACAACGCCCGGCCCGCCGTCAACGTGGCGGCCCTGATTGGCCATACCGCCTTGCGCAGCAACCACATGGATGACTTGTTGCGCAGCGCCAGCCCGGAAGAAATTGCCGCCATGCGCGAGCAGTTGCGCGACAGCCTGGAAGCCGGCGCACTGGGGTTATCGACCGGCCTTGCCTACGCCTCGGCGTTCTCGGCCGAAACCAGCGAGGTCAAGCAACTGGCGGAAGAGCTCAGCGCATTCGGCGCGATTTACACCACCCACCTGCGCAGCGAATTCGAGCCGGTGCTGGAGGCCATGGCGGAAGCATTCGATATAGGTCGCCATGCGCGCTCACCGGTCATCATCTCGCACATGAAATGCGCCGGTGCAGGCAACTGGGGACGCAGCCCACAACTGCTGGCGGCCCTGGAAAAAGCCGCGCAGGACCATCCGGTAGGCTGCGACTGCTATCCCTATGCGGCCAGCTCTTCGACGCTGGACCTCAAACAAGTTACAGACGCGTTCCGCATCACCATCACCTGGTCTACGCCGCACCCGGATCAGGGCGGCAGGGATCTGCAGGACATTGCCGCCGACTGGGGGCTGTCATTGCTGGACGCCGCACGCAAGTTGCAACCTGCAGGCGCGGTGTACTACGGCATGGATGAGGGCGACGTCGAGCGCATCATGTCTCACCCGCTGACGATGATCGGCTCCGATGGCCTTCCGGAAGACCCGTTTCCCCATCCGCGCCTGTGGGGCGCGTTCCCGAGGGTGCTCGGGCATTTCAGCCGCGACAAGGGGCTGTTTGCGTTGCACACCGCCGTACACAAAATGACCGGGCTGTCGGCCGCGCGCTTCGCCTTGCACGAACGCGGCCTTATTCGCGAGGGTTACTGGGCGGATCTGGTGCTGTTCAACCCGCAAACCGTACGCGACGTTGCGGATTTCAAAGATCCTCAGCGAGCGGCGCAGGGCATCGACGGTGTCTGGGTCAACGGCCGCTTGAGCTACGCCGACGGCAAACCGCAAGGCGAGCGACAGGGCCGATTCCTGCCACGCAACGGTTCGCTGCGCGAAGGCTTTGCGGATGCGAAAGCGCCGACGTAGTCGTCGGCGCTGAAAAGGGAAGGATGCCCCTGGTACGTACAGTGTTACCAGAGGTAGGGAAACAGGAACTCGATCGAGTGCCGGGATAGGTTCAGGGCTACCGGCTTGCGGCCGTCCAACGTTATCAAGCCCTCTTTGGCCATCTGGCTCAACAGACTGCGTGTGGTGCGCTCGCCGACGCCCAAGCGGGCCTGAATATCAGCGCGCTGCTGATCGCCCTGATAGAGCAACGCCTTATAGACATCTCGGGCCTCTATACGGAGCTCAGGAAGAGTCTCGCCCTTGCTGTCCGAAAGCGCGCGACGGCTGCGCATCTCGAAATAAACGTCGATCCGCTCGCCAAGCCTTTCCGGTTCAAGCTGCGCGCTGAAGTATTGCACCTGATCCAGGGCAGTCTCCGTGAAGAAACGGGTCCAGCGCAACAGGCCACTATCCGAGAGCTCACCCCGCCCGTCCAGCTCACCTTTGCGCGGGTGGTCGGCGGCGCCAAGCATCTCGTAGTAGGCGGCGACGTTGCGGGCAAATCCACGGCTCATGGACCACAGACCATACCCACCAAAGCCAGCTGCCTTGAGGTACTGATCCGTGAACAGGCGGCCGGTGCGACCGTTGCCATCCATAAATGGGTGAATCCACATCAGCCTGTGGTGCGACGCTGCAGCCGCAAAGAAGCCCGAAAGGCCGTGGATCCAGTCCAGGCGGTACATTCGCTCAAAATCGTTGAGGTATGTGGGCATCTGCTCGACGGTTGGCGGGATGTGCTTGCCGACGCGAACCCCTAAATGCCGGAATTCGCCGGGGACCATACGCACGGTATCGCCCTTCTCATTGAGTTGAATATCCAGCATATCTTCGGGCACGCCAACATAGAACTCGCGGTGCATGCGTGAGATAGCGCTCTTCGTGCACACGTCGACCTGATTGATAGGCTCATCGGTAAGTCGACGCTGGGCTTCAATGTGACGCTTGATCTCCTGCAGGTCCTTGGCACCCTTGAACTCCTGAGGCGCATCCTCGGCACGCAGAATGTCGGCGGGAATCGTGGAGTTACCCTCGATCTTGTTGCTGTAGTAAGAATTCACCACCCGAAGTAGATTCATCATCGGCAAGCGCAGCGGGCCCGGAATTTTCGCGTGGAGAGCCGCATCGAGCCGCATGATCTGCACGACCTGATCCTGCAACTCATCGGGCGCTTTGTCTTGGGGAATGTACGGTGTGAATGCCATTTGCCGGCTTTAAACCCCGTCTAACGCCCCTATTTATAGGGCCTGGGTAATTTTTAACCGGCTATTTTTGCCGGATTTCTTGCCGGCAATTTATCACTCCTTGTCCCTAAGAGCACTACCGTCGTCCGATGACCAGCGATCAGCCATGAGAATCAGCAAGAGGAATAGTCTTTTCTATTCCTCTCCCACAGGTTTAACTCTCAAAAACCAACATCGTCAGCCCAGCAACTACTGGTGATACTGCGCCGACAACTCGTGCACCGCGTTGATGAACGCGCCGGCATTGGCCGGGTCGACTTCAGGGGTGATGCCATGGCCGAGGTTGAAGACGTGGCCGGTGCCGCTGCCGTAGCTGGCAAGGATACGCGCGACTTCCTGGCGGATGGCTTCCGGGCGCGCGTACAGCACGGTCGGGTCCATGTTGCCTTGCAGCGAAACCTTGCTGCCGACACGCTGACGCGCTTCGCCGATGTCGCAGGTCCAGTCCAGCCCGAGGGTGTCTGCACCGATGTCGGCAATGCTTTCCAGCCACAGACCGCCGCCTTTGGTGAACACGATCACCGGCACCTTGCGCCCGTCGTTTTCGCGAATCAGGCCGTTGACGATCTTGCGCATGTAGGCCAGCGAGAACTCCTGATAGGCCGCCGAAGACAGGCTGCCGCCCCAGCTGTCGAAGATCTGCACGGCCTGCGCACCGGCCAGAATCTGGCCATTGAGGTAGGAGGTCACTGACTGCGCCAGCTTGTCGAGCAGCAGGTGCATGGCTTGCGGGTTGTCATAGAGCATGGCCTTGGACTTGCGGAAGTCTTTCGACGAACCGCCCTCGACCATGTAGGTCGCCAGCGTCCACGGGCTGCCAGCGAAACCGATCAGCGGTACACGACCGTTGAGTTCACGGCGAATGGTGCTGACCGCATCCATCACGTAGCCCAGATCCTGCTGTGCATCAGGGATCGGCAACGCTTCGATGTCAGCCAGCGTGCTGACGGTTTTCTTGAAACGCGGGCCTTCGCCGGTTTCGAAGTACAGCCCCTGGCCCATCGCATCGGGAATGGTCAGGATGTCGGAGAACAGAATTGCCGCATCCAGCGGGTAGCGATCCAGCGGCTGCAAGGTGACTTCACAGGCGAACTGCGGGTTCTTGCACAGGCTCATGAAGTCCCCGGCACTGGCGCGGCTGGCGCGGTATTCCGGCAGGTAACGACCTGCCTGACGCATCATCCATACCGGCGTGACGTCTACGGGTTGCTTGAGCAAAGCGCGAAGGAAACGGTCGTTCTTCAGGGCAGTCATGTCGGCATCCGCAATAAAAGTGCCGGCATTTTCTCAGAGCTCGACGCAAAAGGCACGGCGAGAGCCGTGCCTTTTGTCTATCGAGGCGATTTGTCAGGCTGATTCAGCGGCCGCCAGTCTGAATTATTTGTGGGGATCCTTGACGTCGACAGCCCTGATGATGCCCTTTTCACTGGGTTCGAGTATCAAGCGCCAGGCTCCTCTCCCGGTACTTCTGCCGACACCGGGAAGATCAAGCGAAAAACCTGTTTTGCCGTGTTTATGCAGACTGCCGTTGCCGTCCAGTTCGAAGCGCTCTTTTGCCTTCTTGACCGCGACGACAAGGTCATCCTCGATGTCTTTCTGAGCGTTCTTGAAGCTGCGACTTTCAAAGAACCCTTCCAGATCAACCTTGTACCTCTTTACGCGGTGACCGTTGTCCGGCGATCCGCTATCGCTGCCCGAGCCACTGGAGGACTTGGGTTTTGAATGCTTCTTGCCACCGCGCAATCCTGCCGAGGCGTGTACCCAAACATTTTGCCTGTCGAGCTGAATCGGCAATTGGTAATACGCATCCGGCCGGCGCGGATCGATCACCCGCCAGACTGCGGAATCAGCGTCGTACCTGACGGCGTAGGCCTTGTCGTGTTGCACGGCATAAAAACGGCTTGGCGCGCCTTCCCGAGTCTTTTCAAAAACGCCTTTGTAAAAGCCGTCATCGCGTAATTTCAACCCGCCGGGGATTCTTGCCACGGCTGTTTTCGGATCGAGGACAGAGCGGCCGATAGACGTCGCTGCGGGCGTCTTGACCCGTCGCCCCTTGGGCAGCGCCAATCCATCGGCCAGTAGCAGCGCCGCCTGAACGAAATACAGCGGAGCACTTGCCTTGTCATCAACAGTCGTTGCGACGCCCTGCCATATGGCATAAAAACTGCGCAGCGCGGCAATCGGCAGCCTCACCTTGAAAGGTGCGAAGGTGAGTACGATGTCGCCAACGAGTTTGGTGATTTCCCAGGCGCTCTCCCAATTGGTTTCCCAAGTGGTATTGGTCTGTTCATCGACAGCAGAAATCACCCGCGCGACTTCAGACGCGTAAACCGCATCGAGAAAACTGCCGGTGCAGGGCTGCAGCTCCATGAACAGCGTGTCACGGCCAGAGGTCAGGACGTGCCTGACATGGGCCTGGGACGCCAGAGGTGCCCTGCTCACCAGATAGTCCAGCAATTCAGGTTCAAGCAGTACTTGTTGCTGAAGAGCCTGCGCATCGCTTACTTCCCGAAAGCATCTGCCGTCGGGCGCCTGAGGGGTGAACACCACCAGGCTGGCCACGCTGGAGAGAGACTCCACGCCGACCAGCAGTATGCCGCTCAATGTCACATCATTGATCGACAACTGACTGACCTGAATACGGTGCCCCTCCACCGCCGCACGATCATTGCCTTCAGCCGGGCGATCCAGCACGGCGGCGAGCCATTTGTAACCTCTGTTCGCCAACTCGGGAGGAAGCCCGCCATCGCCAAGAAAGTCTCCGGCCATTTTTGCTTCGAGGGCGTCCAGACGCATCTGTGCGCGCATGACGCTCGCGAAACGTTCGCGGTGCCATTGCCCGGCTGTCGAGGTCAATAATTCAGTGTTGAGGAATCGGACATAGTTTTCGCCGACGTTCAGATCACGAATCAGACCGAACAGATAGCCGGCGCTCAAAAAGCTGAGCAGTTGCTCCTGATCGTCAAACGCGCGACCGGTGAGCAGAAAGTTGATATCGGTAACGGCAATGTTTTCCAGCGACAGCGCCGTCAGGCTGCGCTGCTGCGTTTCAACATTCGGCTCGACCTCTGAAGGACCGACGTAGGTGTAATCCGTATCAATGATAATGGCTGGGTCAATCTTGATGCTCGCGGTGTGGACAGTGATAGCGTCCGGGTCCACTGCCACCCCATGGTCGAGCAGGATTCGCTCCTGGAGTTTCTCGCGCGCATATTTGCGCAACAGATCAGGCTCTCCGTACCCGGAAGGATCGAGCAGGTCCGGCGCCTGAGCTTCGAGCAGTGCCTGAGTGTAATCCTGCACTGCCGCTTTCCAGCGTTGCTTTTCGAAATCGGCCGCATTCGCGAACCACTCGGGTAGAAACCCGCTTTCGATTTCAGTCGGCTTTCCGGGGTCAAACCAGCCGCGATTGTCCTTGATGGCCAGACGGGTCAGGAAGTCGCGAAAACGCTTAACGTCCTGTTCGAACTGCATGCCGAGCAGTGCTCGTTCTTCGGCCTTCAACTGCGCACTGATCGCCAGATAAAAGCTGTCGGTGCCCTCCTTGAATGAAGTGATTTCACCGTTGCCGATGTCCTGTGCACGGTAATTGCCGTAGTTGTCATGCAGCAAAACGATGCGTGTATCGTCAGGGCCTGGCGTGACATACCGGGTCATGCCGTAGTCGATGATCACCAGCTCTCGTCCCAGCGTGTCAGCCAGCACCTGACTGGCAAGGTCGCGGGCCAGCTCATCCGTATGGATATTGAAACTGCGCGTTCGCGCCAGACCATCGATAGCCAGACTGCTGCGCCACTCATCCAGAGAAATGTTCAGCGCTTCGCCAAGGGCATCCGGCAATAGCGTTTTCTCCAGCAAGTCGGCTTCCTCCTGCTCCGTCAACGGCATTTGCTCCAGCAACTCCTCAAGACGTGCGACCGGAACCTCGGGGCATAAGGCACACAGCACGCCCAGCGCCGGAGTCAGAAAAATCTGCTGACGAACCCACAACGGCAGGAGAGGGTTACGTGTGCGAGTATCCAGCTGGCTTTTTGAAACCCCCTCATTCGCCGCCACCAGGGCATCGAACAACAGCGGTCTCTGGTCTTTCGCCAAGCCGGCGATCTGCTCACGCAGGGTCACTATTCGTCCAGCGACACTGTGGCTGCCCGGAAAGTCACCTCCCATCCCGAGGCCAGAACTCGCAGGCAGCTGGCTGAACACCAAGTGCAGCAGCGGCTCCTCAGCGGAGACCGGAACATCCTCCGGCGCGACATAAGCGTCACCGTTTTGCATCAGGACAATACTGTTCTGAACGACGCTGTCATCGCTGCCCTTCAGAAAAACCGCGAGCACTTCGTCGTTTTCGTTGTGAATCCTGATCGACAGCTCTGCTGGCCATTCAGGCAACTGAACCAGCAAGGCAAACAAGGCGTCATCGCCATCATCCGGAAAAAAATCTTTCTCTGTGAAGCGCTCGACGAACTGGTCGATGATGCGGTCGGCCCGTTCCCGGTTGCGGTGTTCGCGGACGGCAACGCTACTGGGCGTGAACCTGTCCGGACCGAGAGATTTCTGTTCAGTGGAGCGCGCAAGCTTGCCCATGGGTGCTGCTTTCAACATGGCTATTTCCTTATAGCGACATGGATGGCGGGAGCATCGAAGGCGATGAGCTCCCGATGAGGGTCAGGAGCGTAATCCTTTTCAGAAGCAGGCACAGGGGGCGGAAAACAGCTGTAAACAATCACCTGTCGCCTACGCCGCAACAGGCTTTGCTCGGGATTCGCAGAAGGGGTTGAAAGCTTGGTACACCGCCCCTGGCAGGGCGGCGCAACGCGATGAAAAGCGCGTTGTAATACCAGGATAGGGTTATTTCAAAACGTCACAAAACCGTTTTCCGAGCCCCGTCCCGGCCATCCAGACCTGGCCTTGGCCAGGCTGGAATAGGGAATCAATTAGCCTGGCTGATACCCGACGCTGCAAGCGACTGTTCAAGTGCGTAGGCATAGCTCAGCAAATCAGCTTCGTCCCAGGCCGTAGAAAGAAAA
The DNA here is from genome assembly GCF_009495975.1 of Pseudomonas sp. SZ57. Lineage (NCBI taxonomy): Bacteria > Pseudomonadati > Pseudomonadota > Gammaproteobacteria > Pseudomonadales > Pseudomonadaceae > Pseudomonas > Pseudomonas sp. SZ57. The sequence continues at coordinate 29,950 of NZ_WIBD01000028.1, read as the reverse complement.
TACAGCCCTCGGGGCAGGCCATTCTCTTCGAGCCCGACAGGCACGGTTATTCCCGGATAACCCGCGATTGCGCCAACCGCTTTGAACGAAACCTCTGACCAGTCAATCAGCGCGTCAAGCGCGTGCTGTTGCAAGAGCCCATCGATCAATTGCCGATGGGCAGTGCGCAGACTGGTTGCAATGGACAGGTAATCCTCCTGATCGAGAGTCGCGCCCGAGGAGTCGATCATTAAATCCTGGTCATAGGCTTGCGCCCCATCCGACGCGGTGTTGAATGCGATGATGTCATCCAGCGTGCTGACACCCAACCCGGTGCGTGTGCTCAAGTAAGCGTTAAGCTCACGCTTGAAGTCATGCAGCAGCACTAGATACTCCGGGGTGCTGTCAATCGAAGGAACGTCAACTGGAACCAGTATCGCCCCGGCCGAACTCAAACGACTCTTCACCTTTTGGAATTCAGGATCGTCGTCCATCAGCATGCCGTCATGGGTGCGGCTCGAATAGCCCAGGCGCTTGCCATTCAACGCGTCCGTTCTGAGCTGATCGACATAGTTCACGGTGTTAGCGGTGGCTTGGGCGGTGGCGTCGTCGAGAGGGTCGGTGCCGCTCATCGCCGTCAGCAGGATGGCGGTATCCGTGACCGTTCGCGCCATGGGCCCGGGGGTGTCCTGACGACTGGAGAGCGGAATCATGCCGGTACGGCTGAGCAGACCCAGCGTAGGCCTCAGCCCTATCACACCACTCGTGGCGGCAGGCTGGATGATCGACCCATTGGTCTCGGTGCCCACCGCCAGGGGTGAAAATCCAGCCGCAAGGCCCACTGCCGAACCGGAGCTGGAGCCGAGCGGATCAGCGCTCAGGTCATAGGGATGACGCGTCTGCCCGCCGCGGCCACTCCAGCCGCTCGGCACCTCGTATCCACGGAAATACGCCCATTCGCTGAGATTGGCCTTGCCGATAATGATCGCGCCGGCCTCGCGAAGCCGCTGCACCACAAAAGCATCGCGTTGCGCAGGCAAGCCGACCATCGAGAGAGAGCCCGCAGTGGTCTGCATCTGGTCGCCCGTATCGAGATTGTCTTTCACCAGTACGGGAATGCCGTGCAGCGGCCCACGTTCCTCACCGCGAGAACGCTCCTCGTCCATTTGCGCGGCCAGCTGCAGCGCGTCGGGGTTGATTTCAATGACCGCGTTAAGCGCCGGGCCATTTTTGTTCAGCGCTTCGATGCGCTGGAGCAGGTCTGTCACCAGCCCGGCAGAGGTCAGGCTGCCTGCGCTCATGCGTCGCTGAAGCTCGACACTGGATTCAAAGTAAACGGCCTTGTTTTCGATGATCGAACCGAACACGGGGCCATCGAAGTCGGCGTGCGCCTGGCTGGCAAATGTAAAGGGCGCTATCGAGAGCGCAAGGCAGAAACCAAACTGATTGTTCATGACGTCCTTCCCTGGTTGATAAAACGCTCGTCTTGAGCGAGTTACACCGAGCTTAGGAAGGAGTGGGGATAAGGGATGTCAGAAAAGTCGGTAAATTACCCGTGATGGGTAGACACCCGTTGTCAGAGCGCGCCTCAGCAACGGCGCGCTCTGGCAACAAGGCTCAGACGCCCAGGTAATCCAGAATCCCTTCAGCCGCATTACGGCCTTCGAAGATAGCGGTCACCACCAAGTCGGAGCCGCGCACCATGTCGCCACCGGCGAAGATCTTCGGGTTGCTGGTCTGGTGCTTGTACTGCGCCTGTTCCGGTGCCACGACACGGCCCTGGCTGTCGGTTCTGATGGTGAACTGCTCGAACCAGGGCGCCGGGCTTGGGCGGAAGCCGAAGGCGATGACCACGGCTTCTGCCGGGATGATCTCTTCGGAGCCAGGAATCGGTTCGGGACTGCGACGACCACGGGCATCCGGTTCGCCCAGGCGCGTCTCGACCACTTTCACGCCTTCAACCTTGCCCTCGCCAATGATGGCGATAGGCTGACGGTTGTAGAGGAATTTCACACCCTCTTCCTTGGCATTTTTCACTTCCTTGCGCGAGCCAGGCATGTTTTCTTCGTCGCGACGGTAGGCGCAGGTCACTGACTTGGCGCCCTGGCGGATCGAGGTGCGGTTGCAGTCCATCGCCGTGTCGCCACCGCCCAGAACCACGACCCGCTTGCCCTTCATGTCGACAAAGTCTTCCGGGGCCTTTTCAAAGCCCAGGTTGCGGTTGACGTTGGCGATCAGGAAGTCGAGCGCATCGTGCACGCCCGGCAGATCCTCACCAGGGAAGCCACCTTTCATGTAGGTGTAGGTGCCCATGCCCATGAACACCGCATCGTACTCTGCGAGCAGTTGATCGATGGTGACATCCTTGCCGACTTCGGTGTTGAGACGAAACTCGATGCCCATGCCGGTGAACACTTCACGGCGATGGCTCAGCACGGATTTCTCCAGCTTGAATTCCGGGATGCCGAAGGTCAGCAGACCGCCGATTTCCGGGTTCTTGTCGAACACCACCGGGGTCACGCCGCCACGCACCAGCACGTCGGCACAGCCCAGGCCCGCAGGCCCGGCGCCGATGATCGCGACGCGCTTGCCGGTCGGCACGACCTTGGACATGTCCGGACGCCAGCCCATGGCAAAGGCGGTATCGGTGATGTACTTCTCGACCGAACCGATGGTCACCGCACCGAAACCGTCGTTCAGTGTGCAGGCACCTTCACACAGGCGATCCTGCGGGCACACACGGCCGCAGACTTCCGGCAGGGTGTTGGTCTGGTGCGACAATTCCGCAGCGGCGAGGATATTGCCCTCGGCGACCAGCTTGAGCCAGTTGGGAATGAAGTTGTGCACCGGGCACTTCCATTCGCAATACGGGTTGCCGCAGCCCAGGCAGCGGTGCGCCTGATCGGCGGACTGCTGGGGCTTGAAAGGCTCGTAGATTTCCACGAACTCTTTCTTGCGTTGACGCAGCAGTTTCTTCTTCGGGTCTTTACGTCCGACGTCGATGAACTGGAAGTCGTTACTGAGACGTTCAGCCATTCTCTGGAGCCTCTTTGCAGCAGCCTCAGGTTACAAGCCTGAAGCTGCGGGAATCATGATCGCAGGCAATTGGCGCACTGCTGTTAACGTGCGGCGTGAAGCTTGCCGCTCGCAGCTGCTGTTATTGCGGGTTGGCCCGAGTGCTGGAGAGCAGCGATTTCAGGTTGGCAGCCTTGGGCTTGACCAGCCAGAAACGACGCAGGTAATCGTCCAGGTTTTCCGCGATATTACGGCCCCATTCGCTGTCGGTTTCCGCGACGTACTCATTCAGGACGCTTTGCAGGTGAGTGCGGTAAGCCTCCATCGATTCGCCGCTGATACGCTGGATCTCGACCAGTTCATGGTTGACGAGGTCAACGAAAGTGTTGTCCAGGTCGAGCACGTAGGCGAAACCGCCGGTCATGCCGGAACCGAAGTTGTAGCCGGTCTTGCCCAGTACGCAGACGAAACCACCCGTCATGTATTCGCAGCAATGATCGCCAGTGCCTTCAACCACGGTATGAGCACCGGAGTTACGCACGGCGAAACGCTCGCCAGCCGTGCCCGCCGCAAACAGCTTGCCGCCGGTTGCGCCGTACAGGCAGGTGTTGCCGATGATCGCGCTTTCGTTGGTCTTGAACGGGCTGCCTTTGGGCGGCACGATCACCAGCTTGCCAGCGGTCATGCCCTTGCCGACGTAGTCGTTGGCATCGCCTTCCAGATACATGTTCAGGCCACCAGCGTTCCACACCCCGAAGCTCTGACCGGCAGTGCCCTTGAAGCGGAAGGTGACAGGTGCCTTGTTCATGCCCTGGTTGCCGTGCAGTCTGGCGATTTCACCAGAGATGCGCGCGCCGATCGAACGGTCGCAGTTGCAGATATCCAGTTCGTAGTCGCCGCCACTGAGCGACTCGATGGCCGGCTTGGCCATCTCCACCATCTTCTCGGCCAGCAGGCCCTTGTCGAACGGCGGGTTGCGATCCACCTGGCTGAACTGAGGCTTGTCCGCAGGAATGTGGTCACTGCCCAGCAACGGTGTCAGGTCCAGATGCTGCTGCTTCTCGGTTTCGCCCGGCAGGATGTCCAGCAGGTCGGTGCGGCCGATCAGCTCTTCCAGCGAGCGAACACCCAGCTTGGCCAGCCACTCGCGGGTTTCTTCTGCCACGTAGGTGAAGAAGTTGATCACCATGTCGACGGTGCCGATGTAGTGGTCCTTGCGCAGTTTTTCGTTCTGGGTCGCTACGCCGGTGGCGCAGTTGTTCAGGTGGCAGATACGCAGGTATTTGCAGCCCAGCGCGATCATCGGCGCGGTGCCGAAGCCGAAGCTTTCGGCCCCGAGAATGGCAGCCTTGATCACGTCCAGGCCGGTTTTCAGACCACCGTCGGTCTGTACCCGGACCTTGCCGCGCAGGTCGTTGCCGCGCAGGGTCTGGTGGGTTTCGGCCAGCCCCAGCTCCCACGGTGCGCCGGCGTACTTGATCGAGGTCAGCGGCGATGCGCCGGTGCCACCGTCGTAACCGGAAATGGTGATCAGGTCGGCATAGGCCTTGGCGACACCGGCGGCAATGGTGCCGACGCCCGCTTCTGCCACCAGCTTGACCGACACCAGCGCCGCCGGGTTGACCTGTTTCAGGTCAAAAATCAGCTGCGACAAGTCTTCGATGGAATAGATGTCGTGGTGCGGAGGCGGCGAAATCAGCGTCACGCCCGGTACTGCATAACGCAGCTTGGCGATCAGGCCATTGACCTTGCCGCCCGGCAGTTGGCCGCCTTCGCCCGGCTTGGCGCCCTGCGCGACCTTGATCTGCAGCACATCGGCATTGACCAGATACTCGGGCGTCACGCCAAAGCGGCCCGTCGCGATCTGCTTGATCTTGGAACTGCGCACCGTGCCGTAACGGGCCGGGTCTTCGCCACCCTCACCGGAGTTGGAGCGCGCGCCCAGACGGTTCATCGCCTCGGCCAGCGCTTCGTGGGCCTCGGGCGACAAGGCACCCAGAGAAATACCGGCCGAGTCGAAGCGCTTGAGGATTTCGCTCAGCGGCTCGATTTCGTCGATGTTCAGCGGCTGATCGATCGTTTTTACCTGCAGCAGGTCACGAATCATCGACACCGGACGCTGGTCCACCAGCGAGGTGTATTCCTTGAACTTGCTGTAGTCGCCCTGCTGCACAGCAGCCTGCAGGGTACTGACCACGTCCGGGTTGTAGGCATGGTACTCGCCACCAAACACGAACTTGAGCAGGCCGCCTTGCTGGATCGGCTTGCGCGGGCTCCAGGCCTCGGCAGCCAGCGCCTTCTGTTCGGCTTCGATGTCGACGAAGCGCGCGCCCTTCAGGCGGCTCGGTACACCGCGGAAGCTCATGTCGCAGACTTCCTCGGACAGGCCGATGGCTTCGAACAACTGCGCGCCACGGTAGGACGCAACGGTAGAGATGCCCATCTTCGACAGGATCTTGAGCAGGCCCTTGGTGATGCCTTTACGGTAGTTCTTGAAGACTTCGTACAGATCGCCCAGCACTTCGCCGGTGCGGATCAGGTCGCCCAGCACTTCGTAGGCCAGGAACGGATAGACCGCCGAGGCGCCGAAGCCGATCAGCACGGCGAAATGGTGCGGGTCACGCGCCGTTGCGGTTTCGACCAGGATGTTGCTGTCGCAGCGCAGCCCCCGCTCGGTCAGACGGTGGTGAACCGCGCCGACCGCCAGCGAGGCATGCACCGGCAGCTTGCCCGGCGCAATGTGTCGGTCGCTCAGCACGATCAGCGTATGACCCGAACGCACGGCCTCTTCGGCCTGATCGGCAACGTTGCGCACAGCGGCTTCAAGGCCCAGGCTTTCATCGTAGTTCAGGTCAATGATATGGCGCTCGAACCCTGGACGCTCCAGGTTCATCAGCGAGCGCCATTTGGCTGGCGAAATGACCGGCGAACTGAGGATCACGCGCGAGGCGTGCTCCGGCGATTCCTGGAAAATATTGCGCTCGGCACCGAGGCAGATTTCCAGCGACATGACGATGGCTTCACGCAGCGGGTCGATCGGCGGGTTGGTCACCTGCGCGAACTGCTGACGGAAGTAGTCGTAAGGCGAACGCACACGACGCGACAGCACGGCCATTGGCGTGTCGTCACCCATCGAGCCTACGGCTTCCTGCCCCTGTTCGCCCAGCGGACGCAGCACCTGATCACGCTCTTCGAACGTGACCTGATACATCTTCATGTACTGCTTGAGCTGCTCGCTGTCGTAAAAAGCCGAACCGTGGTCGTTGTCTTCCATGGTGGCCTGAATGCGCAGGGCATTCTTGCGCAGCCATTGCTTGTACGGATGACGCGACTTGAGACGGTTGTCGATGGCATCGGTGTCGAGGATCTGACCGGTTTCGGTGTCCACGGCAAAGATCTGCCCCGGACCGACACGGCCCTTGGCGATGACATCTTCGGGTTTGTAGTCCCATACGCCGATTTCCGACGCCAGGGTGATGTAGCCGTTCTTGGTGGTAACCCAGCGCGCCGGGCGCAGGCCGTTGCGGTCGAGCAGGCAGACCGCATGACGACCTTCGGTCATCACCACACCCGCAGGGCCGTCCCACGGCTCCATGTGCATGGAGTTGTATTCATAGAACGCCCGCAGATCCGGGTCCATGGTCTCGACGTTCTGCCACGCAGGCGGAATGATCATGCGCACGCCACGGAACAGGTCGATGCCGCCGGTGACCATCAGCTCGAGCATGTTGTCCATGCTCGACGAGTCAGAACCCACGCGGTTGACCAGCGGGCCCAGCTCGTCCAGATCCATCAGATCGTTGGTGAACTTGGTGCGCCGCGCCTGTGCCCAGTTGCGGTTGCCGGTAATGGTGTTGATCTCGCCGTTGTGGGCGAGGAAGCGGAACGGCTGCGCCAGCGGCCATTTCGGCAGGGTATTGGTGGAAAAGCGCTGGTGGAACACGCAGATAGCGGTCTGCAGACGCTCGTCGCTCAGGTCCGGGAAGAAGGCCGTGAGGTCGGCCGGCATCATCAGGCCTTTATAAATGATGGTCTTGTGCGAAAAGCTGCAGATGTAGTGATCGGTATCTGCGGCGTTGGACACCGACGAGCGGCGACGCGCACTGAACAGTTTGATGGCGAATTCCTGATCGCTCAGGCCTTCACCGCCAATGAATACCTGCTCGATTTTCGGCAGACGCTCCAGCGCCAGACGACCCAGAACGCTGGTATCGATCGGCACCTGACGCCAGCCCACCAGATCCAGGCCTTCGGCGAGGATTTCGCGGTTCATGTTTTCGCGTGCGGCGTCGGCCTTGGCGTCGTCCTGATTGAGGAACACCATGCCCACAGCATATTGGCGGGGCAGATCGACGTCGAAGTGTTGCTTGGCGATTGCACGCAGGAAGCCATCGGGCTTCTGAATCAACAGACCGCAACCGTCGCCGGTCTTGCCGTCGGCGTTGATACCGCCACGGTGGGTCATGCAGGTCAGGGCCTGAACGGCCGTCTGCAACAGGTGATGACTGGGCTCGCCCTGCATATGAGCGATCAGGCCGAAGCCGCAGTTATCCTTGAATTCATCTGGTTGGTACAGACCTGCTTTCATAGACACTTTCTCACCAGGCTGCCTCTATGCGAGGCAAATTTCCTTTTAATTCAACCAATTACCTGTCACGCCGAACGTACGCCAGCTTCGGACAGGCAAAACGGAGGTCATTGTACACAGCGACACAAGGGCTAACAAATTTAACGACGACTGGCTGATAATCAATGTCGCAATTATGAAAGTTTTAAAACGGGTCGCTGTGCTAGTCAAAGTATTTCTTCATGAATCTGACTGACGCGACGGGAGACTGTAAGGCGCTTGTAACGCAGACGCCGCAAGGCGCGGGGCCGATAGGCCGCGCGCGCAGGCGGGTTAAGTCAGGTAAATCGGCAAACGGCCCGGGTAGGGCCGCTGCGACTTTAACGAGTGGCGCCGAGCTCTTGTTGGACGCTGGCGACAGTACGAGGCCAAGGTTTACCAGCCTGAACCTTGGCTGGCAATACCTTGATGGCTGCCAGGGCGGCAGCACGGTCAGGAAAGTTGCCGTACGTCACGACGTACAGCGGCTTGCCCTGCAGGGTTTTCTTGAAATAACGGTACTCGCCACCCTGCTCTGCAACGTAAGCCTGAGCCGTCGCTTCGGAGCTGGTGCCGAGAATCTGCACCACGTAGTGGCCTGGTGCCTGGCTGCTGTACCAGCTACCGCCGGCAGCCGGTTTGGCCGCCGCCGCTGCCGGTTTTTCAGCCGGCTTGGCAGCCGGAGCCGGAGTCGGGGCAGGCTTGGCTGTTGCGACCTGAGTCTGCGCAGGGGCCGGCTTGGCGGCTGGCGCAGGTGCCGGGGTCGGTGCAGGGATGGACGAACGAGGCGTCTGCGCTGCAGCCTGACCTGCCGGAACACCGGCTGGCGGCGCAGTGGTGGTCACGGTCGGCGGCTGGGCAGGCGAACCTGTCGGCACGGCGTCTTCGTCGGAATCACTGGAACCGGCAGCTTCAGCCAGAGGCCCGCGCATCACCGGCTGAGAGCCATTCATCGGCAACGGCATCGGCTGGGAGTTGCCAGCGAATTCGATGGCCGGGCTACCGTTGTTCGATTGTTGAGCAGTTGGCTTGCCTTCACCCAGCGGCAGTTGCGCCTGAGCGGAAGCCGGGGCATTGGCGGGTGTACCCGTCTTGTCGCCGCGACCCGGGATCAGCACAGCTGCTGCCACGGCCACTATGACGACGGCACCCAAGGCCAATACGTGTTTTTTCGGCATTTTGAACCCCACACTTGGACGCTTGACCGCAGAACGACTCGCGATCATCGCCTCGATCATTGAATCGCGGGCTACCTGGTTGATTGCGCCAGGCCAGCCATCGGACTGTTCATGAATATCGGTGATCTGGTCGGCGGTGAACAACGCGATTCCCTGCCCTGCACCCTCCAGACGCTGAGCCAGATACTCCCGGGTTTCCTCTTCCGTATAGGGTTGCAGCTCGATGACGTGAAAGCGTTCGCCTTCGACATCGCCCTGCAGGTCGGCACACATCTGATCGAGACGATCGAGCAGCGATGGCTCTCCGAACAGGAATACATGCGGACGCCCTTCAGGCGTTCCCGCAGCAAGACCCAGCAACGCTTCGAGCGCCGAATCGCCAAGTTGTTCCGCATCGTCAACCAGCAGGTAGACTTCCTGGCCGGTCAGCCCGAGCTGCACGACCTGCGACAGGATCGACTGCATTTCAGCCTGCGCGACGCTCAGCGCCTGCGCGACCTGCTGCAGCACGCCCGCGGCATCGCCGGCACCGCGCGCAGAAATCACGACACTTTGCACCGACTGCTTGTTGGTGCTTGCCACCAGTGCCTGGCGCAGCAGGGTCTTGCCGCTGCCCTGAGGCCCGGTGACCGCCAGCAGCAGTTGGCTGTAGCGCGCCAGATGATGAAGCTGACCCAGCACAGGCTTGCGTTGGGCAGGAAAGAATTTGAAGCCAGGTACCCGCGCCGCAAAGGGGTCATGACTCAACTGATAATGGCCGAGGAAGGCCTCGTCGGCATGCAAACTAGTCATGGGGTTTCCGTTAACCTCTGAGCTGATCCACCAGGGCGCGATAATCCGCAACCAGAGTGGCCTGTAATACTTCTTTTGGATATTCGTCCGTGATAACCGCTTCACCCATCCGGCGCAACAGCACCAGACGCAGGCGACCGTCGATGACTTTCTTGTCGATCGCCATGTGTTCGAGGAAATTGTCTTCCGTCATCTCCTGCGGCGGCACGACCGGCAGCCCGGCACGCTGAAACAGGCGAATGCCGCGATCCCGCTCGTGCGTGCTGATCCAGCCCAGGCGCGAGGACATTTCCAGCGCCATGACCGTCCCGGCAGCAACCGCCTCGCCATGCAGCCAGACACCATAGCCCATATGCGTCTCGATGGCGTGCCCGAATGTGTGACCCAGGTTCAATGTCGCACGAACACCGGACTCGCGCTCATCGGCGCCGACCACCAGCGCCTTGGCGGCGCAGGAACGTTCGATGGCTACGGTCAGCGCCGCCTGGTCCAGCCCGCGCAGTGCATCGACGTGCTCTTCGAGCCAGGTCAGAAAGGGCTCGTCGCAGATCAGACCATATTTGATGACTTCCGCCAGCCCGGCGGACAGCTCACGCGCGGGCAGGGTGTTGAGCGAGGCGGTATCGATCAGCACCACACTCGGCTGATAGAAGGCACCCACCATGTTCTTGCCCAGCGGATGATTGATGCCGGTCTTGCCGCCAACCGACGAGTCCACCTGAGACAGCAGCGTGGTCGGGATCTGGATGAAGTTCACGCCGCGCTGATAACAGGCGGCAGCGAACCCGGCCATGTCGCCGATCACCCCGCCACCCAAGGCGATGACCGTGGTGCGACGATCATGACGAGCGGTCAGCAGGCCATCGAAAATGGTCTGCAGGGTTTCCCAGTTCTTGAATGCCTCGCCATCGGGCAGAACAATCGGCAGAACGTTGTAACCGGCCAGGGTTTGCGTCAGGCGTTCCAGATACAGCGGTGCCACTGTCGTGTTGGAGACGATAGCCACCTGACGCCCGACGATATGCGGGGTCAGGAGCTCGGGCTGATCCAGCAGGCCTTCGCCAATATGGATCGGGTAGCTACGCTCACCAAGCTCGACCTTAAGTGTCTGCATGTGTCCCCACATTGATTACCGATTGGACGGTTTGTGCTTCAGCAGGTCATGACGCAAGGCCACGAACCGACGCTGTTTTGCTGGGCGACGAGAATAGCGCATTTTCGCCTGCGCTTTAACGGGGAGGAAGCTCTGCCAGTCGCGCCAGTATCTCGAGAACCACCATTCGGGGTGGCCGCTCATCGGTTTCAATCACGATATCGGCGATTTCCCGATAGAGCGGGTCACGGATGGCCAGCAGCTCGCTAAGGACCCGGGCAGGATCGGCGGTACGCAGCAAAGGACGATTGCGATCACGCGCGGTGCGCCCCACCTGCTGCTCGATCGAGGCGTGCAGATAAACCACGCGCCCGCCGGCCCGCAGTGCATGGCGATTTTCGCTGCGCATGACCGCGCCACCGCCGGTGGCCAGAACCACGCCATCGGCGTCGCACAGTTCGGCAATCATGGCCTGCTCGCGATCACGAAAACCCGGCTCGCCTTCCTTGTCGAAGATCCAGGGAATGTTGGCGCCCGTACGCAGCTCGATTTCCTTGTCGGAATCCTTGAACGGCAGTCGCAATTCTTTGGCAAGCAAACGGCCGATGGTGCTCTTGCCAGCACCCATCGGCCCCACAAGTATTAAATTTCGCACAAAATCAACGACTCACAGAAATCGCCTGGTTGTTCATGATACGCGGAGTCAGAAATACCAACAGCTCGGATTTGGACTCGGATACCACATCGCGCCTGAAAAGCCGGCCAAGATACGGTACATCGCCAAGAAATGGCACTTTATCGACAACTTTACTTTGCGTATTCGAGAACACACCACCGATGACGATGGTCTCGCCGTCGGAAATCAGCACTTTGGCGTTGACCTCGTTCTTCTTGATCGGCGGCACACCCAGCACCGCATTCAGGTAGTCCGGCTCATCCTTGGTGACCTTCACTTCCATGATGATGCGATTGTCCGGGGTGATCTGCGGCGTTACCTCAAGCGACAGGGAGGCCTCCTTGAAGCTCACGGTGGTCGCACCGCTGGAGCTGGATTCCTGATACGGAATCTCCGTACCCTTGAGGATCTTGGCGGTTTCCTTGTCGGAAGTGACCACCTTGGGCTGGGAGACGATTTCACCGTTACCGGTTTTCTCCATCGCGCTCAGTTCCAAGTCCAGCAGCGTGTTGTTGGTCACGAAGCCCAGGCCGATACCGGTCGTCGCATCAGCGGCGCCCAGGTCCACGAACGGCACGTTGGAGGTCACACTGCTGCCAGTGTTACCGGCCTCGTCGCCATTATTATCGAGCCCGTAGGTTGTCCATTTGCCGCTGCCGCTGGTGTTGGTAGAACCGCCCCAGCGTACCCCGAGCTGCTTGTTGTAATCGACGTTGGCCTCGACGATGCGCGCCTCGATCATCACCTGGCGTACCGGGATGTCCAGTTGCGACACGATACGACGAAGCTCGTCGAGTCGTTCCTGGGTCTGGTAGGCAATGATGTTGTTGGTCCGGTCGTCCACCGTGATCGAGCCGCGCTCGTCGGCCTTGGACTCGGCGCTGGTCACGGACTGGAACAGCTTGGCGATGTCGGCTGCCTTGGCGTAATTGACCTGCAGCAGTTCGCGGCGCAGGGGCGCCAGCTCGGCGATCTGTTTGAGCGATTCCAGCTCCTGACGCTCGCGGGCGGCAATTTCATCGGCTGGTGCGACCAGCAGAACGTTGCCGACCTTGCGCTTGTCCAGGCCCTTGGTTTTCAGCACCAGGTCCAGCGCCTGATCCCATGGCACATTCTGCAGACGCAGGGTGATGCCGCCCTGGACCGTATCACTGGCCACCAGATTGAGGTTGGTGAAGTCGGCGATCAGTTGCAGTACCGAACGCACATCGATGTCCTGGAAGTTCAGCGACAGCTTTTCACCGGTGTACACCGGCTTGTCGGCGGCGCGGCGGTCCAGATCCTCGTTGGTCAACGGGCGCACGCTGATCGTCAGCTTGTTTTCGGTCTGGAACGCCGAGTAGTCGAAGGCGCCCGACGGCTCGATCAGAATGCTGGCTTTGTCACCTGTCGCCGAAGCACTGACGAACTGCACCGGCGTGGCGAAGTCCTTGACGTCCAGGCGGACGCGCAGCGGTTCGGGCAGTTGGGTCTTGGCGAAGTCCACGCGGATCTTGCCGCCCTGCTCCTGAATATCCGGGGCAATGCTGGGGTTGCTCAGGTCGATGACCACATTGCCTTCACCCAGCTCGCCACGCTGGAAGTCGACATTCCGGATGGCCTTGACGCCAGCAGGGATGAACGGCCTGGCGGATGCCGGCGCGGGCGGTGGCGCTGCGACCCGTTGCGCGCCCATTGCGGTGGTCGGCTGAGAGGCTTGCGCGGCGCCGGCACCCTGGCCGATGACCACGAACAGGTTGTTGCCATCGACGCGGGAGCTGTACGGCGAAAGCGTGGTCAGGTTGATGATCACCCGGGTGCGGTCCTGAGCCTGTACCACGACCACACTGCGCGCATTGCCGGTCCCCAGATCACGACTTTTGGTCGCCAGCTGGCTGGTAACGCCCGGCAGGTCCAGCGCAATGCGCGCCGGTTGCGACGTGGTGTAACCGCGCGGTGCAGGCACCGGGGCGTCGAATGCCAGCTTCAGCTCGATGCGGTCACCCGGCAGGGCGGCGACATCCAGGGTCTTGAGGTTGGCAGCCTGGAGAACCGGCGACAGCATCGCGATGCATAACGACACGCCGATAATCGAGAGAATCCGGGTCATGATCAATTTCCGTTGAGCGCTACTGTGCATACTTGGCCTTGCCCACTTCATGAGCGTTCTTTGAGGGCGATAGTGCGCGGCCTTTCCAGCCACGCCCCCTCTCCATCAGGAACAATTTCGATGACATCAACCTGCGCGTCGCCGATCGACACTACCCGGCCGTTGTTACGCCCCAGATAATCGCCCACCTTGACGCGATGAACACCTCCAGCACCGCGCAGCAGGGCAAATGTCCCTGACTCGTTGCCAATCGTGCCGACCATCTCGAACGACTCGATATTGAAGCCTTCAAGGAACTGCCTGACCCGGTGTTCGTCCGGCGCCACCAGCCGTGAACCCTTCTGGCGGTTGAGCAGGTCGATCTTGACCGGCGGCTGAAAAGGACTGCGCAACGTGGAAGCGTTATAGGTGAACGCCTCGTACGGTCGAAATTTGGGGAGCGGCTCGATGTTGCCACTCGGGCGGGCTCTGGCCTGATCCATGAACTCGGACAGATCGGCAAAATCATTGTCATTACCGCACCCGGCGAGCCCTGCCAGAACCACACTGACGCACAGCAATCGCGCCGCCCTCATTTCTTCAGCCCTTCATCGTTGTAGCGGTAGGTCTTGGCCAGAATGCTCATGCGCAACTTGGTCGGCACCTTGGAATCGACCGGCTTGATCTCGAAATCATGCAGCGTGACGATGCGCGGCAGGCTGGCTACGCCGCTGACGAAGGTCGCCAGATCGTGATAACCACCGACCACGGTGATCTGTATCGGCAGCTCGATGTAGAACTGCTGGACCGCCTCGGGCAGCAGCTTGATTTCCTCGAACTCGAGCCCGCTTCCCAGTCCGGTGCGGGTGATGTCCTCAAGCAGGCCGGGCACCTCGGTGTCGCTGGGCAATTGCCGCAACAGAGCGCCGAAGGTGTTTTCCATTTCTTCCATCTGCTTCTTGTACGGCTCGAGGTTGGCCGCCTGGAAGGCCTTGTTGGAGAACTGCTCCTTGAGCGTCACCTCGCTGGTCTGAGCGCTTTCCAGCTGGGTTTCCAGGTCCTGGATAAAGAAGAAATAACCCAGCGCGAAAATCATGACCGCAACCAGCACCCCGGCAATGGCCTTGACCGCTGCGGGCCATGAGCCCAGGTTGTTCAGGTCCAGCTCGCTCAGATCGACCTTGCGCAGCCCTTCCAGCCATTCGGACATATTCATGGCTTGGCTCCCGGGGCAGCGGCAACCGGCGGCTGGGTCTGGCGTACGGTCAGCTGAAAGACGTTGGCCTGATCCACAGCACCGGCCGTGGTGGCCTTGACCTCGGTCAGGCTCGGCGCTTCCAGCCAGTCAGAGGCTTCAAGGTTGCGCATCAGGTCGGAAACCCGGTTGTTCGACTCGGCAGCGCCATTGATGGCGATCAGCTTGTCGGTCATTTTGACCTGCGAGTAATAGACGCCGTCCGGCAGGGTCCGCGCCAGTTGATCGAAGACGCGCCCGGTGATCGGGCGGTTGCCTTGCAGATCCTGAATGATCTTCATGCGCTCGAGCAGCTGTTTGCGCCGAGCCTTGAGATCACTGATCTCCTTGATGCGGATATCGAGCTGGGCGATCTGCGTCTGCAGAAAGGCATTGCGCGCCATCTGATGCTCGATGGCGTTGCTGACGTAACGATCGATCAGAAACAGAATGCCGACTGACACCACCAGCACGCCGACCAGTGCGGTCAGGAAGCGCTTCTTTCGTTCTTCGCGAAGCTCTTCGCGCCACGGTAATAAGTTGATCCGCGCCATCAGTCGAAGCTCCTCAACGCCAGGCCACAGGCGATCATCAGCGCCGGCGCGTCACTGGCCAGGGCGCCGGCATTGACCTTGGAGCTCAGGGCCATGTCGGCAAACGGGTTGGCGACCATGGTCGGCGTGCCGATGCGTCGCTGGATCAGATGCTCCAGCCCTGAAATCGAAGCCGTGCCGCCTGCCAGCATGATGTGATCCACAGAGTTGTATTGACCGGCCGCAAAGAAGAACTGCAGGGAGCGGGAAACCTGCTGCACCAGCGCTTCCTTGAAGGGGTCGAGCACTTCGCTGACGTAGTCGTCGGGCAAGCCGCCCTGCTTTTTGGCAAGCCCGGCTTCCTCCATGGAGAGCCCGTAGCGGCGCTGGATTTCGTCAGTCAACTGGCGCCCGCCAAACAGCTGCTCGCGGGTATAGATGATCCGGCCGTGATGCAGCACGCTCAGGGTAGTCATGGTGGCGCCGATATCGACCACGGCCACCGTCAGCTCGTCATGGCCATTGCCCAGTTGCGCAGCCAGCAAACCGAACGAACGCTCCAGGGCATAGGCCTCGACATCGACGACGCGCGCGGTCAGCCCGGCCAGTGCCAGCGCGGCCTCGCGTACTTCGACGTTTTCCTTGCGGCAGGCAGCCAGCAACACCTCGACGCGCTCGGGGTTGCGCACCGAGTAGCCCTGCACTTCGAAATCGATGGCGACTTCTTCCAGCGGATAGGGGATGTACTGGTCAGCTTCAAGCTTGAGCTGGTTTTCCATATCATCGTCGGAAAGACCGGCGTCCATCTCGATGGTCTTGGTGATCACCGCCGAACCGGCCACGGCAACCGCCACGATCTTGACGCTGGTCTTGGCCTTGACGAGTACGCGTGACAACGCCTGCCCGACCCCTTCGAGTTCGGCAATGTTCTTTTCGACGACAGCGTTGGCCGGCAATGGCTCTACTGCGTAAGACTCGACCTTGTAACGGGTGCCGGAACGACTCAATTCCAGGAGTTTTACCGAGGTGGAGCTAATATCGATCCCTAGAAGGGTGTTGGCCTTCTTACTGAAGAGTTCGAACACAACCTGATTCCTATGAGTTTCCGTCACTTACGGAGTTATTTCGGGCCAACGTCACGGTCGACAGCCTTGACAGTAGCGCAAATCACGCTTGGGGACGAAAAATGCTTATAATGCCCAGCGTTTTTTTCATTTAATAAAGCTTCAAGGCATGTTCATTTGTAAATGCCTGCGCTTAACCCATTATTTTTTCTGGAAATCCAAAAGCCTTGATACGCCTGCTGAAGTTTTTCTGGTGGTCCCTCGTCGCGGTATTCTGCTCGCTGTTGCTTGGCCTGAGCGGCGCGTTTCTTTACCTGAGCCCGACCCTGCCCTCCGTTGACGCGCTGCGAAGCATTCAACTGCAAATCCCCCTGCGCGTGTTCACCAGCGACGGCAAGCTGATTGCCGAGTTCGGTGAAATGCGCCGCACGCCGATTCGCTTCGCGGAAATCCCGCCCAATTTCATCAACGCACTGCTGTCGGCCGAAGACGACAACTTCGCCAACCACTATGGCGTCGACCCGGGCAGCCTGATGCGCGCCGCCACTCAGCTGGTCAAGAGCGGCCATATTCAGTCAGGCGGCAGTACCATCACCATGCAGGTCGCGAAAAACTTCTTCCTGACCAGCGAGCGCAGCTTTTCGCGCAAAACCACCGAGATTCTCTTGGCCTTGCAAATCGAGCGCCAACTTACCAAGGACGAGATTCTCGAGCTGTACGTCAACAAGATTTATCTGGGTAACCGCGCCTACGGGATCGAGGCGGCGGCGCAAGTCTACTATGGCAAATCGATTCGCGATGTAAGCCTTGCGCAAATGGCCATGATTGCCGGTCTGCCCAAGGCACCGTCACGTTTCAACCCATTGGCCAACCCGACCCGTGCCAAGGAACGTCGCGACTGGATCCTCGGCCGCATGTACCGCCTGGGCAAGATCGACCAGACCGCTTACCAGGCCGCTTTGAACGAACCGCTCAACGCCAGCTATCACGTGCCGACGCCGGAAGTGAATGCGCCGTACATCGCTGAGATGGCGCGGGCAGAAATGGTCGGCCGTTATGGCAGCGAGGCCTATACAGAAGGCTTCCGCGTCACCACCACCGTGCCGAGCGACCTTCAGGAACACGCCAACAAGTCCATCCAGCAGGGCTTGATCGATTACGACCAGCGCCACGGCTACCGTGGTCCGGAAAGCCGCTTCCCGGGCATGACCCGCGCCAACTGGGTACAGGAACTGACCAAACAGCGCACGATCAACGGCCTTGAGCCAGGCATCGTGACTCAGGTCGACAAGACCGGTCTGCGCGTCCTGACCCGCAATGGCGAGAAGGAAGAAACCGTCGACTGGGCCACCATGAAGTGGGCACGGCCTTACCTGAATACCAACAGCCTGGGCGCCAATCCGAAGCAGCCGGGTGACGTTGCAAAAGTTGGCGACCTCGTCCGCCTGCTGCGCCAGGACGATGGCTCGCTGAAATTTAGTCAAATTCCCGTCGCGCAGAGCGCCCTGGTATCGCTTGATCCGCAAAACGGTGCCATTCGCGCGCTGGTCGGCGGCTTTGCGTTCGAGCAGAGCAACTACAACCGCGCCATGCAGGCCAAACGTCAACCGGGCTCCAGCTTCAAGCCGTTCATCTATAGCGCCGCGCTCGATAACGGTTACACCGCTTCCAGCCTGGTGAACGACGCGCCTATCGTGTTCGTCGACGAATACCTGGACAAGGTATGGCGTCCGAAAAATGACACCAACACCTTCCTTGGGCCGATCCGCCTGCGCGAGGCGCTGTACAAGTCTCGTAACCTGGTATCGATCCGCCTGCTCCAGGCCCTCGGCATCGACAGCACCATCGACTACATCACCCGCTTCGGCTTCTCCAAGCAGGACTTGCCGCGCAACCTGTCGCTGGCACTGGGTACGGCGACATTGACTCCGATGGAAATCGCCACTGGCTGGGCGACCTTCGCCAACGGCGGTTACAAGGTCAGCCCTTATCTGATC
Source organism: Pseudomonas sp. SZ57 (assembly GCF_009495975.1). Lineage (NCBI taxonomy): Bacteria > Pseudomonadati > Pseudomonadota > Gammaproteobacteria > Pseudomonadales > Pseudomonadaceae > Pseudomonas > Pseudomonas sp. SZ57. The sequence continues at coordinate 11,715 of NZ_WIBD01000028.1, read as the reverse complement.
CAGACCATCGAGAACCGTGACGGCCAGACCCTGTTTGTCGCCAACCCGCCAAGCGTTCCGGTCAACGATGTGAACACAGCGCCCAATACGTCGACGTTTGCCGTGCATGACAGCCCGAGCGTCGTTGCGGGTCCACCGGGCGCACCCGCCCAGCCGCAAGCGCCTGCCGTTGCCGAGCGCATTGTCGATGGCCGCACCACGTACATTTTGAACAGCATGCTGCAGGACGTGATCAAGCGCGGCACCGGGCGCCGCGCGCTGTCCATGAACAGACCGGACATCGCGGGCAAGACCGGTACCACCAACGAGTCCAAGGATGCTTGGTTCTCCGGGTATAACGCGGACTACGTGACGACGGTGTGGAGTGGTTTCGATCAGCCTGAAAGCCTCGGCCGTCACGAATTCGGTGGGACCGTCTCGCTGCCGATCTGGATGGACTACATGAGCGCTGCGCTCAAGGACAAGCCGCCGCATCAGCAGGCCGAACCGCCAGGCATTCTCAGCCTGCGCGTCGACCCATTGAGTGGCCGCGCCGCTACGCCAAGCACGCCGAACGCATTCTTCGAGCTGTTCAAAAGCGAAGACACACCGCCAAGCGTCAACGAACTGGGCGGCAGCAGCGCACCGGGCAGCCCGTTACCGGCAGATGAGTCCGCGCCGATCGATTTGTTCTGATAGCACAGACTTAATGGATCAGTAGATTTTCAGAGGCTGCACTGGCCTCTTCGTGAGCAAGCTCACTCCCACAGACTCGGGGATGATCCGGGGCTATGTGGGAGCGAGCTTGCTCGCGAAGGCGTATTAGTGGGTCAGTAGATTTTCAGCGGCTGCACAGGCCTCTTCGTGAGCAAGCTCACTCCTACGGATTCGGGGATAATCCGGGGCTTTGTGGGAGCGAGCTTGCTCGCGAAGGCGTATTAGTGGGTCAGTAGATTTTCAGAGGTTGCACTGGCCTCTTCGTGAGCA
>NZ_WIBD01000028.1:0-10638 GCF_009495975.1 Pseudomonas sp. SZ57 | reverse complement strand
TAGTGGGTCAGTAGATTTTCAGCGGCTGCACAGGCCTCTTCGTGAGCAAGCTCACTCCCACGGACTCAGGGACTTTCAGGATAATCCGGGGCTATGTGGGAGCGAGCTTGCTCGCGAAGAGGCCAGTTCAATCCCTGAAAATGCCCCACAAGTGCAGGGTATCCAAGGCATAAAAAAACCCCTGCATCGCTGCAGGGGTTTTTTATTGGGTCAGGGATCAACCCTTGAACACGTCATCCACGCTGGTCAGCGGGTAGTGCTTCGGATACGGCAGGGTGGCAACGCCGGTCTCGATGGCGGCCTTGGCCACTGCATCGGAGATCAGGCCCAGCAGGCGGGTGTCCATTGGCTTCGGAATGATGTACTCACGACCGAATTCCAGTTTGATGCCGCCGTAGGCGTCGCTGACTTCCTGTGGCACAGGCAGCTTGGCCAGTTCGCGCAGGGCGTTGGCCGCGGCGATTTTCATTTCTTCGTTGATGCGCTTGGCGCGAACGTCCAGGGCACCACGGAAGATGAACGGGAAGCCGAGTACGTTGTTGACCTGATTCGGGTAGTCCGAACGGCCAGTGGCCATGATCACGTCGCTGCGGGTGGCGTGAGCCAGTTCCGGGGAAATTTCCGGATCAGGGTTCGAGCAGGCGAACACGATCGGGTCCTTGGCCATCAGCTTGAGGTTTTCAGCGCTCAGCAGGTTAGGACCGGACAAGCCTACAAATACGTCAGCGCCATCCAGTGCGTCGGTCAGCGAGCGCTTCTCGGTAGCGTGGGCGAATGCAGCCTTGTACTGGTTCAGGTCGGTACGGCCGGAGTGGACAACGCCAGTACGGTCGACCATGAAGATGTTTTCGATCTTCGCGCCCATGCTCACCAGCAGCTTCATGCAGGAGATGGCCGCAGCGCCAGCGCCCAGGCAGACGATCTTCGCCGAATCGAGGGTCTTGCCGACGATTTCCAGTGCGTTGATCATGCCGGCCGCTGTCACGATCGCGGTACCGTGCTGGTCATCGTGGAAAACCGGGATGTCGCACTGTTCGATCAGCGCCTTCTCGATTTCAAAGCACTCAGGCGCCTTGATGTCTTCCAGGTTGATGCCACCGAAGGTGATGGAGATACGCTTGACGGTGTCGATGAACGCCTGCGGGCTTTCGGAATCGACTTCGATATCGAAAACGTCGATACCGGCGAAGCGCTTGAACAGAACCCCTTTACCTTCCATGACCGGCTTGGAAGCCAATGGACCCAGATCGCCGAGGCCGAGAATCGCGGTGCCATCGGAAATAACTGCTACCAGGTTGCCTTTGCCGGTGTACTTGTAAGCCAGCTCGGGGTCACGGGCAATTTCACGCACGGGTTCAGCAACGCCAGGGCTGTAGGCCAGAGCCAGGTCACGAGCGGTTGCAGTCGGCTTGGTGAGTTCGACGCTCAGCTTCCCCGGACGAGGATTGGCATGGTATTCGAGCGCGGCAGTTTTCAGATCTGACATGTATTGGATTCCGCTTTTTTTACTGTGGGACAGACGGACCGCCGAGGATACGCAAGATGCATAGTCCTAACAAGACTGACCAGTCACTGCTGTCAATAGGCTCGGGCTTAGACTTTACGCTTAGAGGCCTGAAACGTGAACACTCGGTCAGGCTCGTCAGATCACCGGTTTGAAGGGCGCTTCTAACGGCGTGAAAGGTCCAGCATTGCGGGATGGGTCAGTGACAGCTGCCAGCGGGACTGCCCCTTTTTCAGGCCTCCGCGCCGGGAGCGATCGACGACCCAGCCACGCGCTTCGACCTGCCGTCCTTCGAGGCGCTGGAGCGTCGCCGTATCGAATGCACTCAGGTGGGCAGGCGCGATACGCAGAACCAGCGAGCCCTGCAACTCGATCCACATACCACCGCAGTTGCGCTGCACACGCCTGACCTGACCGGACACAATCGCGAACCCGCTTTTGCTCAGTCGGGCCGAGGACTGCACCGGCGAATTGCGCCACACACCCAGCCGCGCTTGACGAGCCTGACGCTCCGCGCCCTGCTGGCAAGCGACCAGCCTGACATTGGGCGCAACGGCCACCAGATAGCCCAGCCCTTCGCTGAGCAACTGCGCCTCGAGGTTGGCGCCTTTACGGTCATAGACGTTGGCCAGCGTGCGGCCGTAATGATCCTTGCCCTGCCGGCCGATACGCAGCCTGACCTTGCCGCCGCTTTCATTGACCAGCGTCTGCAAGCGCTTTTTCGCCGCCTCGGCAAACGGTTCGGCCGACCGGCCTTTCCTGCCGGTTTCAGGCGTATTGAGCCCGATCATCCGCACACTGCGGCCATCGGTCAGCTTCAAGGTGTCGCCGTCGACCACTCGCTGTACCTGTGCGACCGGCAACGAGGCAGGTGCCGGGCAGAAGGCCTGCGCGCCGGACACCCAAATCGCGGGCATAAAAAAGACGCCCACAAGGAGCGCCTTTTCAAGCAGCCTGGAGATGCCCATCGGGCAGCCAGTCTTACTTCGCTTTGGTAGCGCCGAACGCACCGAAACGGGATTTGAACTTGTCGACACGGCCGCCAACGTCAAGCGTCTTCTGCTTGCCGGTGTAGAACGGGTGGCACTCGTTGCACACGTCCAGGCTCAGAGGAGCGGCCAGGGTGGAACGGGTCTTGATGACATTGCCGCAGCTGCAGGTAGCGTCAATGGCTTCGTAAACTGGATGGATATCAGCTTTCATCGGTACTTCCTCGGTCTAACGCGCCGCCACTCAACACTATTGTTGAATACCGCACGGAAATAGGCTGCGGATAGTACCAGACAATTGCAACGACGCAAGCGAACCTTCACACCGGTCGTCTGCTAAGATCGCGCCTCCGTCATCACTTATCACCACAGGGAAACACCGCGTGCCCGACGCCATCCTGCGCCTTGCCCTGCCCTCGCCGCTTCGCCGCCTGTTCGACTACCGCGTCCCAGCGGGCGTGTCGCGCAGCGCCTTGCAGCCGGGCATGCGCCTGCGAGTGCCGTTCGGACGCCGGGAAATGATCGGCATCCTGGTGGAAGTGGTCGATCACAGCGAAGTGCCCGCCGACAAGCTCAAGCCGGCAATCGCTCTGCTCGACAGCGAAGCGCCGCTGCCACCCGCGCTGTTCAAGCTGTGCCTGTGGACCTCGCAGTATTACCAGCACAGCCTCGGAGACACACTGAGCTGGGCCTTGCCGGTGCTGTTGCGTCAGGGCGAACTGGCCGAAAGTCGCCAGGAACGCTTCTGGCACGTGGCCCCCGGCGCCAGCGTCGACGATCCGCGCATCGCCCGCGCGCCCAAGCAGCGCGAGGCCCTGACCACTCTTGCCCAGCACCCGCACGGGGTGGCGCATCAACTGCTCAGCAAGCTGATGCTTAACAAGGACAGCCTCAACCTGTTGCTGGCCAAGGAGCTGGTGTACGTCGAGGTTCGCAGCCATGCACCCAGCGCACGCCATGAACACTGGCTGGCCCAGCCTGAATTGCCGCTCAACACCGAACAACGCGCCGCTTACGAAGCGATCCGCGCCGGGTTCGACAGCTTTCATGCGTTTCTGCTGGCCGGCGTCACCGGCAGCGGCAAGACCGAAGTCTATCTGCAACTGATCCGTGAAACCCTCGAGGCCGGCAAGCAGGCGCTGGTGCTGATCCCGGAAATCAACCTCGGCCCGCAGACCCTGGCGCGCTTCGAGCAACGCTTCAATGCGCGCATTGCGCTGGTCCACTCGGCGGTCAACGACCGCGAACGGCTGGACGCCTGGCTGGCGGCTCGCGATGGCGAGGCGGACATCATCATCGGCACGCGTTCGGCGCTGTTCACGCCGATGAAAAACCCCGGCCTGATCATCATCGACGAAGAACACGACGGCTCCTATAAACAGCAGGAAGGCCTGCGCTATCACGCCCGCGATCTGGCCCTGGTGCGCGCGCGTCAGGAAAACATTCCGATTGTCCTGGGCTCGGCCACGCCTTCCCTGGAAAGCCTGCACAACGCCTACACCGGCCGCTATGGCCTGCTGCGCCTGAATGAGCGCGCGGGCGGCGCACAGCAGCCGCGTTTCATGCGCCTGGACGTCAAGAGCCGACCGCTGGACAGCGGCATCTCCGGGCCCATGCAGCAGGCCATCGGCCAGACGCTTGCGGCAGGCCAGCAGGTCCTGGTATTCCTCAACCGTCGCGGCTTTGCGCCAACCTTGCTGTGCCACGACTGCGGCTGGATGTCCGGCTGCCAGCGCTGCGATGCACGCATGACCGTGCACCAGCGCTCGGGCGAGCTGCGCTGCCATCACTGCGGGTATGTAGAGCGTGTACCGCGTCAGTGCCCGTCGTGCGGCAAGGTGGATTTACGCCCGGTAGGCGCCGGCACCGAGCGCGCCGAAGAGCGCCTGGCGATTCTGTTTCCGGACTACCCCGTACTGCGTGTCGACCGCGACAGCACGTCGCGCAAGGACGCCATGAACCAGCTGTTCACGACGATCCAGCGCGGTCAGCCGTGCATTCTGGTCGGCACGCAAATGCTTGCCAAGGGCCATCACTTTCCCCGGGTCACGCTGGTCTCGATTCTGGACGCCGATGGCGGGCTGTTTTCCGGCGACTTCCGCGCCAGCGAGCGCATGGCACAATTGATCGTGCAGGTGGCAGGTCGTGCCGGGCGCGCCGAAGAGCCTGGCAAGGTGATCATCCAGACCCACCTGGCCGACCACCCACTGCTGATCCAGCTGACCGAGCAGGGTTATTTCGCCTTTGCGGAACAGGCCTTGAGCGAGCGCCGTTCGGCGGGGCTGCCACCATTTTCACACCTCGCGCTGCTGCGCGCCGAAGCGCACAAGCCGGGACAGGCCGAGGCCTTTCTCGATCAGGCCTGCAGCGATGCCGAGCAACTGGTTGCGCAAATGGCGCTGGGCGGCATCGAGCTGCTGGGCCCGGTTCCGGCACCGATGGAACGCCGCGCCGGGCGTTATCGCGCGCAACTGCTGGTGCAGTCCAGCGCCCGCGCGCCCTTGCATAAATTGCTAGCCACCTGGCTGCTCGCGCTGGAGCAAATGCCCAGCGGTCGGCAGGTCAGATGGTCGCTGGATGTGGATCCTGTGGATCTTTATTAAGTCACGCCGTTGGCAAGCAGGCTTGAGCAACGGATAATGCGGAGTTTTTCCACCCGCGCATCGAAGCGCCACCGCGCTTGCGGTCGAAGAGAGCACCATGAAAGACACGATTCGCCAGCTGATTCAACAAGCCCTGACCCGTCTCGTCACCGAGGGCGTCTTGCCAGAAGGGCTGACGCCGGCGATCCAGGTGGAAAACGCCCGCGACAAGACGCACGGCGACTTCGCCAGCAATATCGCGATGATGCTCGCCAAGCCTGCCGGCATGAAACCGCGCGACCTGGCTGAAAAGCTGATCGCCGCACTGCCGGCCGACGAGCAGGTCAGCAAGGTCGAAATTGCCGGCCCGGGCTTCCTGAACTTCTTCCAGAACACTGCCGCGCTGGCCGCACGCCTCGACGCTGCGCTGGCCGACGCGCACCTGTCGGTGCGCAAGGCGGGCGCTGCACAGCGCGTGGTGGTCGATCTGTCGGCACCGAACCTGGCCAAGGAAATGCACGTTGGCCATTTGCGCTCGACCATTATTGGCGACGGCGTGGCGAACGTCCTGACGTTTCTCGGTGACACGGTCATTCGTCAGAACCACGTGGGCGACTGGGGCACCCAGTTCGGCATGCTGCTGGCCTATCTGCAGGAAAAGCCGGCGACCAGCGACGAGCTGTCCGACCTGGAAAACTTCTACCGCGCCGCCAAGCAGCGCTTTGACGAGTCCGAAGAGTTCGCCGAGCGTGCTCGTGGTCTGGTGGTCAAGCTGCAGGCCGGCGATGCCGAGTGCCTGGCGCTGTGGACGCGCTTCAAGGACATCTCGCTGTCGCACTGCCAGGAAACCTACGAGCGCCTCAACGTCAAGCTGACCCCGGCCGACGTGATGGGCGAAAGCGCCTATAACGATGACCTGGCCAATGTGGTCAACGACCTGAAAGCCACGGGCCTGCTGGTCGAGAGCAATGGCGCACAATGCGTGTTCCTCGAAGAATTCCGTACCGCCGATGACACGCCGTTGCCGGTCATCGTGCAAAAGGCCGGTGGTGGTTATCTGTACGCCACCACCGACCTGGCAGCGATCCGCTATCGCAGCAAGGTGCTCAAGGCCGACCGCGTGCTGTATTTCGTCGACCAGCGTCAGGCCCTGCACTTCCAGCAGGTGTTCGAAGTGGCGCGCCGCGCCGGTTTCGTGCATGACGGCATGCAACTGGAACACATGGGCTTCGGCACCATGAACGGCGCCGATGGCCGCCCGTTCAAGACCCGCGATGGCGGCACGGTCAAGCTCATCGACCTGCTCGATGAAGCCGAAGAGCGCGCCTACACGCTGGTCAAGGAAAAGAACCCGGAAGTCGCCGAAGCGGAATTGCGCAGCATTGCCAAGGCCGTGGGCATCAGTGCGGTGAAATACGCCGACCTGTCCAAGCACCGCGCCAGCGATTACAACTTCAACTTCGATCAGATGCTCAGTTTCGAAGGCAACACCGCGCCCTATCTGCTGTACGCCTACACCCGTGTGGCCGGCGTGTTCCGCAAGCTGGGCAGCGCGTTTGACGCCAGCAAGGGCAAGATTGTCCTTGCCGCGCCGCAGGAACAGGAACTGGCCGCACGTCTGGCGCAGTTCACCGAAACACTGAACAACGTCGCAGAAAAAGGCACACCGCACGTACTTTGTGCTTACCTGTATGACCTTGCGGGTCTGTTTTCGAGCTTTTACGAAAACTGCCCGATCCTTGGTGCGGAAAACCCCGATCAGCAACAGAGCCGTCTGCGGCTGGCTGCACTGACCGGCCGCACCCTCAAGCAAGGCCTGGACCTGTTGGGTCTGGAAACTCTGGAGCGTATGTAAGTTGGCAGTTGCGAAGAAGAAACCGGCACCCAAGCGGGGCGCCAGCCGTTATCAGGCACCCGCGAAGAAGCCGATTCCAGGATGGTTGTGGCTGGCGATTGGCTTGACCGTGGGCGCATTCGTGGTCTTTTTGATGAAGCTCGAACCCGGTGGCGATGACGTCAAGCGGGTCAGGGCAGACGCCAAGGCTGCAAAGATCGCCGAAGCGAACAAGACGCCGCCAAGCCCTACGGCGCCGGTCAAACCCAAGTACGACTTCTATACATTGCTGCCGGAATCGGAAGTGATCGTGCCGAACGAAGCCGTGCCGGAGAAGACCCCGCCGCCAGTGGCACCGACGGCACCGGTCTCGCCGGAACAGGCCGCCAAGATCGACACGGCACGTGCCCAGGCAGCCCTCAGCGGCCTGACGCCTCCGCCAGCCCCGCCGGTTGCGACCACCAAGCCGGCCGCGGTGACGACGTTCTTCCTGCAGGCGGGCTCGTTCCGCAAACAGGCTGACGCCGAGAAAGTCCGCGCACAAATCATCCTGCTGGGCCAGACCTCTACCGTCGAGTCGGGCACCGTCAAGGATGAAACCTGGTATCGCGTACTGGTCGGCCCGTTCAGCAACCGCGAACAACTGACCACTGCCCAGAAACAACTGGCAAGCGGCGGATTTAGTAACCTGTTGTTGCAACAGCGTCAGAGCCGCTAGCTGAAACAGAGCGCGCAAAGCGCTCTGCGCTATAGGTGGGAGTGAGCTTGCTCGCGAAGAGGCCGTTACAACTGCCGGAGATTTATGCCTCCGGCAGTCAGCTGCCAGTTATCCCCGCTGTTCATCCTCAAGGTTGAAATACTCACCCACACCCCCATATGAGTTTGCATCAGGGCATTTTCGCCCCGCAGTGTGGAGACTCTCCCTTGACCACCATCGTTTCAGTGCGCCGCCACGGTAAAGTCGTCATGGCTGGCGACGGCCAGGTTTCTCTGGGCAACACCGTCATGAAAGGCAACGCCAAAAAGGTACGCCGCCTGTATCACGGTGAAGTGATCGCCGGCTTCGCTGGCGCGACCGCCGATGCATTCACGCTGTTCGAACGCTTCGAGGCCCAACTGGAAAAACACCAGGGGCATCTGGTTCGTGCAGCCGTCGAACTGGCCAAGGACTGGCGCACCGATCGCTCACTGAGCCGTCTTGAAGCCATGCTGGCCGTCGCCAACAAGGATGCCTCGCTGATCATCACCGGCAACGGTGACGTGGTCGAGCCCGAGGACGGCCTGATCGCCATGGGCTCCGGCGGCGCATTCGCTCAGGCTGCCGCACGCGCCCTGCTGCTCAAGACCGACCTGTCGGCCCGCGAAATTGCCGAGACTTCCCTGCATATCGCCGGCGACATCTGCGTGTTCACCAACCACAACATCACCATTGAGGAGCAGGACCTCGTCGGCTAAGCCGCTGCCGGGCCGCATACCCTGTGGCCCCATCGACTTGCCCGCAACAGAGGACCGTGAATAACCATGTCAATGACTCCCCGCGAAATCGTCCATGAACTTAATCGCCATATCATCGGCCAGGACGATGCCAAGCGCGCCGTGGCCATTGCTCTGCGCAATCGCTGGCGCCGCATGCAGTTGCCTGAAGAGCTGCGTGTCGAAGTAACCCCCAAGAACATTCTGATGATCGGCCCGACCGGTGTCGGCAAGACCGAAATCGCCCGTCGTCTGGCCAAGCTCGCCAACGCACCGTTCATCAAGGTCGAAGCCACCAAATTCACCGAAGTGGGTTATGTAGGTCGCGATGTAGAGTCGATCATCCGTGATCTGGCCGACGCTGCGATCAAGCTGCTGCGCGAACAGGAAATCGTCAAGGTGCGTCACCGCGCCGAAGATGCCGCCGAAGAGCGCATTCTCGATGCCCTGCTGCCACCGGCCCGGGTCGGCTTCAACGAAGATCCGGCGCAGAGCAGCGATTCCAATACCCGTCAGCTGTTCCGCAAGCGTCTGCGCGAAGGTCAGCTGGATGACAAGGAAATCGAGATCGAGATCAACGAAGCCGTTGGTGTCGATATCTCCGCGCCGCCTGGCATGGAAGAGATGACCAATCAGTTGCAGAGCCTGTTTGCCAACATGGGCAAGGGCAAGACCAAGAGCCGCAAGCTCAAGGTCAAAGAAGCGCTCAAGCTGGTACGCGAAGAAGAAGCCGGCCGTCTGGTCAATGAAGAAGAGCTGAAAGCCAAGGCGCTGGAAGCGGTCGAGCAACACGGCATCGTGTTTATCGACGAGATCGACAAAGTTGCCAAACGCGGTAACTCGGGCGGTGTCGACGTGTCCCGTGAAGGCGTGCAGCGCGACCTGCTGCCGCTGATCGAAGGCTGCACGGTGAATACCAAACTGGGCATGGTCAAGACCGACCACATCCTGTTTATTGCGTCCGGTGCGTTCCATTTGAGCAAACCGAGTGATCTGGTCCCCGAGCTGCAGGGCCGTCTGCCGATCCGCGTTGAGCTCAAGGCGCTGTCGCCCCAGGACTTCGAGCGCATCCTCAGCGAGCCGCATGCGTCGTTGACCGAACAGTACCGCGAGCTGCTCAAGACCGAAGGCCTGAAGATCGAGTTCAAGCCTGAAGGCATCAAGCGTCTGGCCGAGATTGCCTGGCAGGTCAACGAGAAGACCGAGAACATCGGTGCCCGCCGCCTGCACACGCTGCTTGAGCGCCTGCTCGAGGAAGTCTCGTTCAGCGCCGGTGACCTGGCCATCAGCCCTGACGCAGCGCCGATCGAGATCGACGCGGAATACGTCAACAGCCACCTCGGTGATCTGGCAGAAAACGAAGACCTGTCGCGTTATATTCTCTAAGCCACACGCGGTTGGCATTTCAGGCTGCAAGAGGTTGTTCACTCTTGCAGCTTTTTGCTTCTGCCCGACGCTTGAAACCCGAGACTGCCGCCATGCCCGCTCTGCCCACTGCCATCCAGTTGCACAAGGCCTCCAAGACCCTGACGCTGAAATACGCGCCGGATGAGGAATACCATTTATCCGCCGAATTTCTGCGGGTGCATTCCCCTTCTGCCGAAGTTCAGGGCCACGGCCGGCCGATCCTGCAATTCGGCAAACTGGGAGTCGGCCTGACCAAGGTCGAGCCCGCCGGGCAATATGCGCTGAAACTCACTTTCGATGACGGCCATGACAGCGGCCTGTTTACCTGGGAATACCTGTACGAACTGGCCACACGCCAGGCTTCGCTATGGGAAGACTACTTGCAGGAACTCGAAAAAGCCGGCAAGTCCCGCGACCCTTCCGAACACGTCATCAAACTGATGCTCTGACCCGCCTCGCAGGTGTCCGCATGAACACCATCGTGCCCATGCTGGCGTGTGAGGAACGATAGTCGCCCGCAAGATCACCATCGTGCCCATGCTCCGCGCCCATCACCCTATACAAGTCCGCTTTTGATTCTGGCCGGAGGCCGTGGGAGCGAACTTGTTCGCGAAAGGGCCGTATGATCGTCGAAAATGTATCGACTGAAACGCCATATACGCAAACAAATCCTTTTATTCCGCGCGTTCGAAGACTGCATGTAACTATGAGTACTCCATGTGCTCGGCCTCCGATCCAGAGGATGCGGTGCGGCGCAGATCTGTGACGCAGAGCGTCACCCACTGCATTCCCACGCTGGAGCGTGAGGAACGATAGTCGTCCGCAAGAACACCATCGTGCCCATGCTCC